>DATJSO010000221.1:0-3732 GCA_035504075.1 Allostellaceae bacterium | reverse complement strand
GGCCTGCGGCAGGAACAGGGGGAGCGTGGCCGCGGCGGGTGCGGCGGATGCGGTCGTGAGCATGACGGGGATCTCCGGAAGCAGGGTTGGTGAGGTCCGGCCGGCGCTCTCTTTCACCGTCCGGGTTCACCCCCTCCCGGCCATCCTTCTCTACCTCTCCGCTGCCATCAGCCGAGCGATGCAACGAAAAAGGCCCGCAGAGCAGCGGGCCCGGGTTCGGAGTTTTCAGTTATTGGCCGATGCGGCGGTCGATCGGCGTAACCGGGGCGGCAGCGGTGAGCCGCCTATGCTCGCGGTTACCTGATCGATTTCGCGGCGCTGCGCGAGCGCCATCACCTTCTTGCGCTCGGCGCGATCGAGCTTTGCGCCTGAGGCGGTTTCCTTGAATACGCCAACCACCTCGTGGCCGGCCCGTGCCGCGAAGTCAGTCAGGTCGCGTTCCTGCCGGGCACAGGACTGATCGGCGGTGGAGACCCGGCAATAAAGAGCCGCTCGCTGTCCCAATTGAACTCTCCCGGTTTGGCGGCGCGCAATCCCTTGATCCCGCAGGGTCGGGTATCGTGCCGAACAGCCTACACTCTGTTTGGGACAATCCGTGATGCCGAGACGCCGTAGGTTGACGACCGCACAGATCGATGAGCTGTTCGCCTTGCCGACCGAGAAGACCACCCTGGTCCGATATTGGACCCTGGCCGACACCGATCTTGTGGCGATCCACCAGCGGCGGCGCGATCGCAATCGGCTCGGCTTTGCCTTGCAGCTCTGTGCGCTGCGATATCCGGGACGGCTGTTGCAGCAGGGCGAATTGATACCGGCGCCGGCGCTTCGCTTTGTCGCCGACCAGGTCGACATCACGCCCGAAGCCCTCGCGGCCTACGCCGCACGCTTTCAAACACGGTATGAGCAACTCGATACCCTGCGCGCGGACTTCGGATTTGTCGGATTCACGCCCGAGCATCGTTGCGAAATGCTCGCGTGGCTCTTGCCCGTAGCCCTCGCGGCGACCAACGCCGGCGAAATTGCCACGACGCTGATGGACGAGTTGCGGCGCCGGCGTCTCGTTGTGCCGGGTCCATTCGTTGTCGATCAACTCGTCTCCGCAACTATGGTGTCGGCCGAGCGCCAGGTCGCGCATCAGTTGACCCGCGGCTTGCTCCCGGCGCAGGCGAACGCGCTGGATGCTCTCTTGACGGCAAAAGAGGGAGCATCGATCAGCCGGCTGGCCTGGGCGCGTCAGCCGCCCGGCGCTCCCGGTCATCGCGCCCTTGCGCGCCTGGTCGAGCAGCGGACTGCTCTGAGCGCGATCGGCCTCGATCCGGCTTCCGCCGAAAGCGTTCATCCCGAACGGCTGCGCAAGCTTGCGCGCGAGGGCGCGCGTTTCACCGCACAGCATCTACGGACCCTCTCGCCGCTGCGCCGCCGCGCGACTTTGGTCGCGACGGTACTCGACACGATCGCGCGGCTGACCGACGACACCGTTGCCCTTTTCGAGCGCGCCATTGGCCGCATGTTCCGTCGCGCCGAAATCCGCGAGAAGGATGCCCTGATCCGTGACGCCCGGGCGATCAACGACAAGGTACGGCTTCTCGCCAGGCTGGGGGCGGCGTTGATCGAAGCCAAGGAGAGCGGCGCCGATCTGCAGGAAGCGGTCGCCTCGGCGATCGGCTGGGACAAGCTGGCGCGCAGCGTCGAGGAAGCGAAACGCCTTGCGCGTCCGGACAAAGCGGATCTCCCGGCCCTCGGCACGCGCGCCTGGCCGGTGCTGCACCGCCTCGGACCGCTGTTTCTGGGATCGCTGCGCTTGCAGGCCCTTCCGGCCGCCGCCGCAACGCTGCGGGCGGTCGAGTTGCTGCGCTCAATCTACGAAAGCGGCGGCCGAAAATGGCCGCGCAGCCTGCCGACAAGCTTTCTCCGCCCGGCGTGGCGCGAAGCCGTGCTGAACGCGGGTGGCGCCGAGCGCCGGATTTGGGAGGCGGCCACCCTCTTGGCGCTGCGCGACCGACTGCGCGCCGGCGACATCTGGGTCGAAGGCAGCCGGCAATGGCGCGCGGTCGAAGACCAGCTGATCGGGCCCGCCCTGTTCGCCGCGATGCGCGAGGCCGGGCCGCTTCCTGTTGCGGCGCCGGCGACCGCCGGAGAGTATCTCGCCGAGCGTCGGGCGCTGTGGGACCGCCGCCTCTGCGAAGTTGCCGCCAAAGCCGCGGCCGACAAGCTGGAAGACGTTCGGATCAACGGCGATGGGCTGAAAATCACGCCGCTCAAGGCGGTAACGCCCGAGGCGGCCGAAACCCTCGCGGATCGGCTGTACGCGATGGTGCCCAACCTTCGCATCACCAGCCTGCTCGCGGAGGTGGACCGCTGGACCGGCTTCAGCGGCGCCTTCACCCATCTGTATTCGGGCGCGCCGGCGAACGATCGGCGTATCGTGCTGACCGCCGTGCTCGCCGACGCCACCAATCTCGGCCTGACGCGCATGTCCGAGGCCTGCTCGGTCGCGAGTTATCGGCAGCTCGCCTGGACGGCCGCTTGGCATCTGCGCGAGGAAACCTACCGCCATGCTCTTGCGACGCTCGTAAACGCCCAGCAACGCCAGCCGCTCGCCGCGCTGTTCGGCGCCGCCGATGTGTCGAGCTCGGACGGACAGCACTTCCCGACCGCCGGTCCGGCGGTCAACGCCCATTATGAACGGACCGCCTCCGCGTTGTTTTACACGCACCTCTCGGCGCGCCAGGCGCCGTACCACACGGTCGCGATCCCGCCTTCCGGCGAAGCCGCCTATGTCATCGACGGCCTGCTCTACCACGAAGCCGACCTGAGCATCGCGACCCACCACACCGACGGCGGGGGCATCAGCGATCACGTCTTTGCCCTAGCGTACCTGCTCGGCTTTTATTTTGCGCCGCGCATTCCCAACCTCGCGGATCGGCGTCTCTACACTTTCGGGCCAGCGAATACCTGGCCGGTATTCGAACCATTCATCGCCGGGAGGATCGACGAAAAACTGATCGCGGCGCACTGGGATGACGTTTTGCGGCTCGCGACGTCGGTCCGGACCGGCGCCGCGAGCGCTTCGCTCCTCCTCAAGCGCCTCGGCGCTTATCCGCGTCAGAACGGGCTGGCGCTGGCCTTGCGCGAGATTGGTCGGATCGAACGCACGTTGTTCATGCTCGATTGGTTCGAGCTGCCTGGGCTCCGGCGGCAGGCGACCGTCGAGCTCAACAAGGGCGAGGCGCGCAATGCTCTCACCCGCGCCGTCTGCTTTCATCGCCTCGGCCGGCTGCGCGACCGCGCCGCCGCGGCGCTACAATATCGTGCGAGCGGGCTCACGCTGGTCACCGCCGCCATCGCGCTCTGGAACACCGTCTATCTCGGCCGAGCGCTCGATGAGCTGCGCCGCGGCGGCGAAATCGTCCCGGACCCGCTGCTGGGCCACCTCGCACCCGTCGGCTGGCAGCACATCAATCTCACCGGCGATTATCTCTGGGATGCCGACGCCGGCCTCGCTCCAGATGGATACCGCCTCCTTCGCGCCCTCGATGCGATCACGGCCCGCGCCGCATAATGTTCTGGGTCTGTCCGCTTAGCGTGAATGGCGTTTATCAACCAAACGCAGCGATAGCAGATTTGATGGCGATGCCGCCGATGCGGGTGCGCCGCATCTGTCGTCCGATGGCGACGCGGAAGATCTGCGGCAGTTGGAGCGCCGGCGGCACCCGTGACCACAGGGTGCGG
>DATJSO010000220.1:0-4097 GCA_035504075.1 Allostellaceae bacterium | reverse complement strand
ATCGAGGCGGTGCTGGCCGCGGGGCGCGATGTCGTCACCGATATCGACTGGCAGGGGACGCAACAGCTCGACCAGAGCGTTGGCGGCGATCTGGTGACGGTCTTCATCCTGCCGCCGAGCGTTGCCGCGCTGGCGGCGCGGCTGCGCACGCGCGCCCAGGACAGCGATGCCGTCGTCGCCCAGCGCATGGCGAAATCGGCCGAGGAAATGAGCCATTGGCCGGAATATGAATACGTGATCATCAATGACGATTTGGCTGTGAGCGTCGAGCAGGCTGAGGCCATCGTGGCAGCCGAGCGGCTTCAGCGTCAGCGCGAACTTCCCGCCGCGATCCCATCGCCGGCAGAGATTCTCAAAATCGCCGGCCGCTTGCGCAGGGTCGCACAGCCGGGTCTAGAAGAACATGTGAAGAAGCTGCGGGCGGCTTAAACGCGGATCGCGAACGCCCGCGCCAGAGCACAGAATTGCGCGACCGATAGCTCCTCGGCGCGGGCACTGCCGGAAATGCCAGCGGCGGCCAGCAGCGGCGCAACCGGCACGCCAAGCGATTTGAGGCTCGACCGTAGCATCTTGCGGCGCTGGCCAAAGGCGGCGGCGGTGACGCGTTCAAGGGTCGCCTTGTCGGCGGGCGCCAGTGGGTCAGGACGCGGCGTGAGGTGTACGACGGTCGACGTCACTTTGGGCGGCGGCGTAAATGCCTGTGGCGGAATGTCGAACAACAGCCGTACCTCGCACAGCCATTGCACCAGCACCGACAGCCGGCCATAGGCGGAACTGCGCGGCGCCGCGACAAGCCGCTCGGCGACCTCGCGCTGAAACATGAGCGTGAGGCTTTCGTAATCGCCGATCAGGTCGAGCCACTTGAGCAAAAGCGCGGTCGCGATGTTGTACGGCAGGTTGGCGACCACGCGCCGCGGCGGCTCGGCGAGTGTCGCCGGATCGAGCGCCAGCGCATCGCCGTCGACGATCTGCAGCCGAGCCGGATAATGCGCCGCCAACTCGGTGAGGGCTGCGAGACAGCGCGGATCGCGCTCGATAGCGACGACGTGGGCCGCACCTTCGTCGAGTAGCGCCCGTGTGAGCCCTCCAGGTCCCGGCCCGATCTCGATCGTCGTCCCGTTGCCCAGCGGCCCGGCGGAGCGGGCGATCCGCCGCGTCAGGTTGAGGTCGAGGATGAAGTTCTGGCCAAGGCTTTTCCGCGCCGCGATACCGTGCCGGGCGATGACCTCGCGCAGCGGCGGCAGGCTATCAGGTGCGGCCACGCTTCGCGTCGCCGCATCCGTGCAAACGGGTCAAGATCCGGCGCGCCGTGCCGCCATGTCGGCGGCGAGCCTCAGCGCGGCGATAAGGCTGGTGGGCCGCGCGATGCCCTTGCCGGCAATGTCGAACGCGGTGCCGTGATCGGGCGAGGTCCGGATAAACGGCAGGCCCAGCGTCACGTTGACCGCGCCGTCGAAGTCGATCGTCTTGATCGGGATGAGCGCCTGGTCGTGATACATGCACAGCGCCGCGTCATAGCCGCGACGCGCGGCAGCATGAAACATCGTGTCGGCGGCATACGGGCCGCGAGCATCGATGCCGGCGGCGCGCAGTTCGGCGATCGCCGGGGCGACGATGTCGATGTCCTCGCGCCCCAGCCCGCCATTCTCGCCGGCATGAGGGTTGAGCCCGGCGATCGCGAGAACAGGTGCAGCAATGCCGAAATCGCGGCGTAAGGCCGCGTCGGCCACTCGCCCGGCGTGAACGATCGCTGCGGTGCTCAGCGCCGCAATCGCATCGCGCAGCGCGAGGTGGATCGTCACGGGGACGACGCGCAACTCGCTGCCGGCCAGCATCATGATCGCCGGCTCTCGCATCCCGGCCAATTCGGCGAGGTATTCGGTGTGGCCAGGCTGGTGAAACCCGGCACGGTAGAGCGCATCCTTGTTGATCGGGTTGGTAACGACCGCTGCGGCGCGCCCCTTGCGGGCATCGGCGACGGCGCGGTCGATTGATCCGATGACAAGCTCGGCGTCCTCGACTGACGGATGTCCGGGAGTGGCCATCGGTGCCCTGGCGAGCGAGACCACCGGGAGCGCATCGGCAAACACCGATATTGCATCCTCCGGCGCATCGATCGCTCGCACTGGGACCTCCCAGCCCAACGCGCCCGCCAGCCGCTCGAGCCGGCCGGCGTCGTCAATTGCATAGAATGGCGGCACGCCACTGCCCCGCTGCCGCCAAGCCGCGAGTGTGATCTCGCCGCCGATCCCGGCCGGCTCGCCCATCGTCAAGGCGAGCGGAAGCCGCATGCCGCTACACCCTCACGTCGACGTAGGCGGCGCGCCGCAGGTCGAGCAGATAGCGGCGCGACACGGTATCGAGTTTTTGCCGCAGCAGCGTCTCGAACACCTCCTCGCGGGTCAGTTCGCCGCTCTTCGCCGCCACCGGTTGTTGGGCGGCATCCTTTGAACACACCATAAGGACGCCGACGCCGCTGCGCTGCAAGATCGGCTCCGACGGCTGGTTGACTTGCAGCTTGGTCAGCAGCTCGCGCATCTGCGGCGCCAGGTTGGCGAGGCTGATTTTGCCTTCGTTGGTCGACTGCGGCGCCTTCTGCTGCCCGAGTTTGAGCAGTTCGGGACAGGATTTGGCAGACCGCAGATTGTTCGCCTCGACTGCCGCGGCGCGCTTCAGCGCCTCCGACGGTTGCGGCGGCAATGGCAGGATGACCTGCACCACATCGTAGGCCGGACCACCTTGTTGCGCCGTGCCACCGCCGATCTCGCCGTTGCGGCGATCGAGGACGAGTAGCAGATAGTAGCCGCCATTGGTGTGGACCGGTGGCGACAGCTCGCCCGGTTTGAGCGGCGCTGCGGCGGCGGCAAGCTCTGGCGGAAGTTGATCAGGCCGCAACCAGCCAAGGTCGCCACCCACGGCAGCGGTCGCCGATTGCGAGTATTGCTGGGCGACCGCCGAGAACCTCGCGCCCTGCTTCATCTGCTGCGTCAGTTTTTCCGCCAGGTTGCGAACGTCCTGGTCCTGAGATGGATTGTCGACCGCAAGAAAGATTTCGGCGACGCGGATCTGCGGCTCATTGGCGTGTTCCTTGAGCCGTTTCATCGCCGCGTCGATCTCTTCGTCGCTGATCTCGGTGTTTTGCGCCGCCAGTCGGCGGACCAGCTTGGCCCACACGATTGACGCAGTCAGCTGGTTGATCAGCGAACCCCGGTCGATGCCGCGCGCCTTGAGGAATTGGTTGAGCTGCCCCGGCTGCATGTTGTTCTGCTTTTCGATCTGCGAGATCGCATTGTTGAGTTCATCGTCGGTGGCGACGATGTTCTGGCGCTTGGCTTCCTGCAGCTGCAGCCGCTCGTCCACCAGAGCCCGCAGCACCTGGGGCTCGATGCGTTTGCGCGTTTCCGGCGTGTCGGCGAGGTTTGAAGAAATCTCCACGAGCCGGATGCGAGAGATGAGGTCGAATTCCGAGATCACCTCGTCGTTGACGACTGCCGCGATGCGCATCTCCGGGACCGGCTGCGCCGGCCCGGCAGGAGCCGGAGCGCTCATTGCCGTACGCCGGGGCGCCGCGCTGGCCGGGATGGCGATGGCCCCCGCGAGCGACAGCGCCAAGAGCAAGACCGATAGTCGACGCAACGACATCATGACATACCCACCCCGGATCCCCCGTTCGCCGTAAAGATTACACCCCGTGGGCATCCCTGTCGCGGCGGCGGTTTGCCCTCATTGAGTAGTAGTGGCAGGCGGCGCCACGGTGAGGATGTTGCCGCCAATCTCACCGATGTTCTTGAAAACGACGCTGAACAGAACCGCGTAGCCGGGCGTCACGTCGCCATTGCGGATCCCTGACTGGGTCAGCGTGGTGATAAACGCCATGCACTCGTCCTGATAGATCAGCGATAGGTTGGCGTAGAGACTCGAGCTGCTCGCTTGCGGTGTCGGGACGCCGTTGACGATGTTCGTGGCGTTGGTCAGGTTGAGCGTCTCCGCGCCTTGAAGCGTCCAGTAGCGGGTGAGCTTTACGTTAAGGCCAAGGTTCAACTGTTGGCGCTTGCCATAAAGGATCGTCTCGCCGCTGCCGGGAATGGTGATCAGAT
>DATJSO010000219.1:0-21175 GCA_035504075.1 Allostellaceae bacterium | reverse complement strand
GAATGACACGCTCGGGCGCTCACATTGTGCGAAAGGCCACCAGGATGAATGCACCGCGGCGGCAGATGCATCTCGGCGTCGTTGTGCTCGGCACCGGCAACCATTCCGCCGGCTGGCGCTGGCCAGGCGCCGCGGCGAGCGGCTGCGATCTCACGGTCATGCGGGAGATCGCCGCGATCGCCGAGCGCGGCCTGTTCGATCTCTTGTTCATCTCGGATGGCCTCGACATGGAGCCGGGCGATCACCCGTCATTCGTCAACCGCTTCGAACCGACGACGCTGCTGTCGGTGCTGAGCGCGCAGACGCGCCATATCGGCCTCGGCGGCACCGTGTCGTCGAGCTACAGCGAACCGTACAACGTCGCGCGGATCTTTGCCTCGCTCGACCATCTGAGCGGCGGCCGCGCCGCCTGGAACGTCGTGACCAGTTCGCGGCCGAACGCGGCGCTCAACTTCAGCCGCGAGCGGCACCTGGACCATGCGCTGCGCTACGAGCGCGCCGAGGAATTCGTTGATGTCGTGACGGGGCTGTGGGATTGCTGGGACGACGGCGCGATCCTCGCCGACAAGGCGACCGGCCAATTCATCGACGCGACGAGGGTGCACCCGCTCGACCACAAGGGACGTTTTTTCCAGGTCAAGGGACCGATGAATATCGCCCGCTCGCCGCAGGGGCATCCGGTCATCATTCAGGCGGGCGGCTCGCCGACCGGCCTCGAACTGGCGGCACGCACCGCCGATGTCGTGTTCTCGGTCGTGCAGGAGCTGGACGCGGCAAAGCTGGCCTATGCCGATCTGAAGGGCCGCATGCCGAAATTCGGCCGCACCCCCGACCAGCTCGCGGTGTTGCCGGGTGTCATGCCGATCATCGGCAACAGCGAGGCCGCGGCGCGGCAGAAGCTGTCGCAGCTGCAAGACTGGGTGACGCCGACCAACGCGCTGACTCTGGTCAGCGGCCGCATCGGCTACGACGTGACCGGGCATGCGCTCGACGCGCCAGTGCCGGCCCCGCCGCCGACCGAGGAAGGCGGCCGCACCTTTTCACGGGTGCTCTACGAGACGGCGCGACGGCAGAACATGACATTGCGCGACCTTTACAACCTGACGGCGGCGGCGCGCGGCCACTGGGTGTTGTGCGGCACGCCGGCGCAGATCGCCGACACGCTGGAGCACTGGTTTGTCGCGGGCGCTGCCGACGGTTTCAACATTCTGCCGCCGTATTTTCCCGGCGCGTTTGCCGAATTTGTCGATCGGGTCGTGCCGGAATTGCAGCGCCGCGGCCTCTTCCGCCGTGGGTATGAGGGCGCGACGCTGCGCGACCATTTCGGCCTGCCGCGCATCGCGCCGCCGTCGCGCAACGGCAGGGCGGCAGGCGCGGCATAACGCCGGCGGCGCTTCGAGCGCCGCGCGGCGCATTCCGCCTCGGCGGCGGCCGGTATTTACCCAGCGTGGCTCGGCGGCGCCGGCTCGTCCTTGTCGAAATCGAATTCGACCTTAGCGCCATGCGGGTCGTCGAAGAACAGCTGCCAGAGGCCGCCCATGTGGCCGTTGGCCGGCAGCCGTCGCAATTCGTATTTGACGCCAGCTTTTTCGAGCTTTGCCACGGTGCCCGACAGATCGGTCGCGGTGAACGCCATGTGGTCGAGAATGCCGGCGCGCATTTCCTTCACGCTGTCGCGGTGGATCACGTGCAGGATCGGCCGCGCGCCGCAATACAGCCACCAGCCGGGAAACTGGAAGTTGGGGCGCGGCCCGACTTCGAAACCGAGCAGGTCGCAGTAGAATTTGCGGGTCGTTTCAAGGTCGTCGCTCAACACCGTGAAATGGTTCATACCCTGAAGGCTCATCCCTCTCTCCTTTCGTGCAACGACAAAGACCGCGGCGCGCGGTGCATCGCATCTAGAATTGGTCCGAGCGCGGCGCGGCGTCAATCATCCGAGCGCGGCATAAACCGCCTTTTCAAAGGCATCGAACAGCGCCAGCGACTTGGCGTCGGCGAACGGCACGAGTTGCATCAAGATGACGCCGGCAACACCCTTTGAGGGATCGATCCAGAAGTATGTATTGCCGAGGCCGGCCCAGGCGAGACTGCCGGCGCCGCGTCCGCCCGGTACAGTCGCGGTCGAGATCATAAAGCCGAGCCCCCATTTCTTGGTCATGCCCGGGAAGAATTCGGCATCGTTGGAATAGGGCGGCACGGCGGTGACGAGCTTGCGCACATCGAGCGCGCCTATCGCGTTCTCACGCATCTGCCGCACCGTTTCGGGGCGCAGCACCTGGCGGCCGTCGGCACGACCTTCATTCAGGAACATGCGGGTGAAGGCGAGGTAATCGGCGGCCGTGCCGTACAGCCCGCCGCCGCCCATCTGGAATTCCGGCTCCTGCGGGATTTCGAATTCCATCGGCGACAACGTGCCGTCGGGAGCGCGCGAATGCATGCCGACGAGCCGGGTCCGCCGCTCGGGCGTCAGCCGGAAGGCGGTGTCGTTCATGCCGATCGGGCCGAACAGGTGCTCGGCGAAATAGTCGCCGAGTTTCTGGCCGCTTGTCCGTTCGACCGCCTTGCCGACCCAATCGATGCCGATGCCGTAATCCCATTTCTCGCCGGGATCGAACACGAGCGGCAGCGACAGCGCCGCGTTCTGGCACGCGATGATGCCGGGCACGCCGTTCTTCTCCATGTAACGGCCCATCTCGGCATTCCAGATGTCATAGACGAAGCCCGAGGTATGGGTGATCAGGTGGCGCAAGGTGATCGGCCGCGTCGCCGGACGCAGCCGCGGCTCGCCGGCGGCGTCGAAGCCTTCCAGCACCTGCGGTGCAGCGATTTCCGGCAGCACATCGCCGATCGGCCGGTCGAGCGCCAGCTTGCCCTGCTCAACGAGCTGCATCGCGGCAGTCGAGGTGACCGCCTTCGTCATCGACGCGATCCAGAACACCGTGTCGGCGGTCATCGCGGCACCGTCTGGCAGCACTCGGCGGCCGAACGCACCCTCGTAGCAAGGCCGCTCGCGCGTTGCCGCCATCGCGACGACCCCCGGCACATCGCCGCGATCGGTCGCCGATTTGAGCACCCGGTCGATCTCGCTGCTTGCTGGCATTGTCGTTCTCCCTGTGCATCGAGCCGTTACGCCACGTCAGGCCGGCGGCGGCGGTGCCTGCGGCCCCGTCGTTGCGCCGCCGCGGTCGCGGCCCGGCACAAGCGGCCGCAACCGGCGCCCGGAACCCGTCGGTCTCAGCCGCAGGCGATGCAGTAGGCGTCGCCGACGCCGGCGGGGAGGCGCGATGCTGCCCAGCTGTCGCCGCCGTCGCGGGTCACGAAGACCTGGCCCGATTTCGAGACGCCGCAGACATGGCGCGCATCCTGCGGGTCGATCGCAACGCCCATCATCGTGTTGTCTGCCTTGACGCCATGGTCAAAGCGCTTCCACGTGCGGCCGATGTCGTCGCTGCGGAAGATGCCGCCGTCGCTGCTGGTAAAGGCGGGCGACAGCGCCGCATACATGACGCGGGCGTCGTGCGGCGACGTGCGCAAATCGCGGCCATAAGTCAGCGGCGAGAAGCGGCCGACCTCGATATCGGCCCAGTGCGCGCCGCCGTCATCGCTGCGGAACAGGCCCATACGGTTGGCGAGAAACACGCTGCCCGGAGCCGCGGCGCTGCACGCCAGGGCATGACCGTCGAGCATGCCTTCGACTTCGGTCTGGCTGACGATGCGGCTCTTGTATTTCTCGATCTCCGCGAAGCGCAGCAGATCGACCGTGCAATCCTCCCAATGCTCGCCGCGGTCGCGGCTCTTCATCGCGCCGTTCGCCTCGATGCAGCCATAAACCTCGTCGGGCCGCGCCGGGTTCACGTCGAGCCGCATGACGCGACATGGGAATGTCATGTGGACGCGGTCGGGGAGGCCCGGATCGGGCAGCGTCGTCCAGCGCTCGCCGCCGTCGTCGCTGCGATAGACGCCGGTCGGGCCGTAGCCGGCATAAAGCGTCTTTCGGTCCGTCGGATGGATCGCAACCGACCACACGTCGGCATCGGGGTTGGGCAGCGCCAGCCGTTCCCATCCGTCGCCGCGGTTCCTGCTCCGATAGGCGCCCTTTGTCGTGCCGACGAACACGGTTTCAGGATCGTCGGGGTGTACCGTGATCGCGTGCACGCTCGCCTCGCTCGGCAATCCATTGTCGAGCGCCTGCCAGCCGGCATCGCCGGCGGCCTGCCGGAAGACGCCACCGCGCCGCGTGCCGTCCATCGCCCTGACCGCTCCGGCATAAATCTGTGCGTTCCCCGCCATCGTTCGCTCCTCGGCTTGTGTTGTGCCGAAGATCATAGCGCGGCGGCCGGCAATGTCATACCGCAAGCGCGTCGCCAGCGTGCCCAGACCGCGCCATCTGCCGGTCGGCCGGGCAAGCCGCGCCGGTCAAGGCGCTTTTCTCGCGTGCGCGACGTTTTTCCGTTTGTCACTCCAGCAGGCGACAAACGGTATGCCGTTCTCTTTGACCGGGTTGCTGGTCGGCCGTCCCCTCTCGAACCGCGAAGAGGCCGGCCACAAGCTTGGCGTGTTGACCGGGATCCCGGCGGTCGGGTTGGACGCGCTGGGATCGGCCGCCTACGGCCCGGAAGCGGCGCTGAGCATCCTGGTGGCCGCCGGGACGGCGGGCGTCGCGCATCTCGGCCCGGTCATCTGGATCATCCTGGTGCTGCTGGCGGTCCTGTGCTTTTCGTATTGGCAGACCATCGCCGCCTATCCGACCAATGGCGGCTCCTATGTCGTCGCCAAGGAGAACCTCGGCATCGCTCCGAGCCTGCTGGCGGCGGCGGCGCTGATGCTCGACTATCTGCTCAACGTCGCGGTTGCGATTTCGGCCGGCGTCGCCGTCCTGGCTTCGGCCGCCCCGTTCCTGCATCCCTATACGTTGTGGCTCTGCCTCGGCATTCTGGCGGCGATGACCGTCATTAACCTGCGCGGCACGCGCGAATCCGGGATGATCTGGTCGGTTCCGACCTACCTTTTCGCCGCCACCCTGGGGCTCGTCCTCGTCTGGGGCAGCATCAAATTGCCCCTGTACGGCGGGCACGCGGCGGCGGTCGCCGTTCCGCCGCCAATCCCCCGCGCCGTCGAACCGGTAACGCTTTGGCTGCTGCTGCGCGCCTTTGCCAGCGGCTGCACGGCGATGACGGGCGTCGAAGCTGTCAGCAACAGCGTCAACGCGTTCCGCGAGCCGAAGGTGGGATATGCGCACGGCACGCTGGTCGCGATCGTCGGCATTCTGGGCCTGCTGCTGATCGGCGTCGCGCATCTCGTGCCGACTTATCACATCGCCGCGATGGACCAGACGCGGGCGGGTTATCAGACCGTGCTGTCACAGTTGACGGGGGCGGTTTTCGGACGCGGCTGGTTCTACTATATCGCAATGGGCAGCATGCTGGCTGTGCTGTGCCTGTCGGCCAATACCAGCTTTGTGGGATTTCCCCGCCTCTGCCACCTGCTCGCCGAGGACGGCTTCCTGCCGCGGCCGTTTGCCGTTCCGGGACGGCGGCTCGTTTATTCGGTCGGCATCCTGTTCCTCGCCGCGGGCGCTGCCGGTCTGCTTGTCGCATTCGGCGGCATCACCGATCGCCTCATTCCGCTGTTTGCCATCGGCGCGTTTCTTGCCTTCACGCTGTCGCAGGCCGGAATGGCGACGCATTGGTGGAAGCATGGCGGTTCGGCCGCCGAAGCGCAGACCGGCACGCGGTGGTCGGGCGAAGCCGCGCGACGCGCGAAGCTAGCGATCAACGGCACCGGCGCGGTCGCGACGGGCATCGCGCTGGCGATCATCCTGGTTGCGAAGCTGACAGCGGGTGCCTGGGTGACGCTCGTCATCATCCCGGCCACCATTCTGCTGCTGCGGGCCGTGCGGCGCTATTACGACGACATCGATCGGCAGGTGCTACGCGGCAGTCGCCGTCACATCGATCTGCGGCGTCACGACGAGCCGCTGGCATTCGTGCCGATCAAGCGCTGGGACAGGCTGGCCCGCAAGGCGGTGGAATACGCGATGCGCATCTCTCCTTCGGTGACCGCGGTGCACGTCGTCGCGCTCGAGGGTCCGGAGGGCCGCGAGCCGGACGACAAGCTGCGCCAGGAGTGGCGCGACTACGTCGAGCAGCCGGCAACGCGACTTGGCCTCAACCCGCCGAGATTGCAGGTCGTTCCATCTGAATTCCGCAGCATGGCGGCACCGCTGCTGCGCGCCATCGAGGAGGCGCAACGGCAATGTCCGGGCCACCCCGTGACGATCATCCTGCCGGAATTGGTTGACGGGCGCTGGTGGGGCTATCTGATGCACGCAAACCGCGAACGACGGTTGCGCGCGCAGTTGCTGCGCGACGGCGGCCAGAATGTCACCGTCGCGACGGTGCCGTGGCATCTGCGCCCGCCCCGCCCCGACCAGGCGATCGCCGATGCGGAGCCGGATGCCGCCAAGAGGTCGGCGGGCGACGCGGATGCGCCGGCCGGCTGATCCCCTCTCGTTCCGGACTTGCGTCGCACGGCGCGCGGCGATCCGGTATGCTGCGGCGATCGCAGAGGAGGAATGATGACCGGTAGCAAAAAACGCGAGCGGCGGCGGATCGGGCGTGACGGGCCCGAGGTCGCGGCGATCGGGCTCGGCTGCATGTCGCTGTCCGGCACCTACGGCACGAGCGACGACAACGCCGCCGTCGCGTTTATCCATCGTGCGCTCGATCTCGGCGCCGATCATTTCGACAGCTCCGACATGTACGGCTGGGGCCACAACGAGGAACTGCTCGGCCGCGCATTGAAGGGTCGCCATGACGGCATTGTCATCGCCACCAAATTCGGCCAGACGCGTAACCCCGGCGGCGCCAACGGCGTCAACGGCCGCCCGGAATACGTGCGCCAGGCGTGCGACGCGAGCCTGAAACGGCTCGGGGTCGATACGATCGACCTCTATTACCAGCACCGGGTCGATCCCGATGTTCCGGTCGAGGAAACGGTCGGCGCTATGCAGCGGCTCGTCGAGGCGGGCAAGGTGCGCTTTATCGGACTATGCGAAGCGCGCCCGGAGCGGCTGCGCCGCGCCCACGCAGTGCACCCGCTCGCCGCCGTGCAGAGCGAATTTTCGCTGCTCTACCGTGAGGAAGCCACCGAGACGCGGGCGGCGATCAGGGATCTCGGCATTTCCTTCGTCGCCTACGCGCCGCTCGGGCGCAGCCTGTTGGCCGGCGTCATCCCCGATTTCGCCAACCTGGCGGCGGGAGACACGCGGGCACGCCATCCGCGCTTCGAGGGCGGCAATTTCGCCAAGAACCGGGCGCTCGTCGAGCGGGTCGAGGCAATCGCCGCCGACAAGCGGTGCACGGTCGCGCAACTGTCACTTGCGTGGCTGCTGGCACAGGGGCCGGACGTATTGCCGATTCCGGGCACGAAACGCGCCGAGCGCCTCGAAGAAAACCTGGGCACGCTCGATGTGGAACTGACGCCGGAGGAGATTGCCGCCATCGACGACGCCGTGCCGTTGGGTGCCGCTGCCGGCACCCGGTATCCGGCCGGCGGCATGAAGGGCGTCTATATCTAATCTTCCGCAAGCGGCGCCGCGGCGCCAGGAGGCCACAGCAAAGACGGCCGATCCGGGTTATGGCGAACCGCGTTGCAGGTTGGCGCCGGCCAGCTTCAGGGCTTGCAGGATTTGATAGACGTAGCCGATCGGCGTCATCCCGACGATGTCGGACCCCGGATACGGCATCGCCTGCAGGCCGAGGATCAAAGGGCGGGGTTGCCGGGCGCCGCCATTCGGCCCGCCCGAGGGCATGTTGAAGATCGGCGCGCCGCCATTTGCCGGCGCCAGACCCGCCGCGATCAGCCACTCTTTGAGAAGGATTACCGGGCTGTCGACGGTGCACCGCGTTTCAATGTCCTCCAGCGGAATACTTGCGACCGCGCCGACCTGCACGATCGGGTAGTTGCGTGTCGTCTCTTCCGGCAGGAGACCCACCGAAAGCACGGGATCGGCCGGCTCCAGGACAGCCATGTCCTGGTCGGTCGGAAAAAGCGCGACGTGCACCGCGTTGACGTCATAAATCGAATAATCCACCTGCACGGGCAACACGGCGGCATCGACATCATCGTCGTGAAAGTGCCACCAGTTCGGTTTGCCCTTCTCTTGTAATTCGATGCGAATAAAATCGATGCCGCTTATGCCGGAGGTCGGGTCGTACGATCTCTTGTTGACGCGCGCATAGACGACAGCGGGATCGGTCGCCGACGGGCACTTCGCCCATGCCGGATCGACAACATGGCGCGCCGTGACCAACGCCTTGTACGATTGATTGGGGTTCGCCAGCAGCGGAATTTCAAGGAGAAACCCCGCCCCGATCGGGCGTTTCAGATCGGGACCGTTGCCGGCTGCATTTGCCGCATAGAGCTCCACGACGGTTTTTGTCAGGGATTTCAGGTCGAGATTAGCCGCGGCGCGGGCTGCCGCAATATGCGCGACGGCGAGCACCGACGCCAATGCCACAAGCCGTCGCCACGGTTCCCGCATTCCCCCTCCGCGTGCCGCTTGTTCCGCGCGAACCGGCCTACGCAAAGGCGGCGAAGAGTTCATCGACCGCCTGCATCTGGTTGCCGGCGGTCGAGGACGGCACCAGCACCAATGTCGTGACGCCGGCCTCGCGCCACGCCGCGACGCCATCGCGCACCTGCGCGGCGGTGCCGAACAGCGCGGCATCGGCCAGCCAGCGCTCGCTCATCAGCGACGGGATGTCGCTGTCGCGGCCGGCGGCGAGCGCCTTCTCGATGGCCGCCATCTCATCGCCGTAGCCGGCTTCCTTCCAGTAGTTGCGGTAGTTCGGTAGCGTCGTGTAGCGCACCAGATTGCGGCGGCAGAGGTCGCGCGCCGCCGCGGTGTCGTCCGAGATGCAGGTCGGGATCATGTTGGCGACGAGGAAATCGGGGTCGTTGCGCTTTGCCGCCGGCAACGCCGAGAGCGATGCGGCCATGTGCGAGCGGCTGGCGTTGGCGAAGATGACGCCTTGGGCGATCTCACCGGCCAGCGCCACCATGCGCTTCCTGAGCGCGGCGAGAACGATCGGCGGCATCGCGCCGAAATTCTGATACGCGCGCACTTTCTCGACAAACTCCCGCGTGTCGGCGAGCGGCTTGCCGACCGCCGCCTCGACGCCCATACGGGCGTGGCTCGGCGCGTGCGCGACACCGATGCCAAAGCGGAAGCGGCCGCCCGACACTTCGTGGATATAAGCAGCGCTCTGCGCGAAATCCTCGACCGTGCGGGCATAGATCGGCGCGATGCCGGTGCCGAAAATCATCCGCTCGGTGGCGAACGCCAGCGCGGTGCATTGCGCCATGTTGGCGAACTGGCTCGACACGTAGATGCCGCTGAAGCCGCGCCGCTCCGCCTCTTTGGCGACCTCCAAGGTCTGGCGCCGCCGCCCCGGCACGGCAACAAGCGCAAGCGCAGGCATCGCTGAGGGCATCGCTAATCTCCATTGTGTCTGTCGAGGAGGGCAAAATCATTCCTGCTCGATCAAAACATTTCGCGCCAGACCGTGCGAGGCGCGGGCAAACCGGTCGTCGTTCGTCCAAAGCGCGGTGCAAAGATGGTGTTGCGCGCAGGCCAAGTGCAGCGCATCGGGTGTTCGGAGACCAAAACGCGCGCGCAGATCGGCGGCATCGAGATAAACCGACTCGGGCATTGCAAGCGACGCCAATTGGTCGAACAGCGCAGTGTATGCTTGGCGCAATACCAAGTCGCCGCGCTTTGCGGGGCCGACGAGGCATTCGCATTTGACCAGAGGCGATACGGCAAACCCTACGTCGGCAAACTGACCGAGCAGATCGGCGATCCTCCTGCCCCATATCGGGTGTTGCTCGATCAGATAGATCACCAGACAGGCATCAAGATAAATCAGTCCCACGCGCGTCGCTCGTCGGCGATCGCCTCGTCGATCTCTGCGGCCGAGCGCCGCGCATATGGCGGCAGCGGGTTGGCGGCCAGCCATTCGAGAATGGCACGGCCCGTGCCGCTCGGTGATTTGCGGTCGGTTGCACGGTCGGCCGGCACAAGGCGCGCCACCGGCTCGCCGCGATTGGCAATAATCACCTCCTCGCCGGCGCGAACGGACTTGATCAGTTGCGACAGGCGGTTTTTTGCCTCGAGGATATTGACTTGCATATGTCCCGACCTAGCCAGGAATAGCCATTATAGGCTAGATGAGCAGCCGCTTCAAGCCGGGCGGGGGGCTCCGGCACGGCAACGAGAGCGAGCGCAGCCATCGTATCAGGCACGAGCTATCTCCTAAGGCAAACGGGCGAGGCGGGTCGCGAAAGCGCATTTGCCGCCGGCGGCCAGCGCGCCGCCATGTGAGGCTCGCCGTATCCTACACCACCGGTACCGCCGGCCGCGATCGGATGCCACTGAGCAGGGCGCCGGCCGGAACCGGGCGGCCGCGCGCCGGGTTCACTTGCCGACGGCTTTGCTTTCAATGGAACTGCAGCATGATAAAGGAAATCCTTGGCATGGGCGACGGCATTCTTGAAGACTTGCGCAGCGACCACCGTGAAACCGCGGCGATGATCGAAAAGATCATGGAGACGGAGGGCAGTTCGGAGCGCAACGCTCTGTTTCGCGAAATGATGGAAAAGCTGGTCGCACACCTCGACGCCGAGCAACGGGTGCTTTATCGCAAGATGGAAAAGTCGGAGGACGAGAAGTCGCGCGTCTTTTCCTTCGAAGGCACCAACGAGCATCAGCTTGTCGAACAGCAGATGCAACAGATGGCGAAGGCTCGCAACAAGGCGGACGAAAAGTGGACGGCGCAGCTGACGGTGCTGAAGGAACTGGTCGAGCATCACGTCGAGGAAGAAGAAAGCACTGGCCACAGCCTCGCGAAAAAGGAATTCGACAGCGATACGCTGGAAAAAATGCGCGAGCAATTCCGTCGCGAAAAGGAGAAGCTGCTGACCGCCTGAGCCCGGCGCGATCGCTCTGGCGGCGCCAGGCCGGCAGCGGCTGCATCATCAGGCGACCCGAGAGGTGCACTTTGGGGCGGCCCGCGTCGTTCGCGGGCCGTCTTTCCCGCCGCGCGCCGCAGCCGGCGCGCCGTCTCGCTTATCCGCTCGGTCTCGCGCGCTATTCGGCGGCCTGGCGGGGTGGGAGTTGCACAGTGTTGGGGCCGTAGCGCTCGCGGAACGGCTGGGTGTCGATCTCTTCCAGTTCGATCTCGCGCGCCAATACCTTCTGCTTCCATTCCTCCTGCGCCGGGATGTTGGCGTGGAATTCCGGCATGACCTCGCGGGCGAACAGGTCGAGGCTCTCGCAGATGTGCACGTGCGTGTTCTTGCCGGCCTGGTTCAATAAAATGACCGAGTCGATGTGCGACGTTTCGAACCGGCGCAATTTGCGGCGCAGCGTCTCGGGCGAGCCGATCAGCCCGGTGTTCAACGCGCGGGCGTGGCCGTCCGGGTTCTCGCGCTTCCACTTCTCGTATTCGTCCCACATGTTGACCGTGCCGGGGTCGGGCCGCCGCCTGCCTTGGCTCTGGCCGTAAAAGCGCAGCGCAAACTGGAAGAACGGGATGCCGTCGGCGCGGCGGCGCGCCTCCTCGTCGGTCTCGGCGCACATGAAATAGCTGGTCAGCGCCAGGTTCGGGTTGGTCACGTAATCGGCGAGCTTTTCCTGCCGCTTTGTGAAGGCGTTGTAATAGGCGTGCACCCAGGCATGCGCGGCGTCGGCCGACAGAAACTGGAACGCGAGCGCGCCGAGACCGCGCCGTCCCGCCATCTCGATCGTCTCCAATTGCGAGCAGGCGACCCAGAGCGGCGGGTGCGGTTTTTGTATGGGTTTCGGCAGCACGTTGCGCAGCGGCATGTCGAAATACTTGCCGTGATGCTCGCTGCCGCCGTCCTTGAACATCGGGATGATGGCGCGGATCGCCTCCTCCCAGATCGCCCGCTTCTCGGCGAAATCGACGCCGAACGGCTCAAGCTCGGTGATGCTGGCCGATTCGCCGGTGCCGAACTCGACGCGGCCGCGGCTCACCAGATCGAGCGCGGCGATACGCTCGGCGCAGCGCGCCGGGTGCGTCGTCGTCAACTGCATGATGCCGTGCGCCAGACGTATCTGCTTGGTGCGTTGCGAGGCGGCGGCGAGGAACACTTCGGGAGCCGGCGAGTGGGAATATTCCTCAAGGAAATGGTGCTCGACTTCCCACGCGTAGTCGTAGCCGAGCTTGTCGGCCAGTTCGACCTGGTCGAGCGCGTTCTGGTAGAGCTCGAACTCGCCGCCCGCATGCCACGGGCGCGGCAGTTGCAGTTCGTAGAAGATGCCGAATTTCATCTGATCCTCGTTCCCGTCGTTCCCGCGCGCGCCGGTATCCGGGACAAAGCCCACAAGCCTCCCGTCATGCCCGCTTTCGCGGGCATGACGGTTGCGTCGTTGGCGATGATGCGCGCCAGCCGCCTGCATTACAATGGGTGCGGGACAGGGCGAGGGAGCATGGCTGACCGGAATGTTCACGCGACCGGGGCCGAAGCGCCGGTTGCACCGGAGCCTGCCGGCGCACCGGCTCCGGGGGTCGCGGCCAATTGGCAGCATACGCTGTGGGCGATGGTCGGCATCCAGTTCGTCATGACGATGGCGTTCTCGATGCTGACCCCGATCATGCCGCTGTTTCTGCCCGAACTGGGCGTCACCGGCAGCGCCGCGATCGACTTGTGGGCCGGCATCCTCGCCGGCGTCACCTCGTTTGTCGCGGCGTTTGCCTCGCCGCTGTGGGGCACCGTCGCCGACCGCCATGGCCGCAAGTTGATGCTGCTGCGCTCCTCGATCGCGATCGGATTTTTCGCCGCGCTGATGGGCGTCTCCGCCAATGTCTGGCAATTCTTTACCGTCCGCGCGCTGATGGGCGTGTTCGCCGGGTTTTCCAGCGCCGCGATCGCGCTTGTCGCGAGCCAGGTGCCCGAAAGCCGGCTCGGCTTCTCGCTCGGCTGGCTCAGCACCGGACAGCTCGTCGGTTCGCTGGTCGGGCCGATCGTCGGCGGCGGCCTCGCCGACGTGACCGGCAGCTACCGCATCCCGTTCTTCTGCACGTCGGCGACGATCTTCGTCAGCGTCTTTCTCGTGTGGCTGATCGTGCACGAGGAATTCACCCGGCCGCAGAAGGGCAGCGGCCGCCGCTCGACGGTGAGCGGCCTCATCGCGCTGGTTACGACGCCGGCCCTCCTGGCGCTGTTCTTCGTGCTGCTGATGGCGCAGTTCGGCGTGCGCACGGTGCAGCCGATTGTGACGCTCTACGTCAAGCAGATGGTCGGCAACAACCCCAACCTTGCGACGCTGGCGGGGCTGGCGTTTTCCGTGACCGGCCTCGCCGATGTCATCGCCTCGCCGTTTCTCGGCAAGCGCAGCGACCAGATCGGCTATCGCCGCGTGCTCTTGGTCAGCCTCGTCGGCGCGATGCTGACGACGCTGCCGCAGGCGTTTACGACCAACTACTGGCTGTTCGTCGGAGAACGGTTCGGCGTCGGCATGTTCATCGGCGGATTGTTGCCGACCGCCAATGCCCTGGTCGGCAGGCTCGTCGCCCGCTCCGACCGCGGCGCAGTCTACGGCATGACCTCGTCCGCGATGTTCATGGGCAATTCGCTTGGGCCGCTGTTGGGCGGCGGCATCGCCGCCTCGTTCGGCTTGCGCTGGGTCTTTGTGATGACCGCCGCAGTCATGGCGCTCAACCTCGTCTGGGTCTATTACAAGGTGCCAGAACTTGCCGAGCGCAAGGAATTGGCGACATAGGCGCGGCCGCAGCGGGCGAAGACGGCGTTGAAGCCGGCGACGGCGGCGCGCGGCCCCTGCGGATGTGACCAGATCGCGCCGATGACGGCGAGGAAATCGGCGCCGGCCTCGACCAGCGGGGGACAATTTTCCTGCGTGATGCCGCCGATCGCGCAGCATGGCACGACTGTCGTCTCCGACCACTCGGCGAGCAATTCCGGCCGCGCCCGGTATTTCGCGCCGGCCTTGGTCTGGCTCGGAAAAAACGCGCCAAACGCGACGTAATCGGCGCCGGCTTCGGCGGCAACGACGGCGCGATGCTTGCTGTCGCCGCACGTGACACCGACGATCCGGTCCGCGCCGACGAGCCGCCGCGCCTCGACGTAGGGCATGTCTTCTTCGCCGACATGGACACCATCGCAGCCGAGCTCGGCGGCGAGGTCGGGCCGGTCGTTCATGATGAACGCGGCGCCCTTGGCCTGCGTGATCGGCTGCAATATGCGCGTCGCCCGGCGGACCGCATCGTCGTCCGCCTCTTTGAGGCGCAATTGCAAACAGGCAACATCGCCGCCGGCCAGCGCTTCTTCAAGTTCGGCAGCGAATTTGTCGGGGTCGATAGCCGGCGGCGTGATCAGATAGAGCCGCGTCGTCGCCCGCTCATCATCGGTCCGCACGGAGGTTTCGCCCTAATCACCCCTTGACAGTCGAGGCGCGGTAGATTTCGTCGATCGATCGGGCAAGGGCCGCTTCGAATTCGCCGTCGCTCATCGAGACGCGCAGATCTTGGACAAGCGCGCGCGAAAAGCTGGCGATGATGCCATGATTGGCGGCGAGCCGCTGGCAGGCGTCGGTGCGGCCATAGCCGCCGGAGAGGGCAACGACCCGGGCGACACGCGGGTGATTGACCAGCGGCAAATAGAGATCGGGGACATCGGGCAGGGTCAACTTGAACATGACCTGCCGTCCGGCCGGCAGCGCGTCGGCCCGCTTTTTCAACTCATCGAGCAGGATCGCCTCGGCGCCCTTCTTGTCAGGGCTTTTGATCGAGACCTCGGGCTCGAGGATCGGCATCAGCCCGTGTCGGGCAATCTGCTCGCCGATCTCGAACTGCTGCGCGGCGATCGCCGCGATGCCCTCTCTTGACGCGAGATTGATCACCGAGCGCATCTTGGTGCCATAGACGCCGGCCTTTACCGCGCGCTCGCACAGCTGGTCGAGCTGCGGCATCGGTCGCATCAACTGAACACCGTCCTTCTCGGGTTCAAGCCCGCGGTCGCATTTGACAAACGGTACGACCCGCCGCTCTTCCCACAGGTAAGAAGCGGTCGGCTTGCCGCGCACCTCGCCATCCATCGTGCCTTCGAACAGGATCGTGCCGATGACCTTGTCGCCGGTAAAGGACGGCGCGGTCATGATGCGCGCCCGCATCTGATGGATCAGCCGAAACATCTCGGTCTCGCCGCTATAGGCGCTGTCCGGAATGCCGTAGAGACGCAGGGCCCCTGGCGACGACCCGCCGCTCTGGTCGAGGGCGGCGATAAAGCCACCTTTTTTTGACATTTGGGCCATCATCTGGTCATTGGCCATCGTCATCACTCCCGTGCGTTCGTTCACCTTTCTAGCAAAACGTTGGCGCCGATGCGAGGATCACGGCGCAGCGGCGGCGCAGGGTTTCCAACGATGCAAAGAAGGCGTCAGCGAGGTCGAGCGCCGGCTCCGGGCGCTCTGTGACTAACCGCGCGCCGCGCTGACCGGCGATGTCGGCGAGACGTTCGGCGACATCGGCGCGGCCGGAAAAGACGATTGCCTCGACGCCGGCGCGGATCGCGGCCTGCGCCGCGCCGGCGTCGCCGCCGCAATCGAGCAGGTTGGCGACGTGCGCTGACGGCACTGCCTCGCGCGCCGCCGCGATCAGCTCGCGCCACCAGCCGGGACCGCCGGCAATGCCGGCGTCCGGCGCGCTCAACAGCATGACTGGCTTGCCGGCGCCGGCCGCCGCTTCCAGCGCCGCCACCGCATGCGCCAGCCCGTGCACGACGATGACCGGCGCCGATTCTTCCACCCTTTTCACCTTACGCTGGGAGAACGTCCCATTTATCAGCAAACAACTTGGTATCTCCCCACCGTAGCCCCAATCGATTTGCTCTCTCGCCGAGTGCCCGCTTCTCCGGTTTTAACCGCGCGAATTCAGCATCGATGCAGGCATTAACCTTTTTCTGTGGCAGTACAAAGAATTTGTTTGGCTCGCCTTTCGGCACAAACGCGAAGACGTAGAAGAGATCGTCCCGTTTCTCCTTGCGAGACACCTGCCAGTAATTAGGTCGCGCGAGGCCCTTAACGTCGATCAAAAATTGTATATGATCTTCCGGACTTACTACCATTAGATCAGCGAGTGGCGTATTATTTCCCATTGTAAAAGCAACTTCATAGCCTCGCTTACAAAGTTCGCTTGCTACGGCGAACTGCGCAGCCCATTGGGTCTGATGGCGCTGATTGACCGGCACGCCTACTCACCTGCGTGCCGTTTGGATCGCGCGCCAGACGCGCTCCGGCGTCGCCGGCATCGGTACGTCGGTGACGCCCAATGGCGCCAGCGCATCGACGATCGCGTTCATGACCGTTGGGGTAGATGCGACCGTGCCGCCCTCGCCCACCCCTTTGACGCCGAGCGGGTTGGAAAGGCTCGGCACCAACGAAAAGTCGATCGTGTACCCCGGCAGATTCTCGGCGCGCGGCAGGAAATAATCCATCAACGAGCCCGTGAGAAACTGCCCGCCGTCGGGGTCGTAGACGATGTCTTCGCCGAGCGCCTGGCCGGCGCCCTGCGCGACGCCGCCCATGATCTGGCCCTTCGCCAGCAGCGGATTGATCACGACGCCGATATCGTCGACGACCGTGTAGCGGTCGAGCGCGACGGCGCCGGTCTCCGGGTCGATCTCGACTTCGCAGATGTGGCAGCCGTTGGGGAAGCTCGGCACGTCGGCGGTCGCGGCGCCGGCGCCCTGCAGGCCGACCCCGAGCGCCGCCGGTATCCCCATCGGGATGAACGACATCTGCGCGATCTGCAAGAGCGGCATCGCGCGATCGGTGCCGGCGATCGCGAACTGGCCGTTCTCGAACACGATGTCGGCGGCGGCGGCTTCGAGGAAATGCGCGGCGAAGCGCTTGCCGCGCTCGATCAGGTCGTCGGCCGCGGCGCGCAACGCGCTGCCGCCGACCATCATGCTGCGGGAGCCGTAGGTGCCGCGGCCGATTGCGACCGCATCGGTGTCGGCCTGGACGAGCCTGATCTTCTCGGCCGGCATGCCGAGCCAGTCCGACGCCATCTGCGCATAGGCCGTCTCGTGGCCCTGGCCGTGCGACAAGGTGCCGGCGACGATCTCCAGTTCGCCCGTGGGGTCGAAGCGCAATTCCATGCGCTCATTGAAGATGCCGGTATTGTCGGTGTAGTAGGAGATGCCGCGGCCGCGCCGCTTGCCCTGGGCGGCGCTGGCGGCTTGGCGCGCGGGGTAGCCCGGCCAATCGGCCAGCGCCTGCGCCTTGTCGAGGGCGCGCGGGAAATCGCCGCTGTCGTAGGTGTAGCCGGTCTGCGTCGCGTAGGGGAAGGCGCGGATCAGGTTTTTGCGGCGCAGTTCGGCCGGGTCGAGCTGCATCTCGCGCGCCGCCCGGTCGACAAGGCGCTCGACGAGATACACTGCTTCGGGCCGGCCGGCGCCGCGGTAGGGCACGGTCGGCGCCGTGTTGGTCAAGACCAGCCGGCTCGTCACCGACACCGCCGGGATGTCGTAGACCGTCGAACCGAGCATCAGCGACAGGATCAGCGGAAAGGCGCCGGCGCCCTCGACATAGGCGCCGACATTGTGCATGCCGGTCCAGCGCATTGCGAGGAAGCGGCCGTCGGCGGCGAGCGCCAGTTCGGCCTGCTCGACGACCTGGTCGCGGCCCTCATTGTCGCCGAGCATTGCGTCGGTGCGCGAGGGAATCCATTTCACCGGGCGGCCGACGCGTTTGGCTGCCCAGGCGCACACCGCCTCCTCGACGTAAAGCTGGCCCTTCATGCCGAAGCCGCCGCCGACATCGCGGGCGACGACGCGGACCCGGCTCTCCGGCACGTGCAGGATGTGCTGTGCCAATGACTGGCGGATGCCGTGCACGTGCTGCGTGCTCGTATAGAGTGTCCAGCGGCCGGTGCCGGTATCGTAATCGGCGAGGCAGCCGCGCGGCTCCATCGTGAACGCGGTGACGCGGTTGTTGACGAGCGACAGATGCGCGACGTGCGCGGCGCGGGCGAAGGCCGGCGCTACCGCGTCGGCATTGCCCATCTGCACCGTCACCGAGACATTGCCGGGCACGTCGTCGTGCACCAGCGGCGCGCCAGGCTTGACCGCATCCTCGGCGCGCACGACCGCGGGCAGCGGTTCGTAATCGACCTCGATCGCCTCGACGGCATCGCGCGCCTGCGCTTCGCTCGCGGCGATCGCGACGGCGACCCGCTCGCCGACATAGCGCACGCGGTCGAGCGACAACGGCGGCCGCTTGGTGCGATAGCCCTTGGGGCCGCCCATGTCCTCCGGCATCCCTTCGGGGTCGAGCGTGCCGAGACCGTCGTCGGCCCAGTCGCGGCCGGACAACACGGCGAAGACCCCCGGCTGTTGCGCCGCGGCGCGGGTGTCGATGGCGCGGATCCTGGCATGCGCATGCGGCGAATAGAGAAAGACCGCGTGGGCCTGGCGCGGCAGGTCGAGATCGGCGACGTACCGTCCCTGGCCGGTCAGAAAGCGCGGGTCCTCCTTGCGCGGAACCGGTTGCCCGATGCCGAACCTGACGCCGCCCCGCATCGTGACGCCTCCTCGCTCAAGCCGCGCGTTGTTCGCGCCACCGCAAATGTGAGGCGCCGCGGCGTGCAGGCAAGGCGCCGCGTCAACGCATCGATGCCGCACGCCGGCAAATTTGGCGTTGCGGTCGATTTGCCTTCCGGCTGCGCGACCGCTGGGCTAACGTGAACATCAGCGGAACATGCGAGCGGTGCGCGCCGCCCGTCGGCGCCCCGGGGGAAGCCATGGAAGCTGTTATTTTTCTTGTCGTTTTCGTCATCATTGGTGGAATTGGCGGGATCGTCGGCGTCGCGGTCGGACGTTATCTGTGTCCGGCGATTCGCCGCGACGAGACGGCGGCGTTGGAAATGGCGCGGCTCGCCGAGCGCGCCGACCTCTTCCAGCGCCAACTCGGCGAACAGGCGACGAAGCTGGCGGCGGCCGAGGCCGAGGCGCGGGCCGCAGCGGCCGAGGCGGCGCGGCTCCAGCAACGCGAAGCGGACCTGACCGCGCAACTGGCGGAACTGCAACACAAGTTGACTGGCGAATTCGAGAACATCGCCAACCGGATCCTGAAGGTGACGACATCGGAGCTTTCGGCGGGGTCGCAGCGCGAACTGGGCGCCCTGTTGGAGCCGCTGAAGCAGCGCATCCAGGATTTCCAGCAGAAAGTCGAGACGACCTACCAGTCGGAAACGCGCGAAGTGCTGTCGCTGAAGGAGCAGATCCGACTCCTGGTCGAGACCAGTCACGCTGTCGGCAAGGAAGCGGACGGCCTCGCCAAAGCCCTGCGCGGCCAATCGCAATTGCGCGGCCGCTGGGGCGAGGTGGCGCTGGAACGCATCCTCGAAGCGGCCGGGCTGCAGGCGGGGCGCGAATACGTTGCGCAGGGCCGCGGCCTCGGCCTGCGCGACGACGAGGGCGGCCTGCAGAAGCCCGACATCGTCGTGCTGCTGCCGGAGGGCCGGTCGATGATTATCGACTCGAAGCTGCCGCTCGTCGGTTACGAGCGGCTGATCGCCTCCGACGAAGCCGAACACGCGCTTGCCGGCGCGCAGTTCGTGCGCGATGTGAAGGGACATATCGACGGGCTGGCCGGCAGGCGCTACCAGGACAACGCCAAGCTCGCAGCGCACGATTGCGCGCTGATGTTCGTGCCGATCGAGGGTGCGCTGGCGGCCGCGCTGTCCTGCGACCCGGAGCTGTTCTCTTACGCCTGGGACCGGCACGTCGTGCTGGTCGGTCCCTCGACGCTGCTGATGACGATGCGCACGGTCGCCTCGATCTGGCGCTACGAGCTGCAGGGGCAGAACGCGCAGGAAATCGCGCGGCTGGCCGGCGAGTTGTGCGACAAGGTGCGCCTGAGCCTCGTCGATCTTAACATCGTCGCGGAAAAGATGGCGGATGCCGCCGGCGCCCATAACGCCGCCGTCAAGCGCCTGTCGACCGGTCGCGGCAATGCACTGTCATTGGGCGAGCGCATCCGCTCTCTCGGCGTCAAGTCGCGGCCGCTGCCGGCGATGCTGGTGGACGGCATGACGGTTACCGCGGCCGAATAGGCGCCGCGGCCGAGTCGTTGGCGCCAACCGCTCAGGGACGATATGATCCGGGCGCTGTGCAGCGACACCCAGGCACGACGCCGATATGGAACCCTGCGAAATGACGCGCCGGCCCCGCCGGCCGCTGGTTCTGCCCGTATCGGTGCAGCGCTGATCGCGACGACAGCCGCGACAAGATGGCGGAACGGGGCGAGAGCGAGCGCGTCGCGCGCGGCGGCGATGGCGGGTCGGCAAGGTTGCGCTGGTGGCGCCAGGTTGCCCTGGTACTGGGGCCGGGGCTTGTCGCGATGCTGGCCGACACCGACGCGGGCAGCGTCGTCACGGTCGCGCAGAGCGGCGCGCAGTGGGGGTATGCGCTGCTGCTGCCCAACCTGCTGTTCATCCCGTTCATGTTCGGCGCGCAGGAGCGCGCGATGCGATTGGCGCTCGGCACCGGCAGCGGCATCGCCGAACTCGTCGCGCAATATTTCGGCCGCCGAGCGGCGGCAGCACTGCTGGCGGTGCTGGCGGCAAGCTGCTTCGGCGGCCTGCTGGCGCAGCTGAGCGGGCTCGCCGGGGTGGCGCAAGCGTTTGGCCTGCCGGTGCCGCCGGTCATCGCCGGCACCGTCGGCGGCCTGATGCTGATCGTCGTTACCGGCTCTTATCGCCGGGTCGAGCGGATTTCGCTGCTCGTCGGGTTGCTCGAACTGGCCTTCCTGGTCATGGCCTGGCGCGCCGCGCCGGGGCTGGCGCCGATCGCCGATCAGATCGGCCGGCTGCCGCCCGCCGATCGCGGTTATCTCTATCTCCTCGCCGCCAATCTCGGCACCAGCATCATGCCCTGGGTCCTGCTGTACCAGGCATCGGCGAGCGTTGATAAGGGCCTGCGAGCCCGGCAGATCAGGGCGGCGCGGCTGGAGACGCTCGCCGGCGTCCTGCTGTGCCAGACGATCACATCGGCGCTGCTGGTCGCCGCCGCGGCGACATTGGGCGGCGCCGGTCCGCTTGCCACCATCGGACAGGTCGAGCGTGCC
>DATJSO010000218.1:0-9341 GCA_035504075.1 Allostellaceae bacterium | reverse complement strand
GCGGGACAAACTCGGTCATCGGGCGAAACTTGCGGCGCCGGGCCGCGCCGCACATGTGCCTGCCGGGGCAAACCACAGAGCCTCGCCGTCGCCAAGCACGGTGTCGACAACCAGTCGCCCCATCTCGTGCGCCGACAGATCGCGCCGCTGCGGCGCGCCGCTTCCCGGCCAGATCGCGTAATCGCTCGACGCCTCGCCGAAGCCGAAATGGTTGAAGGCGCGCGGCAGGCTCGGCAGATGATCGCCGTAGAACGCCAGCACCGCTGGTACAGCGCGCCGCTGCAATCCGTCGATCAGGATCTGCAGCATCTCGTCGGAACGGCGCAGCCCGTCGAGATAGCGCAGCAGCCCGGCGCCGTCCGGGATGTCCGCCGGATCGATGATCCCGGCCACCCGCGGATCGAGCGCCGGCCCCCGCGCCAGCCACGGCCCGTGATTGCCCATCGTGATCGCAAAAATGAACGTGTCCGGTCCCGCCGTGTCGAGCACGCGCAGAATGCAGGCGGCCAACTCGGGATCGGCGTAATAGGGCGGCCGCCGCGCGCCGCCGATCGTCTCGCGGCCGCGGAATTCCTCAAAGCCGAGCGCCGGCATCGCAACGTCGCGGCGAAAGAAGCGGCGGTCGAACGGATGCAGGCAGATCGTGCGGTAACCGGCACGCCGCAGCCGCCAGACCTGCGACTCGATCGGCGTTCGCGCCAGCGCGTAGTACGGGTTGAAGCGGTCGTAGCCGAGTTCGCCGTCAGGAATGCCGGTCAGAACCGCGAATTCGGCACGCATCGTGTTGGCGCCCCAGGCCGGCACGCCGAAGCGGCCATGGAGCGCCGCCCCGTGGCAGCACGTCTCGAACCCGGCGAGCAATGTCGGCGGGATGCAGGGGCCGAGGCGGCGCGCGTCGAAAAACGACTCGCATTGCACGATGACGATCGGCGGTCGGCCGGTTCCGCGGGCGCGCACGAGGGGCGGCGCGGCGAGGGCGGACCGGCGCGCGCCGCGCTCGGCGCGGGCGATGACTGCGTGCGCGAACAGCATCGTAAACGGGCCGAGCGCCGCCGCGTCTGCAAACGGCTCGCCGCTCGGCCCGAGCCGGCGCAGCCCGCCGGCGATGCCGGCGAGCAGCGCGCCGCGCGCGGCGAACCAGGCGACGGCAGCGATCAGCGCCACCGCTGCCAGCGCGACGACCGGGTGCGGCGGCGTCGCTGTCGGCTCCAAGATCAGCAGCGCCAATCCCGACGCGACGGCGACGGCCGCACCGCCGAGCACGACGCCGGGACCGGCGAACGGCAAATAGAGTTGCGGGTGGGTAAAGACCTGCGGCAGTTCGACCGAGGCGGTGAACACGACCGGCTCGCGCAGCGTCTGGCGCATCGTCCGGTCGGTCAACGCGAACCCGGCGGCGAGCGCCAGCACGACGAGCCCGGCAAACAGCGGCCGTCCGGTCGCCAGCAGCAGCAGCCCGCCGGCCAATGCCACCGGCAAGAAGTCGAGCAGCAACGCGGCCGGCGCGGCGCGGCCGGCACCGGCGACATGCCGCGGCAGCAGCCAAGCCGCCACCGCCAGGCCAAGGCCGGCGGCGAACTGGAGCAAGCCGACGGTGCCCGGCATCTCAGGCGGAGCGGATCTGAAAGCGGAACCCGCGCAGGATCGCGTCGCCGATCAGCGCCGGCGCCAGATCGCAGAACCGCATCGCGAACACCAGCGGCCACGGGAATTCGATGCGCGCGCGTCCCCGGTCGATGCCGCGCTTGATGTGGCGCGCGGCGCGCTCGCCGCTCCACAGAAAGGGCGTCGGGCCGTGCCAGCGGTCGGTCATCGGTGAGGCGAAAAATCCGGGGCAAACGACGGTGACGGCGACGCCGTGACCGATGAGGCGCGGGCGCAGCGCTTCGGCATAGGCGCGCAACCCCGCCTTGCTCGCGCAATACCCCGGGTTGTCGGGCATGCCGCGAAGCGCGGCGAGTGATGCAACGGCGACGATGCGGCCGCGGCGGCGCTCGCTCATCGGCGCGACCAAGGGCGCGATCGTCGCGACCGCACCGGCAAAATTGACCGCGATCTGGCGCAGCGTCATGTCGGCCGGCTCGCCGGGGCTGCCGGCGTCCGGGCCGAATTCGATGCCGGCGTTGGCGATCAGCAGCTCGACCGGGTGCATGCGGTCGAATGCCGCGAGCCAAGGGGCGAGTGCAGCGTCATCGGCAACGTCGATTTCGGCGCGCTCCACGGTTGCACCCGCGGCCGTGCAGCGCGCCGCGGTCGCGGCAAGCCGCTGGCGGTCGCGGCCGATCAGGCCGAGCGCCGTTTCCGGCCCCGCATAGGCGGTCGCGAGCGCCGCACCGAGGCCGCTCGATGCGCCGGTCACGACGATGCTGCGGTACGGCGCCCGCATCAAATGCGCGGCCGCGCCCGCAACCGTTGCGGCGGCGCGCCCGCGGGTACCGCCGATGTCGTCCGCACCGCGCCGAGTTGCCGCATGGTCCACCCTTGCAGGCGCCGCGCCCTCGCCACCAGGCCGGGCTGCCACAATTCCGGCCGGGCGAGCCGCTCGATGATGATCTCCGGCCCGCACGGCAATCGGGTCAACGGATCGACATAACGCGCATAGAGGATGAGCGCACCGGCGACCAGTTCGGCGAGCGCAAGACGCCGGCCGCGATCAAAGGGCGGGCGGTCGTCGGTCAGCCCCCAGCCGGCATAGAACGGCCGGCCATAGACGACGACGCGGCAGCCGCGCAGCAGCGCCTCGAAACCGGCAAGCGAGGTCATCGTGTGTAATTCGTCGGCGCGCGCCAGCAGCGCCGCAAGCGAGCCGTCTGCAACGACGATATCGGCATGCCGGCGCGCATCGCGATCGGGAACCGCCCCGCGGCGGTGCCCGGCCAGGACGTCGGGATGCGGTTTGTAGAGGATGAAGGCGTCCGGATTTGTTCGCCGTACCTCGGCCAGCAACGCGAGATTGCTGCGCACCGTGCCGGTACCGCAGACGACCGACAGATCGTCCTCCACCTGGCCCGGCACCAGGATGCAGCGGCGGTCGGCCGGCACCGCAACGGCGGCATCGTGCGCCGGGAGATTGTATTTCGTGATGCCGCGCGCGACGAGGCGTTCCGCCAGCCGTTCGGCCCGCGCGACAAGCCGGGCGGAGAATTCCGTCTCGTGCAGGATACGATGCAGGTCGCTGCCGCTGCGCGGGTCGTAATAAATGCCGCCGCCGTCGAACACGAGCGAGGCCGGCGGCAAGAAATCCGAGCCGAGTCCCTTCGAGCGGATGAACCCGTCCTCGACCCGGATCAACCGGACGCCGCGGCGGGATGCCTCCACCGCCAGGCCGCGCGGCAGGCGCGAGGCCCAACTCGCGATCGCACCGCCGGCTTTCTCCGCCTCCGCGAGCGCAGCAGCGGCAGTGCCGCGGAACGGCGGTACGCCGGCCGACGAGCGAACGAACTCGGCGACCCGCCTGCGCTTCCAGAAGGACATGCCAACGCAGACGGCAACGCTGCGGTTCGCAGCCTCCAGCCGGCGCCAATCGGCCACCGTCGCGAGCACCTCGTCAAAATCCGCCGCGACATTGCGGTAGGGATCGCGGCAGCGCGTGGCAAGGAGACAGACGCCGGCGAAGATTTCATCGACGGTGCGGCGGAACGGCCGCTGTGGCACATCGGGCGCGTCGTCGGTCTCGCCCCAGCCGCCGTAGCAGCATGGCGCTACGGTGCTGACCGGGACCCCGGCGAGCAGCGCGAGAAAGCCGAGTTCGCCGCCGTCGCTGTAAACGCGGCCGGCGCGCTCGATGAGGCTCCAGGGATCGCAGCGTCGGCCCACGACAACGGCGCCGCGCGCCGCCGCTGCCGCGAGCGCCGCGCGCAACCGCCGATCGATGCGCCGCGGTGCGGCAACGACGACCTTGCCGGCCGGGTAATCCGCCAACGTCCGGTCCAGCAGCATCGCCGCGGCAGCCTCGGTCGGCGCGGCACGGCACCAGCCATCTGCCGGCTCGGCGAGCGCGATGAGCGCATATTCACCCGACGGCAGCCCGCCCGCCGCGTCTTCCCACCAGGCCCCTCCACTCCGGCCTGCGACAAGCTCGCGCCGCGCCGCCGCCGCGCGCGCCAGCAACTCGGGCGTCTCCCAACCGCGCCCCGCCAGCACGGCGCTCGGCGCGAGCGGGCCGGCCGGCGGCACGGCACTCAGCAGCGGCGCCGGCCGGCGGCCGCGGCGCGGCGCCCGCAACATCCCCGGCATCAGGCGCGCGCCGGGTCCCAGTTCCGGAAACAGCACGTGTCGCGCGGCGGCGATCGGCGTCGGTTGGCGACGGAACATGTCGGGATCGGGCGGCCTCTGCCCAGCGGCGGGTTCAGGCGGCCTGCCGCCACAGCGCCGCACCGGCCAGCCGGGCACCGTCGGCCAGCGCCTTCAATTTGACCCAGACGACGCTCGGGTGCACCTCGCAGGTCGCGGCGAAACTGGCAAAGCCGCAATCGGCGCCGGCGATGACGTTCTCGCGCCCGACCGTCCGCGCAAAACGGGCAATGCGCTGCGCGATCAACTCCGGATGCTCGACGATGTTCGAGGAGTGGGTGACGACGCCCGGGATCAGCGATTTGCCCTCGGGCAGCTTTACCTCCTCCCACACCTGCCACTCGTGCTCGTGGCGCGGGTTGGCGGCTTCGAAAGAATAGGCGCCGGCATTCACCCGCAGCATGATATCGACGATGTTCTTCAGCTCCATGTCATGGACGCGCGGCCCGACATTGATGCTGTAGCACGTGTGATAGCGGATGCGGTCGGCCGGCAGGCCTTGCAAGGCGTGGTTCAGCGCCTCGACGCGCGTCATGGCCCATTTCCGGCAATCCTCGATTTCCGCTTCCGGATGCATGACGTAATACGAGGCGAGCAGCGGGTCATCGACCTGCAGCACGAGGCCGGCATCGATGATCGCGCGGTATTCCTCGCGCAGCGCGTCGGCCAGCGCGAGGAGGTAGTCCTCCTCGCTGTTGTAATAACGATTGCGGTTCCAGTTGGCGAGATTGGCCGGCGATACCGCCGGCATGAAGGCCTCGACATGACGCGCGCCGACCAGCGCCGCCTTCAGATTGTCGATATCGCGCTGCAACGCGGCCATGCCCTTGTACGACACCGGGCCGGTGCACTGCCATCGGGTGCGGCCGGTCTGGCCGGCCGTTCCCGGCATCTGCGCCGCCCAGGCATAGAATTCGGGGAAGGCCTTGTATTCGCGCGACAGGCCCCAGTAATTGGCGCTCTCGGCAGTCGGGCTCGGCTCGATGCCGGCCAGCCGCTCGTTGACGTACGGGATAAAGCCGATGCGACCCATCTCGCCATCGGCCACAATGTCGATGCCGGCCTCGCTCTGCCGCCTGACGACTTCGCCGACCGCGCTTTTGACGCGCGCCGCAAAGGCGGCCTCGTCGATCGGCTCGCCCTGCTGCTTTCTGAGGATCATGGCACGCAGATCATCGGGCCGCGGCAGGCTGCCGACATGGGTCGTCAGGATCCGCTCGGTGCTGCGCTGCATGCCGCCCCTCCCTTGCCGCCGGTCGAAGCCTAGCGCGAATTGCCGGCGCTGTCTCTGCCTGGCACGGCGACCGCGATGCCGAGTGTGCCGGCGGCGGTATGAGGCGGCGCTCTGCCGGCCGCCGGTCATGCCGCGGTGAGCGCCGTCGTGCATGCCTCCCGTCGCCGCGCTATCCTCGGCGGGCCACCCGAGGAAAGCCCCCATGCGTCTGTTGATCGCGATGATGAAGCACGAGACCAACACGTTCTCGCCGGTGCCGACGCCGCTCGCCCGCTTCGGCCACGGGCCGGGACCGCTCTACGGCGAGGCGGCGGTCCAGGCATACCGCGGCACCGGGTCGGGGCTCGGCGCGTACCTCGATCTCGCCGCACGAGACGGCGCCGACGTGGTACTGCCGATCGCCGCCGGTGCGCCGCCCTCCCGCCCGGTCGACGACGCCGCCTACGAGCACATCGCCGGCATGATCTGCGACGCCGTCACCAAAGGCAGGTTCGACGGCATCATGCTCGACCTGCATGGCGCGATGGTTACCGAGAGCTTTGCGGACGGCGAGGGCGAGTTGTTGCGCCGGATTCGCGCGATCGCTCCGACGACCCCGATCGCGGTTGCCTACGATATGCACGCCAATCTCTATGACGCAATGATCGCCAACGCGACCGTCGTCGCCGGCTACCGCACCTATCCGCATATCGACACCTACGACACCGCTAGGCGCGCTGGCGAAGTTCTGCTGGCGGCGATGCGCGGCGAGGTCCGCCCGGTCATTGCGTGGGGCAACGCGCCGATGCTGCCGCATGTCATGCGCCAGGGCTCGGACGACCATCCGAACAACGAATTGCAGGCGCGCTGCGCCGCGATGAGCGCGGAAGGCGCGCTCTGCGCCAGCCTCTTCACCGGCTTCCCGCATGCCGACATTGCCAATGCCGGGCTTTCGGCCGTCGTCGTCACCGACGGCGACCGCGCGCTGGCCGAGCGGCTGCGCGACGAACTGCTCGATCAGGCGTGGCGCCAGCGCGCAGATTTCGTCTACCGGTTGGAGCCGCTCGACCGGTCGCTGGCACGGGCCGCTGCGCTGCCGCCGCCCGGCCCGGGCGATGGCCCGATCGTGCTGCTCGACCATTACGACAATTGCGCCTCGGGCGGCACGATGGACACGACCGCCGTGCTTGCCGCAATCATCCGCGCCGGCCTCGACAACGTCGCCGCTTTCGCGATCTACGATCCCGAAGCCGTGCAGCAGGCGATTGCCGCCGGCATCGGCGCCGAACTGGCGCTGGCGCTCGGCGGCAAGCTGGCGATGCCGCAAATACCCGGCGAGAGCCGGCCGCTCGCCGTGACCGGCCGGGTCAAGACGATCTCCGACGGCCGTTTTCGCAATCGCGGCCCGATGCAGCACGGTGTCCTGACCGATATGGGGCCGAGCGTCGTCCTCGATACCGGCAAGATCGAGATCGCGCTGATCTCGCGCCATGTCGAGCCGTCCGACCTCAACTGCTTCCTCGCACTCGGCATCGATCCGCTGCAGAAGCGCTATGTGATGCTGAAGAGCCGCATCCACTGGCGCGCCGGGTTGCGCAAGATGGCCCGGGCCGTCATCGAATGCGCCGGCCACGGCGTCTGCACGTCGGACTACAGCCAGCTGACCTTCAAGAACGTGCGCCGGCCGATCTACCCGCTCGACCTGCCGAACCGCTGATGCGCGGCGGCGTTGGCAGGCGGGACCGCAGCAGCTAGGGTAGGCCACAAAGTTTCCGTATGGAGAGAGGACATGGACGCCACCGCCGAACAGTTGCTGGAGGCCGACCGGCAATACCTCGTGCATCCGCTGCACCACCCGACCGATCATGCGGCGCCGCTTTTGGTGACCCGCGGCGAGGGGTCGATGCTGCATCTGGCCGACGGGCGGCAGCTGATCGACGGGCTGGCCGGGCTGTGGAACGTCAATATCGGGCACGGGCGCGGCGAGCTGGCCGACGCCGCCGCCGCCCAGATGCGGCGGATCGCCTATGCCTCGGCCTATGTCGGCGCGACGAACGAGCCGGCGATCCGCCTCGGCGAAAAGATCGTCAAGCACGCCTATCCCGGCAGCTCGGCGGTCTATTACACGACCTCCGGCGCCGAGACCAACGAAAGCGCCTTCAAGACCGCGCGCTATTACTGGAAAATCAACGGCAAGCCGAACAAGACCAAGATCATCTCGCGGTGGCACGCCTACCACGGCGTGACGATGGCGGCGATGAGCGCCACCGGCATGGCTGCCTACCACAAGATGTTCGGCCCGCTGGTGCCCGGCTTCATCCAGGTCGCGCCGCCCTATGCCTATCGCTGGCAGGGCAATACCGAATGCGGCATCGGCGCCGCCGAAGAGGTTGAAAAGGCGATTGTCGCCGAAGGACCGGATACGGTCGCAGCGGTCATCTGCGAGCCGGTCATGGGCGCCGGCGGCGTCATCGTTCCACCGGAAACCTATTTCCCGCGGCTGCGCGAGATCTGCGACCAGAACAATGTGCTGCTGTTGGCCGACGAGGTCATCACCGGGTTCGGCCGCACCGGCCGCTGGTTTGCACTCGGACATTGGGGTGTCGAGCCGGACATCGTGTCCTTTGCCAAGGGCGTCACCAGCGGCTACCTGCCGCTGGGCGGGCTGATCCTGTCAAAAAAGGTGCATGAGGCGATCCTGTCGGCGCCGCTCGACCAGCGCTATATGCACGCCGCGACCTATAGCGGCCATCCGGTGTGCTGCGCGGTCGGCCTGCGCAATGTCGAGATCATCGAAGAGGAGGGCCTCGTCGAGCGCTCGGCGGTCATGGGGAAGCGCCTCTTGGCCGCTCTCGAATCGCTGCGGGACCTGCCGAATGTCGGCGGTGTTCGCGGCCTCGGCATGATGTGCGCGGTCGAACTGGTTGCCGACAAGGCGACGAAGGCGCCGGCGCTCGGGCTGGCGCCGAAGGTCACGCGCGAGATCATCGCGCGCGGCCTCCTGGCGCGGGCGCGCGCCGGCAGCGCCGATCCGCCGATGGGCGACACGATATGCCTGTCGCCGCCGCTGTCGACGCCGGTGGAGATCCTCGACCGTATCCCGCAAATCCTGCGGCAGGCGATCGTCGCCGCGACGGCATAGACCTGTGACGGCGGCCGGACAGGGTCCCTTCCCTGCGCGTCGCCGCGAAAGCACGGTACGGCGATGAGCGAAACCGTCTATTCCGACACATATCTGCGCGACATCCTGCTGAGCGTGCGTACGATCGCGGTGGTCGGCGCCAGCCCCCGGCCGCACCGGGCGAGCCACCGCGTCATGCGCTTCCTGCAGGACCGCGGGTATCGCACGATCCCGGTCAACCCGAACGCCGCCGGCACGACGATTCTCGGCGAACACTGCTACGCGGCGCTCGGCGAGATCGCGCAGCCCATCGATATGGTCGACATTTTCCGCCGCAGCGAATTCGCCGGCGCGGCGGCGGATGCGGCGATTGCAATCGGCGCCGGGGTGGTGTGGATGCAACTCGGCGTCATCGATCGCGCCGCTGCCGAGCGCGCCGCAGCGCGCGGCCTTCGCGTCGTTATGGACCGCTGCCCGGCGATCGAGATCCCGCGGCTGGGCTTGCCGCGGGTCGAGGATATCGCCGTCGGCCACAAGCGATGAGCATTCTGGTCACCGGCGCCGCGGGGTTCATCGGCTTCTCGCTCGCCGCGCGCCTGCTCGCAGCGGGCAAGGCCGTTGTCGGCGTCGATAATCTCAGCCCCTATTACGACGTGTCGCTGAAACGGGCGCGGCTCGCGATATTGGAGCGCCAGCCCGGCTTCCGGTTCGTGC
>DATJSO010000217.1:0-2287 GCA_035504075.1 Allostellaceae bacterium | reverse complement strand
CGTGCGGCCGTATGCGCGCCGACGCCATCAGCGCCGCTGTCGCGGGAGTGAGCAGCAGGCGGCGGCGCTCCTCTGCATCGGCGTCTCTTAATTGTTTGGCCAGCGCCTCGAGCGCTGGTGCGACTTCAGGGACTGCGTGAGTGATGCTTCCCTCGACCAGCAGCCGGCCTTCTTCCAGTTCCAGATCGATGGATAGGCCGGCGGCGTGCTTTTTCTCCAGTTCTTCAGTGAAATTGCCGAAATGGTCCTTCCAGGCAAGGATCGTGAAGACATGTCGACCAATGCGGCCGAGCGGAAAACGCCCAACCCAGCGATCGTTGCCGATCGCCGCCATTGGGACTTCGCCCCACGCCTCCTCGTCGGCCGGCCGCCACAACAGCGCGGCCGCGAGCCGCTCATGCCCGTCCGAGATCAGGTCGGCGGCGACCTCGACGAGTTCGCCGACCAGCCGCTTCGCGGGAAACCGTCCCTCATCGATCGAGGGCGCCACCGCCTCGATGGCGATCCGTGATGTAGCCGCGGCTTCGACCGCGCTGCGCTGAGGGCGGCTGATCGGCGGCGCCGCGGCCACGTGCAGCAATAGGATTTCCGCTGGCGCGATCGTGATTGTGGCGTCGGGCCCGGTCGGGACGCCGCCGGCGGGGTCATCGACCAGGGCGCCGTCAAGCCCGCTTGCTATCAACAGAGGGGCGAGTTCTAAGCGGACCGGGTCGTCAAGACTCGCATTGGCGAGCACGAGCCGCGGCGCACGGTTTGCCCGGCCCTGGACGAGCAGGGCGGCTGCCGGCGCATCGGGCGGCGTCAGGCTGCGGATCGAGGCGGCGCTGCCGTGGCTCGTTGCGGCGCAGCGTGAGTTCGTCGTGGCGATATCGGCCGAAAGGTCGAACGGCGCTTCGGCAACGAGGCGTTCGAAATCCTCGGGACGATCGCGGGCGGCGTCCATGTCGCGCGTCGCCCCGAATTCGAAACCCATCGGCATCATCCAGCCGGCGCCGTACGCGGTCGTGAAGGCCAGCGCCCGGCGCGCAGCTCGCTGGGCCCGTCCCGTGTCGCGGAATCCTCTGCCCAGCCGGTGGTCGAACGGTGCCTCGGGCATCGCGATGACCGCCGCGATGTGTGCTAGACGGTTGACAGTGTCGGCAAAATCCTCGGAGCGGTAATCCCAGTTGCCCGAGCAGAAAGTGACCAGATCGAACCCAGATTGGGCCAGTCGCTCGCTCTCTGCCGGCTCGCGGTCAAGTGGTGCGGCCATAAAGCCCACGCCTGGACGTTCGCGACGCACGGCAGACATCAGATCGTGCCAAAATTCCGCCGGCACCTGATGCGGTCGGGTGCAGCGGAAGCCGGTGATGCCGGCATCGATCCATTCGACAAGCCGTCTCGCCCACCAGTCCACGGCCCCGGTCATGTCGCCTTCGGGGAACAACCGGGCCACGTCCGGCCGCTGCGGCGGCCGTCGCGGATCGGGCAGCTCGTCTGAAGCGTCCGGACGATACCAATCGGCTAGGCCGTTTTGGGCGTGTTCGACGGCAACCCGGTCCACGACGACGTCGAGCATCGGTAGAAGCTGGCGGGCCCGGCAGTCCCTCGCGAAGCGCTCGAGTCCGGCCGCCGCGTCACGGACGCCGAACCGCTCGTCGAACCGGTCGTGATCTGCCGTCAGGAACAGGTCGCCCGCGCGGCCCGCTGCGAAAGGCGGCGCGATCGCGACCGTGTCGAAACGCATCGCGGCGACCCGGTCCAGCTGCGCCGCCCAAGCGTCAACCGGCCCAGCGAGCAGCGGATGAAGGTAGTAGAGTCGAGTCGCGAACATCCCCTGGGTGGCATGGCCACCGTCCCGAGAGGGGCTGGCGGCATCCGCGCGTCGTCGTGGCTCCCATCACAATAGACGATTTGAACACACGTTAAGTTCCCAAGCTCCCTTCAGCCGGTTACCCGATCACTCGACATCGGCCCCCTTCCCCCGGACGCCGGGTTCAGCCGCATGCCCCGGCCGCCGGGCGATCGCTTGCACCGATGACGGGGTGCCTCGACGGCGTCTGTCTGGTACACAGTGCGCAGCGTCATTCGGAACGCGGCTAAGGAAACCCCGTGAACCGGTATCTGACCGTGGGATTGGCTACGCTCGCCGGAGCAGCGCCTCGCCGATGATCCCGAGCTTTACGAACAATGGTGAGCGCGTTTAAGCGAAGGTGCTCCACAGCGTCACCAGATTGCTCGGGTAGGCTCGTAGGCCGAACGAGCGCCCAGCCCCAGCGCTACCTGCAAATGCAAGGGCCGCCTTTAG
>DATJSO010000216.1:0-11035 GCA_035504075.1 Allostellaceae bacterium | reverse complement strand
GACCTCGCCGACCGCGCCGCCGCCGGCCTATTGTTCGGCGCCGAGCGCTTCGAGACGATCGTGCATCTGGCGGCGCAGGCGGGGGTGCGTCACTCGATCGACCAGCCGATGGGCTATGTCGATGCCAATCTTGTCGGCTTTGCGCATATTGTCGAAGGGGCGCGCGGCCAACAGACGCCGCATCTGCTGTTCGCGTCGTCGAGTTCCGTCTACGGCGGGTTGAATAAGTTGCCGTTTGCCGAGACGGATCGCGTCGATCATCCATTCTCGCTGTACGCCGCGACGAAGCGTGCCAACGAGTTGGTCGCCCACAGCTACGCTCACCTGTACGGCCTGCCGTGCACGGGGCTGCGCTTTTTTACCGTTTATGGTCCGTGGGGTCGGCCGGACATGGCGCTATTCAAATTTACCCGCGGCATCCTTGCCGGTGAAGAACTGCCGGTGTTCAATCACGGCCGCATGGTGCGCGATTTCACCTACATCGATGACGCCGTCGAGGCGGTAATGCGGCTCATTGCGCTGCCGCCGGAGGCCGGCATGGCCGGACGATCGGAAGAATACGAAACCGACGCGCCGTATCGAATCTTCAATATCGGCAACAACCAGCCGATCGAACTGCTCGATTATATCCGCACGCTGGAAAAGCATCTGGGCCGGCCGGCGCGGCTTGAAATGCTGCCGATGCAACCGGGCGACGTGCCGGTGACAATGGCCGACATGCGCCGGCTGGAGCGGGTGACAGGGTTTCGCCCGACGACGACGGTCGATGCGGGCATCAAGCGTTTTGTCGAATGGTATCTCGGCTATTTCGCCATCGGCGCGCGATCGTAGGCTCGGATGTCGGAGCAATGGCGATCGGGTCCCCGGCACTGCCGGGGCCCGCTCAATCGCGGCCGTATTTCCTATGGAAATGAGGCAGTACGCGCTGGCCGACGAGCTCGATGACGCGCATCACCTCGGTCGCCGCCATGCCCGGCCAGCCGAGCCGGAAAATGAAGTAATTCGAATCAAGCCGGCGCACCCGCTCCTCGATCTGTTCAATCGCCTCATCGGGCGTGCCGAGGATAAAGCGGTCGCGCGCCAGATCGGCGAAATCGACGCGGAAGTTTTCTTCGCCCGGCAGCACCTTGTCCTGCCCCCATTCGGCATAGGCGGCGTATTTGGCTTCAAGATGCGGCCGCGCCGTCGCGACCGCTTCTTCGCGGGTCGGCGCAACCGAAAGTTCTAGAATCATCGGCCGGGTTGCCGGCATCACCTGACCGGCCGCGGCGAGCGCCTGCCGGTAGCGCTGCCATTGCCGCTCGAGTGTCGGCAAGGCAGCGTGCGGGTTGATCAGCCACGAATAGCCGAGCCGCGCCGTGCGCAGCACCGCGGCGTCGGCGTTGGCGGCGATCCAGATCGGCGGATGCGGCCGCTGCACGGGCCGGATCGTGCAGGTTGCGCCATGCACGCGGAAGAAGCGGCCCTCGAAGCTCACGACCTCCTCGCTCCACAGACGCTTGATCAGCCGCAGCGCTTCCAACAGCCGCGGCACCCGCTCCCTCGCCGTCATGCCGAAGGCTTCATATTCGATGTCGCGGTAGCCGATGCCGACACCCAACACGACGTGACCCCCCGACATGATGTCGAGGCTGGCGACCTCCTCTGCCGTCTGCACCGGGTTCAGCATCGCCAGCAGCAGCACCGACAGGCAGAGATCCATGCCCGGCGCCTCCGCGGCAAGCCGCGCCAACAGCGGCAGGCTCTGCAGCGACTGGTAGGGCGGCGACAGGTAGTGATGGCCGGCGGCCAACGCATCGAACCCGACCGCCCGCGCGAGGCGCGCCGCGTCGACCGCTTCGCCGAAGCGCCGCACCGGATCGTCGGCGCGCGGCTGCTGCACGTTGACGAAAACGCCGAACTTCATGTCGCACCCCCTATGCGTAAAGCGTAGCGCCTAATGGCCATCATTTCGCCGCTTGACGGGGGCAGCCATTAAGCGCCAAACGACGCCGATCCGGCCGAGCTTGCCGCGTCGCCGCCCTGCCCGCAACGGCGGCGTGCGGGGCGCGGCAATGCCCGGGCTATACCAGAGAGGAGGTCGACTGTGATCCGCTGGCTACCGGTCCTGGCCTTTATTGCGATACTCGGCGCACCGGATCTGGCGGTAGCGCAGGCCGCGAACCCCGCCGGCCCGAACGGCCTTAATCCAGCCAGCCCATACCTGCCGAACCCGACCGGCCCCGCCGCATCGGTGCCGGGCAGCGCCAACATGCCGGGCGCGGGCGCTCCCTACGCGCCAAACCCCACCAGCGTCTACGGCTCGAACCCGGCTAATTACGCCTCCTCTCCCGAAAGCGAGAAACGGCGGCTGAGCCCGCAGCAGCGTGCGTCGCAGCAGCAGAGCGGGCTGACCGAGGCGCAGGTGCGAGCCTTGCTGCAAAGCAAAGGCTACGGCCAAATCGTCAGCGTCGAAGCGGACCCCAATTCGCTGTGGGTGTGGCAGGCGGACGCGTTGAAGGATGGCCGTCCGGTCCGCATCGGCATCGACTATCGCGGCGACGTCCTGCAACTTTCCGGCGGCCAGGCGCAGCCCTGCACGCAGCCGGGGGTGCAGCTCGGCCCCGTCGGCGGCCTCGGCGTCGGATCGCATCTGGCACAGGCCGACAGCTGCTCCGGCCATTGATCACTCCGCCTCGGCGCGGATTTTGGCGAGGCTTGCCTGAAATCCCGTGGCGCTGAGGCTCGCGCGATAGGCGCCTTTTACGGTCGCAATATCGACGAGAACCAGCGAGCCGCGGCTCAGTTCGCGGATGATTTCCCGCGTATCGGCGGGCGGAAAGATGCAGTACCGCGGACCGGCGCAGTGGAACTCCGGGTTTGCGTCAATCCGCAGCCGACCGCGCAGCGGAAAGGGCTGGCCGACGATCGCGACCGCCGGCGGCTGCACGGCGACGAGCAGAGCGAAGGAGCCGGCTGCACTGCCCGCGTCGATGTCCTGGAAGACGCCGGTGACCGAGCAGTCGCCGTCGATCGCCCGCTGCTGCCCGCCGATCTGGCATTCAGCAGTCCAATTATCGGCTTGAAACGTCAGGTCGGCGGCGAAGGCGGCGGCTGTCCACGGCACGGTTGCCGCCGCGGCGGCCGCAATCCAGCCCAGCGCCCGACGCACCGCGCCGATCAGCCCAAAACGAGCATCGACGCCCCGGCAAGGGCGCCCCACCCGAGCAGCGACAGAGAGACTATCAATGCCGTCGCCTCCGGCCACGGCAACTGGTCGCGGGTTCGCCGCAAGGCGAGCTGCGCCAGTTCGGCAATTTGCCGACGGAACTCGGCGAAGATCATCGCAAAAATTATGGTTAACGCGGCGACATTCTGCAACCCCGGCGCGCCCATGTCGGGCGCTGCAACAATCCTTGGAATGCATCGATGTTTCGATTGGCAATGCTGACCTCGCTTGTTCTGCTCGCGCTCGCCGCCGGCGCGGCGGACCTCGCAGCAGCGCAAGGCTGCAGCGCGCCGCTGGCGGCGGAACTCGCGGTGCGGCTGTTGCGCGACATGCCGCTCGTCCGGGTTGCGATCGACGGCAAGCCGGCGACGCTGCTGCTCGATACCGGCGCCCAGGACACAGTGCTCGACCCTGCCGCTGCCGGCCGCCTCGGTCTCGTCGGCCATTACGAATATCCGCGCAACCTCAGCACGCTCGGCGCAGGTATCGGTTCCGGCGAGGCGGCGACGCGACAGTTCGCCGCCGGTCCACTCGATATTCCGGGGTTCCGCGTCATGATCGGCAAGGTATCCCTGCCGGAGTTGGAGGGCATCCGCCCCGATGGGCTGCTCGGGGCCGATTTTCTGTCGCAATTTGCCGTCGATCTCGACCTGCCTGACGACAGGCTGCGGCTTTACCGGCCGGGATGCCTGGCGCCGCAGCCGGCTTGGCGACCGCCCTATGCAACGATCGCCGCCAACCGCTCGCTGCACGACCATCTGTTCTTCCCGGTCACCCTCGATGGCAAACGCCTCTACGCTTTCATCGACACCGGCGCACAGCGGTCGGTTATCGATCGCGAGGCTGCGCTGTCGCTCGGTGTCACCGCGGCTCAGCTTGCGCAGGCCCCGGCGGCGGCGCTGCGCGGCGCGGCGGCGGCAATGGTTGCGGCGCCGCTGCACCGCTTTGCGCGCCTCCGGATCGGCAGCATTTCAGTCGCGGATCCGGTGCTGAGCGTCGCGCCGCTTAATCTGGACGACGCCGACATCATCCTCGGCGAGGATTTCATCGAGCCGCGCCGCTTCTGGCTGTCGTACACACCGCCGCAGATTCTCGTCAAAGCGCCGTAGTGCGACTCGCTTGACCCCGGGTTCAGTCGAATTCGGAAATCAGGCGACGCAACTCGGAGCCGAGATCGGTGCGGCGCGGAGCGCGGCGCCGCCTCGATGCGCCGACGGCGGCCGGCTCGGACTCGTCGCCCGCTGCGATCGGCGGCGCGGCCGACGGCAACCGTTCGAGGCTTGCGGCAAGTCCGGCAATCGCCTGATTGAGTTGTGCAATCGCTGCGGCATCGCCGCCCTGGCCTGGTTCGGGGCGGCGGTCGGCAATCGCCCGCGCCGTCTGCGTCAACGTCGCGGCATTGGCCGAGAGGCGCGAGATCGCCTCGCGCAGCGAATCGCGCCCCTCTTCGAGCGCCAACGCCAGCCGTTCCAGCACCGGGCTCGCTGCAGAAATCGGCACCGGCATCGTCGCGGCGCGAACAATCTCGCCCTCGCTCTCGACAATTCTCGACAATGTTTGGAACAGCCGTGTTTCGAGCCGCGGCAGCCGGATCCGCATGATGGCGTCGATCAGCGGCTCGGTCATCGCGATGACGAGAAAGCGACCGCATGCGGCAAGGAAGGCAAGCGCCGCGATCGCCGCCAGCGCCTTCGCTGTCGGCATCACAAACCCGTATAGCGGGACATGCGCGTAATCCTGCGCCAGACCCAGCCCGGCAATGACCGCCGCCAGCGCCAGCGCGGCGGCGAATTGCGAGCGCACCAGCCAATCGCGATGATGGCAGAGCACCTCGCGCCGCGCCTCCGCCGGTGCGAAGCGGCTTTGCAGCACGAGGCCGTCCGACGCCTGCCCATCCGCCGCGGCAAAGTCGAGGATGCGCGAGGCCGTCTGCGCGAGGCCGGTGCCGGCGAACGCGTCAAGACAGTCGCGGGGCGACGGTCGGCGGATGTCGTCGAGGCCGAAACGCACGCGCGCCAGGTCGAACACGACCGCGGCCGTCGTCAGCAACAGGGCGATGAAGGCAAAGGCGGCGAGAAACACGAGGGCAGCCTGGGGAGCCTCGGCGCGCACGAATACGGTCCAGCCGTCATCAAATGACGGCCCAGCCCCGAGCCACAGCTGCGCGAAGGCCGCAGCAAAGCCGACGGCCGCGCCCACCGCGGCAATCATCCATGGTCGCATCTAAATCCCTTAGCCGAGCATCGCCCGGCGCCCGCCGCCGCTTTGCCCCGCGGCAGGCGTCGTCATCGCGTCAGGATAGCCCGGCGGCGGCGCAAAGGGTAGTGTAGAGCATGGTCGGGATTAAAGGATCGTAAGCCGCGCTCAAAATCGGCAGCGCGTCCGGCCCATCGCGCAGCCAGCAAACAGGTTCAACGGTCGCGTCAGGCCACCTGCATTTCACCGAGATAGGCTTCACGGATGAGCGGGTTCCGGCGCAGCTCTGCCGCCGGACCGGCGAGGACCACCTGCCCCGTCTGCAGCACATACGCGCGGTGGGCAATCTGCAGGGCCATATTGGCGTTCTGCTCGACCACGAAGATCGTCGTCCCTTGGCGGTTGATCGCCTGGATGATGTCGAACACCTGCTCGACAAAGACCGGCGCCAGCCCCATCGACGGTTCGTCCATGCACAAAAGCCTCGGGCGCGCCATCAGCGCGCGGCCAATAGCGACCATCTGCTGCTCGCCGCCCGACAGTGTTCCGGCGAGCTGCTTCAGGCGTTCCTTGACGCGTGGAAACAGCGCGAAAACGCGCTCCAGATCCTCATCGAAGTCACGGCCGCGGCGGCGCGTATAGGCGCCCATTTCGAGGTTCTCGAACACGGTCATTCGCGGAAACAGCCGCCGCGCTTCCAGCACGGGTGCGATGCCGCGCCTGACGCGTTCGGCGACGCTGACGCCGGCAAGCGATCGACCCTCGTAGCGGATATCGCCCGAACTCGGTACGACGATGCCCATGATCGCCTTCATCGTCGTCGATTTGCCCGAGGCGTTGCCGCCGAGAAGACAGACGATCTCGCCCTCCTCGATGCGGTAATCGACCGATTTCAAAACGTGCAGGTCGCCGTAATGGGTATCGACGCCGCGGAATTCGAGAAGCGGTTCGGCCGGCATTTCAGCCTGCGACGGTCGCGGCAGGGCGCGGTTTACGCAGCGGCGGCACTCCTTCCGAGATAGGCGCGGATCACCTCCGGGTCCTGCCGCACCGCGGCGGGCGACCCCTCGGCGATCTTCTCGCCATGGTCGAGCACGATGACGCTGTCGGCCAAATTGACGACGACATCGAGTTTGTGCTCGATCAGCACGATCGTCAGCCCCAATCTGTTGAGGCTTTTGATCTGTTCGGCCAACTCCAGCGTCTCGGCCGGGTTCATTCCGGCGGTCGGCTCGTCGAGCAGCAGCAGCTTTGGCTGCGAGGCCAGCGCCCGGGCGATCTCGACGCGCCGCCGGTTGGCATAGGACAGGCTGGACACGGTGTGATCGATGCGGGGCAGCAGGCGGTTGCCGAACGCCGACAGGATCTCGATCGCCCGCTCCCGCGCCTCGCGCTCCTCGCGCTGCGTCCTCGGCAGGCGGACCAGCGCACCGATCGCGCCGGCGTGGAGCCGGGCGTGCATGCCGATCAGCACGTTTTCCAGAACCGTCAAATTCGGGAACAGACGGATATTCTGGAACGTGCGCGCAATGCCGCGCTCCAGCACGACGTGCGGCGGCCGACGGGCGATGTCGCGGCCGAGAAATCGGATGCGGCCGTCATCGGGTCGCACGAGGCCGGTAAGGGCGTTGAACAGCGTCGATTTGCCCGAACCGTTGGGGCCGATGATGGCGAGCACGGAATGCGCCGGCACCGCCAGCGACACGCGGCGCAGCGCGACGAGACCGCCGAACCGCACGGTCAGATTCTCGATTTCGAGCAGCCGGCCGGCGCGATTGCCGTCGATCGCGCCGAGGGTGCGCAGGCCGGCGCCGCCGCCGCGCATGACGGACGCGCTCTGCTGCTGCAGCGACAAGGCCGTCACCCGGCGCGTCGCCGGGATCAGCCCCTGGCGGCGGTACAGCATCATGAACACGAGAATGATGCCGAAGATCAGCTCGATCGACGATGCCAGCTGGACGTGCTGCAGCCAGCCGACCCGGACCAGCCGCCCGAACGCATTCACCCAGCCCGACAGATCCTGCAGAAACCAGGATTGCAGCAATTGAAGGATCAGCGCGCCGAGGACGACGCCCCAGACATTGCCCATGCCGCCGAACACGATCATGACGAGGACCATGACCGAGACCGGAAACATGAACATTTCCGGCGTTGCGGTCTGCAACTTGGCGACGTAGAGCGTGCCGGTCGCGCCGGCAAACGCGGCGCCGATCGCAAAGGCCAGGAGCTTGAATTTGACCCGATCGACGCCCATTGCGGCGGCCGCGATCTCATCTTCGCGGATCGCCATCCAGGCGCGGCCGACGCGCGACACCTTGAGGCGCTGGCTCGTCAGCATCAGTAGCGCGACGAGCGCCAACCCGACATAGTAATAGGGCGTCGCGCTGACCCCGAAGCTGTAGCCGAAGAGCTGCGGCGGCAGCACGCCGTTGAGCCCCTGCGCGCCATTCGTGACCGAGGGCCAGTTGCGGGCGACAATCGGCACGATCTCGCCGAAGCCCAACGTCACGATTGCCAGATAGTCGCCTTTGAGGCGCAGCGTCGGGGCGCCGAACAGGATGCCGAAAAACGCTGCGATCGCCGCCGAGATCGGCAGCATCAGCCAGAATGACACCTGGAAATGCACCGCGCCGTTCAACTGCGACACGAGGCCGAGCCAGGCAAAGGGCTGCCAGAATTCGCTCCACGCTGGATGCAATTGCCACGACGCCAAGGCGCCGTAGGAATAGGCGCCGATCGCGAAAAACGCCGCATAGCCGAGATCGAGCAGCCCGGCAAAACCGACGACGATATTGAGCCCGAGCGCCAATGCCGCAAACGAGAGGGCGTTGGCCGCGGCGTCGATGTCGCCGTCGTTGTGGATGAGCGGCGGAAACAGCAGCGCCGCCAGCAGCACAACCGCGATACCGGCAGCGCGCAATTGCGGCGTCGCGCGCAGGCGCAGCCCGGGTAGCGCCGCGGTGACCGGCGCCGCCGGCTCGACGATGGCAGCGGCGGCCTTTTCGTCGACCCGGTTGGTCATGCGTCAGGCTTTGGTCGGCGCGGCGCGCCCGAACAGGCCCGACGGCACGAACACCAGCACGAGCACGAGAATCGAGAAGATGATCACGTCGGTCCAGCGTACCGCGATCAATTGGCCACCCAACGTCTCGATCAGTCCGATGATCAGGCCGCCGACCATCGCACCGGTGATGCTGCCGATGCCGCCCAATACCGCCGCCGTGAAGGCGCGAAGCCCGGCGGTGTAGCCGATCAGAAAGCTCGTGTAGTTGTAATAGAGGCCGAAGATCAGCGCGGCAGCGCCCGCCAGCGCCGAACCGAGAAAGAAGGCGGCCACGATGACGCGGTCGACATCGACCCCCATCATCCGCGCCGCCTCGCTGTCCTGCGCCGTCGCCCGCATCGCCTTGCCGAGGCGGGTGCGGCTGACAAACAGCTGCAGACTGACCATCAGCACGAAGGCGATGCCCCAAATCAATACCTCGCGCAGATCGATCGTCGCGCCGGCGACCTGCCATTGACGCGTCGGCAGCGGGTTTGGGAAATTCTTTGCGTCGGCGCCGGCGCCCAGCAGGATCACATTGAACAGAATGTAGGAGACGCCGATCGTCGTGATCATGCCGGTCGTGCCGGAAATGCCGCGCAACGGCCGTAGCGCGATGCGTTCGATCGCCACGCCGAGCAGCCCGGAGCCGAGCATCGCCGCGGCAAACGCGACGCCGAGCGCGCCGAATAGGGCAAGACCGGACAGGGCTTGGCTCTGGCCCGACAGCCCCAACCCTTCGAGCGCCCACATTCCGAAAAACGAGCCGATCATGAACACGTTGAAATGGGCGAAATTGATCAGCTCCAGGATGCCGTAAACGAGCGTAAAGCCGATCGCCAGCAGCGCGTACATCGCGCCGAGACTGAGCCCGTTGATGACCTGCTGCAGAAGAACGGCTGAACCCACGATGCTTGCCCGAATATGATTACGGCATCAGCCGCCGTCATCCCTGTATGCGTCAGGTCGTCTGCGGCGCAACGCCGAGATATCTGAACTGGTGCAGCACATCATCCTCCGGATATTTCGGATCCGGCTTTTCCAAGACCTCGTAAACGCTGACGATCCGGTTTGTGATGTCGCCGTTCTGATCGAAACTGACGGTGCCTTGCAGCGTCTCGGCATGCGTGGATTGGATCGCGTCGCGCACCGCGCTGCGGGTCACCGGCTTGCCTGAGGCGGCGACCCGCTTCACCGCATCGAGGATGACGAGGGCCGCATCATAGGCGGTCACCGAGTAGCCTTCGGGGGCGCGCCCGTATTTCGTCTGAAAGCGCTTTGCCCAGGCGACGACCTTCGGCTCGTTAAACACGTAAGGCGCGGCAATCGTCGCATACCAGCCGGCAACCGCGGGAAAGCCGGCGCCCTTCAGCACCGACGAGCTGTACATGCCGTCGCCGCCGCCCTTGACGATTTTCGGTAGAATATCATAGCTCTGCTTGACCAGCTTGACGCCGGCCAAGGCAACCCCGCCGAAGTAAAGGCCGTCGGGGCTGACGCCTTTGATCTTTGTCAGAATGGTCGTGTAGTCGGTTTCACGCGGATCGAGCTGGTCGTGGCCGAGCACGTTCATGCCAACTTTCTTTGCCTGCGCCGCGAAGGCATTGGCCATGCCGACGCCGTAGGCGCCGCCGTCGTCGAGCACGTAGACCTTTTTGACTTTCAAGGTCTGGGCGAAATAGTTCGCCATGTTGGGGCCCTGGTAGGCATCGGTCGTGACGGTGCGGAAGTAGATCGCCTTACCGGCCGGCCGGTACTGACCGGCAAATTGCGGGCTTGTGATGTCGGGATTGGTCGAAGCCGGCGTGATCGTCGCAAGATCGGCTTCGCTCAGGATCGCCGACATCGCCTTGCCGTCGCCGCTCATCTGCGGGCCGATATTCGCGACGACGCGTGAATCGGCCGCCAGCTTGCGAGCGTTCGTCGCGGCCTGCGCCGGATCGTATTGGCCGGCGGTGGCGGTGCCGTTGTCGAGCACGACGACATCGATCTTGTAGCCGCCGACCCCGCCCCGGGCGTTGGCTTCATCGACGGCCAGCATCGCGCCGTCCTCGATCAGCTTCGCGTCGTCGGCGTCGGCGCCGGTCAGCGGCAGGGTTATGCCGAGGGTGACGCTCTTATCCGCCGCGACAGCGCGGCCCGCATAGCTCGCAAGGAGTGCGGCGGCCGGCAGATGGATCACGAGAGCCCGACGCGTCAGCATTTTGTCCCCCCTTCCGCCTCATTTGCGCGCGCAATTTTCGCGCCAAACCGGCCCGCCCGGCAAGCGCCGCACAAATCAGCCCGGCGGCTTCATCGCGACGTCGAGCATCACATTGGGCAAGATCTCGCGCAGAACGCCGCGCAGCGTCGCTTCGTCGGCCGCCGTCGCCGCCGCGAGCAGGCGCCGCGAGCCGCGGCGCAGGATGCGGGCCGTCGCGCGTCCCTCGCGCCCCGGACGGATCGTCGCAAACACCTCGGCCGGCTCGATCCGCCGCAGCGCCCGCTTCAACGCCTGCAGCCCCTCGCCCGTTTCGACATCGAGCACTGCAATCTCGCCGGCATCGGGTTCGGCCTCCTCGTCGACGGTGGCCTCGACCGCCTCGACC
>DATJSO010000215.1:0-3753 GCA_035504075.1 Allostellaceae bacterium | reverse complement strand
CGCGCGGCTGACGCTGGCCGATTTTCTGCGTCATGAAATCAATCTCACCGGCACCCATTTGGGCTGCGAACACGGCGTTTGCGGCGCATGTACGGTACTGGTCGACGGCCGCTCCGCGCGTTCCTGTCTGATGTTCGCCGTGCAGGCGAACGGCAGCGAAATAACGACCGTCGAGGGTCTGGCGCCGGACGGAAAGCTCTCGGTTTTGCAGCAGGCGTTCATCGATAATCATGGTCTGCAATGCGGCTTCTGCACGCCCGGCATGTTGATCACGCTGACCGAGCTGCTGCGCGAAAACACCGATCCGAGCGAGCAGGACGTTCGCGAGGTGTTGACCGGAAACCTGTGCCGCTGCACCGGCTATGCGGGAATCGTGGCCGCCGCGCTGGACGCCGCACGGCGACTGCGCGGCGCTGCCGCCAAATCGGAAAAGCACTGATGGGCGCGAAGCATTTCGGTGCGCGGGTGACGCGGCTCGAGGATCCGGCGCTCCTCGCCGGACATGGCCGCTTCGTCGATGACGTCAAACTGCCGGGTGTGCTGCACGCGTGTTTCGTGCGCTCGCCGCACGCCCACGCCAGGTTTCGCGGACTTGACGCGCGCGCAGCGCTGATCCTGCCGGGCGTCCATGCGGTGCTGACGGCCGAGGATCTGCCCGAGTCGATGCGCGGCACGCCGCTGCCGCTGCTGCTGCCGAACCCGTCGCTCGCGATCACGCGCACCCAGCTCGTTCTCGCCCGCGAGGAAGTGACATATGTGGGCCAGCCGGTCGCCGTCGTGATCGCCGAAACACGTTATCTCGCCGAAGATGCGGCGGCGGCGGTGGTTGTGCAATACGACGAACTGGCGGCGGCAGCGGACTGCCGCGCCTCTGCGGTTGCAGACGCGCCGCGCGCACACAGCGATCTGAAATCAAACGTCGCATCGACGTTTCGTCTGGCCTACGGCGACATCGACGCCGCTTTCGACGGCGCGGCGCATGTCTTCACCGAGAGTCTCTGGCAGCACCGCGGCGGCGGCATGGCGATGGAAACGCGGGCGGTGCTCGCCGCCCACGATCCGGTGTCCGACATGCTCACGGTCTGGTCGGGAACGCAGACGCCCCATATCGGCCGCCGCACGCTGGCCGATCTGCTCGACCGCGATCTGCAGTCGATCCGCATGATCGCGCCCGACGTCGGCGGCGGGTTTGGTCCAAAGGCCATCTTCTATCCGGAAGAAGCCGTGATCCCGGCGGCTGCTCTGAAGCTTGGCCGGCCGGTGAAATGGATCGAGGATCGGCGCGAGCATTTCCTGTGCGCGACCCAGGAACGCGATCAATATTGGGAGCTCTCCATCGCGCTCGACGCCGATGGGAAAATCCGCGGTCTGCGCGGCCACATGCTGCACGATACCGGCGCGTTCGTACCGTGGGGCATCGTCATGCCTTACATCGCCGCCTCGACGGTGCCGGGCCCCTACGTCGTGCCGGCTTATGAATTCGACACCACGGTGGTGCTGACCAACAAAGTGCCCACTACGCCGGTCCGCGGCGCCGGCCGACCGCAAGCGGTTTTTGCGATGGAGCGCATGCTGGATCGGGCGGCCCGCGAACTCGATCTGGATCGCGCCGAACTGCGCCGGCGCAATTTCATTCAGCCCGAACAGATGCCCTATAAGGTCGGCCTTATTTTTCGCGACGGCAAGCCGGTGGTCTACGACAGCGGCGATTATCCGCGCTGCCAGGAAGAGGCGCTGGCGCTCGCCGCCTACGAGGGCTTCCGCCAACGGCAAGCAGACGCGCTCGACGAGGGGCGTTTCGTCGGCATCGGCGTCGCCAACTACGTGGAGGGGACGGGGCTCGGCCCGTTCGAAGGCGTCACGGTGCGTGTGCTGCCGAGCGGCAAGGTCGCGGTCGCGACCGGCGCCACCAATCAGGGCCAGGGTACGCGCACGACGTTGACGCAGATCGTAGCCGAACAAGTCGGCTGCCGTCTGGACGACGTGGTGATGACGATCGGCGACACGGCGGCCATCTCCCAGGGCGTCGGAGCCTTCGCCAGCCGTCAGGCGGTCAACGCCGGGTCGTCGGCGCTCATCGCCGGGCAGACTGTACGGCAGCAACTGCTCGCGCTCGCCGCGCGCACACTCGGCGTCGACGCAGCCGAGATAGACCTTGAAGACGGACAGGCGACGTCACAGCGCGGGAACAGACCGTCGATCTCGTTCGGCGATCTGGCGCGGCTGGCGCAAGGTATTCCCGGCGTCGCACTGCCGGCCGGGCAGGGTGCCGGAATCGAGCACACGGCCTACTACACGCCGTCGCAGGCGGCCTATTGCTCCGGCACACATGTGGCCGAAGTGCAGGTCGATCCGATGACGGGTGGCGTGAAGATCCTCCGCTACACTGTGGCGCATGACGCCGGCCGCGTGATCAACCCGCTGATTGTCGATGGCCAGGTGCAGGGCGGGGTCGCGCACGGCATCGGCAACGCTCTGCTCGAATGGATGCAATATGACGCCAACGGGCAGCCGTTGACCACCTCCTTTGCCGACTACATGCTGCCGATGGCGACCGACGTTCCCACCTGTACGATCGCCCATGTCGAGACCATCAATCCGATGAATCCGCTCGGCGTCAAAGGCGCCGGCGAAGGGGGGACGATTCCGGCGCCGGCCGCGATCGTCGCCGCCATTGAGGACGCGCTGGCGCCATTCGCCGTCCGTTTTGCCGAGACGCCGCTCACGCCCGAGCGCATTGTCGCCGCCATGCGTGCAGCCGGCGCCTACGAACGATTGTTTGCCGCATGACTGACGCCGGCAATCAGGCGGAAACGCCGTTCTGGCGTTTTTCGCTGCGCTTCTATCGACAGGCCGGCGTCGCCGAGAGCTGCATCGTGCTGCAGGACGAGTACGGCGTCGATGTCAATGTCTTGCTGTTTCTGCTCTGGCTGGCGGATGGCGGACGGCAGCTTTCAGATGATGATGTGAAAAAGCTGGACGACGCCGTATGCGGCTGGCGCACGGCGGCGGTCATTCCCATGCGCGACATTCGGCGCCGCCTCAAAGCGGAGCGAACCCTCATCGAGGCGGTCGAGCAGGAGACCTATCGGACGAAGATCAAGGCCATCGAGCTCGAGGCCGAGCGGCTGCAGCAGCGCGCGCTGTATGCGCTCAGCCAGGCGACGCGGCTTGGCAAAGAGGCCGAACGGAGCGCCGCGGCACGCGCCAACGTCGGCGCCTACGAGCAGGCGATAAATGCTACGTTTCCGCACGGCGCCACGAATGTGCTGTTCGGCGCTTTCGATTCAATGACGCGCGGCGAACAATCGGCGTCGCCGGCTTGATTAGGGAGTAAGGGGCATACATGACCAAACAGGCGCAGCGCCTCATCGTCGGCATCTCCGGAGCGTCCGGCACGGTCTACGGCATCCGGCTCCTGGAAATGCTGCGCCATGCCGGGATCGAGACGCACCTGGTGATGAGCAAGTCGGCGGAAATGACAATGGTCTACGAGACCGATCTCAAGCCCAAGGACGTGCGCGCGCTTGCCTCGGTCCACTATCCCAACGCCGATATAGGCGCGGCGATTTCTTCCGGCTCGTTCCCCACCATGGGCATGGTGATCGCGCCGTGCTCGATCCGCACGATGAGCGAGATCGCTTCGGGGGTGACCGCATCGCTGTTGTCGCGCGCGGCCGACGTGGTGCTCAAGGAGAAGCGCCGCCTGGTGCTGGCGGTGCGCGAGACGCCGTTGCACGTCGGGCACTTGCG
>DATJSO010000214.1:0-9411 GCA_035504075.1 Allostellaceae bacterium | reverse complement strand
GCCGCTGGCGGAATCGCGCGGCGAGATCGCGTATGCCGCCGCGTTCATCGAATGGTTCGGCGAAGAGGGCAAGCGCCTCTACGGCGACACGATCCCGTCGCACGGCGCCGACAAGCGCATCATCGTGCTGAAGGAGCCGATCGGCGTCTGCGCCGCGATCACGCCGTGGAACTTCCCGGCGGCGATGATCACGAGGAAATGCGGCCCGGCATTGGCGGCCGGCTGCACGATGGTGCTGAAGCCGGCGAGCGCGACGCCCTATTCGGCGCTCGCGCTGTGCGAACTGGCCGAGCGCGCCGGCGTGCCAAACGGCGTCTTTTCGTGCGTGACGGGCGGTTCGGCCGAGATCGGGGCCGAACTGACCTCGAACCCGATCGTTCGCAAGCTGACCTTCACCGGCTCGACCGAGACCGGCAAGCTCCTGATGGAGCAGTGCGCCGGCACGGTGAAGAAGGTGTCGCTCGAACTCGGCGGCAACGCGCCGTTCATCGTGTTCGACGACGCCGATATCGATATGGCGGTCAAGGGGGCGATCGCGTCGAAATTCCGAAACGCCGGCCAGACCTGCGTCTGCGCCAACCGCATCCTCGTGCAGGACGGGGTTTACGACGCGTTTGCAAGGCGCCTCGCCGAAGTCGCCGGCGCGATGCAGGTCGGCAGCGGCTTTGATGCGGGCACGGTGATCGGCCCGCTGATCGACATGAAAGCGGTCGAGAAGGTCGAGGCGCATATCGCCGACGCGGTGAGGAAGGGCGCCAAAGTCACGGTCGGCGGCCATCGCCATGCGCTCGGCGGCAGTTTTTTCGAGCCGACCGTCTTGACTGACGTGACGACCGACATGGTCATCACCAAGGAGGAAACCTTCGGCCCGGTGGCGCCGCTCTACCGCTTCAAGACCGAGGCAGAGGCAGTCACGATGGCGAACGACACCGAGTTCGGCCTCGCCGCCTATTTCTACAGTCGCGATATCGGCCGCATCTGGCGGGTCGCCGAGGGCCTCGAATACGGCATCGTCGGCATCAATGAGGGCATCATCTCGACCGAGATCGCGCCGTTCGGCGGCGTCAAGGAATCCGGCATCGGCCGCGAGGGCTCCAAATACGGCATCGAGGATTATCTCGAAGTCAAATATCTCTGCCTCGGCGGCATCGACCGCTGAAGAATTCGCGGCTGCTGCACCCCGCCGATGATTTGCTACCGGGAGCACAGTCGCTCTCGCGCCGTTTAATGCCTGGAGGCAATTTTCGGGCGAGGCGGCGATGGCGCGTCGAACGCGAACGGCAATGCAGCTGGCGATCGCGGCTGCAATGCTGCAGGCGTGGCCGGCCGGCGCGCGCGCCGATGCTGACGGAGGTTCCGCCTATATTTACGTCTCGAAGCGCTTTCCCGAGCGGCTTTATCTGATCGACGGGGGAAACATAATTTTTGAAAGCCCGGTGAATACCGGCATAGGCGCGGCACCGACGCCGGACGGCGATTTCCATGTTTTCGCCAGCTATCCGCAGCAGACAATGAGGGGCACCGATCCGGTTACCGGGCAGCGATACGACGACCCGAATGTGCCGTACGTCATGTATTTCGACGGCGGACGCGCGATTCACGGTTTCTCCCGCAGCGTCTATGGCTACCCGCAGAGCCTCGGCTGCGTCGAATTGCCGGTCTACAAGGCACGCCGGCTTTACGAACTGTTGCAGGGCGGTCTGGATACCGAGGTCGTCGTCGGCTACCAACGGCCGCGGGTTTTGTATTCGAGCGCGGCCGAGCCGGGTGCGGATGGGATTTGGGCCGACGGCTACTTCTGGGGAGCCGGCGGCTGGAACCCGCCGACCGGCATCAGGATGCCGCCGGCAGGCGGTTGACTTCGGCGTCGATCGCCGCCGCGTCGGGCATCGCCGATTGCGCACCCGGCGCGAGGCACGCGAGAGCGGCCGCGGTGCTGGCGCGCCGCAGCGCCGCCGTCAGGTCGAGACGGCGATCGAGCGCGGCGGCCAGGACGCCGACAAACGTGTCGCCGGCGCCGGTCGTATCGACCGGCGCGACGCGTAATGCCGGCACCGCGAGGCGGCCGCCGTCGCGCAGCCAGCCGACGGCGCCGTCGGCGCCGCGCGTGACGACAAACGCTTCGCCGAGGCCATGCGCGACCTCGGCCGGGTCGGCGGTGAGCGCGGCGGCCTCACCGCCGTTGGCGACGAGAATGTCGATATCGGCGAACGTGGCGGGCGGGACCGGCGCCGCCGGCGCCAGGTTGAGCATCGTGCGCGCGCCGCTGCTGCGGGCGCGGCGCAGCAGCGCCCAATTCTCCGCCGCCGGCACCTCCATCTGGCACAAGAGCGTCGTTTGCGGACCGAAGAGCCGGTCCGGCACGTCGGCCGCGGTGGCGGCGCGGTTGGCGCCGGGCGCGACGGCGATCATGTTCTCGCCGGCGTCGCCGACCAGGATCAGCGCGCAGCCGGTCGGCGCGACCGTCCGTCGCACGAGCCGCGTATCGACGCCGGCTGCGCCGAGGGGCGCCAGCGCGACCTCGGCAAACGCATCGCTGCCGGCCGCGCCGGCCATCGTCACATCGGCGCCGGCGCGCCGTGCCGCGAGCGCCTGATTGGCGCCCCTGCCGCCCGGCAGCAGCCGATACTCGCCGCCGAGCACGGTCTCGCCCGGCCGCGGCAATTGCGGCACCGGCAGCAGCACATCGACATTGAGCGAGCCGAACACGAGGATCATTGCCGCACCTTCGCCGTCAGCGCAGCCGGTGATACCATGCCGGTGCTCAATCGGGGACAGACCGGATGCTGGATGACGCAAAGCTCGGGACCTTCGTCGATCAGCTATGGGGCGATGCCATCATCCCGACCCTCGTCGATTACATCACGATCCCGAACAAATCGCCGGCTTTCGATCCCGAATGGGCGGCGCACGGCTATATGGAGGACGCGGTTCGGACGTTCGCCGACTGGGCGCGCGAGCACGCCCTGCCGGCAATCCCCGGTGCGACGCTTGAGATCGTGCGCCTCGCCGGCCGCACGCCGCTGATCCTGATCGAGGTGCCGGGCGCAGGCGGTTCGGGGGAGGGGGCCGAAACGGTGCTGCTTTACGGCCACCTGGACAAGCAGCCGGAAATGGTCGGCTGGACCGACGGCTACGGTCCGTGGACGCCGCGGCTCGACGGCGACAGGCTCTATGGCCGCGGCGGCGCCGATGATGGCTATGCGATGTTCGCCGCGCTGGCGGCGCTGATGGGCCTGCGCGGACAGGGCGTGCCACATGCGCGCTGCGTCATCGTCATCGAGGCGTGCGAAGAGTCGGGCAGCATCGATCTGCCGCCCTATATCGACCATCTGGCGGCGCGGATCGAGCGGCCGTCGCTCGTCGTATGCCTCGACTCGGGCTGCGGCAATTACGACCAGCTGTGGATGACAACCTCGCTGCGCGGCATCGCCGCCGGTACGCTCAAGGTCGAGGTGCTCGGCGAGGGGGTCCATTCGGGCGACGCTTCGGGTGTTGTGCCGTCGAGCTTCCGCATCCTGCGGCAGCTGCTGTCACGGCTTGAAGACGACGCGACCGGGGCCGTTCGCCCGGAAGCGCTCTATGTTCAGATCCCCGCCGAGCGGCGCGAGCAGGCACAGCGCGCGGCGGCGGCGCTCGGCGACACGGTCTACACGAAATTTCCGTTTGTCGGCGACACGCGGCCGATGGCGGCAGACGCCGCTGAACTGCTGCTGAACCGCAGCTGGCGGCCGCAACTCGCGGTCATCGGCATCGCCGGCTTGCCGCTGCCGGCCGCAGCCGGCAACGTGCTGCTGCCCTACACGTCCGCCAAGCTGAGCCTGCGCCTGCCGCCCACGCTGGATGCCGAAGCCGCGTGCCGGACACTGGCGGCGCTGTTCGAGACCGACCCGCCTTATGGCGCCCGCGTCGGTTTTGTGCCGGAGGCGACCGCGGCCGGCTGGAACGCCCCGGCATTGGCGCCGTGGCTCGCACGTTCGCTGGCGCAGGCCTCGCAGACGGCGTTCGGGGCGCCGGCCGCGTATATGGGCGAGGGCGGCTCGATCCCGTTCATGGCGATGCTCGGCGAGCGCTTTCCGGCGGCGCAATTTGTCGTGACCGGCGTCCTCGGGCCGCATTCCAACGCGCATGGCCCCAACGAATTCCTGCACCTGCCGACGGCGCGCCGGATCACCCGCGCGATCGCCCGGGTGCTTGCCGACCATCACGCCCGGCCCGCGTAGCAATGCGCCCGCATCGGGGGCCGGGATGTGGCTCGCGATTTTCGCATGGCTGCCATCGCCCCGCGATGCGGTAGGCTGCGGATGATGCTGGGCCGCTGGTGCGGTGCCGCCGGCCGATAGGGAGGATCTTCGATGCCGCAAGTCACGACCGAGAACGTCTGCTACCTGAAGCACGGCAGCCGCGAACTGATGGCGCGCGTGTTCAAGCCCGAGGGTGCGGGGCCGTTCCCGTGCTACGTCGATCTGCACGGCGGTGCGTGGAACAATGGCGACCTCAACGACCGCACATCGCTCGGCGAATATTTGGCGGAGCGCGGCGTCGTCATGGTTACGTTGAACTTCCGCCACGCGGCGGACGGCTATCCGACGACGCTGCAGGACATCAATTACGGCGTGCGCTGGGCCAAGGCGCATGCGAAGGAATTGAAGATCGACCCCAACAAGGTCGCGCTCGGCGGCGCCTCCTCCGGCGGCCATCTGGCGATGCTTGCGGCGATGCGGCCGAACGACCAGCGCTATGCCGCGATCCCCGGCCCGGCCGGCGTCGACGCCAGCGTCAAGGGCGTCGTCATGCTGTGGCCGGTCATCAACCCGTTGTCGCGCTATCGCAATGCGATCCGTCGCTCGGCAGAGCCGAACCCGCCGGGCTTCGCGATCGGCATGAAGGAAAAGCACGACACCTACTGGAAGACCGAAGCCGCGATGGCCGAGGGCAACCCGATGCTGATCCTCGAGCGCGGCGAAAAGGCCGTGCTGCCGCCGGCGATCTGGATCCAGGGCCGGCCGGATGAAACGCACGACTATCACGACCCCGAAGGCGGCTTCCCGGGCAACGAGCCGGAGCGGTTCGTCAGCAACTACCGCAAGGCGGGCGGCGACATCGAAATAACGTATTTCGACAATGCCAAACGCAACACCGAGACGAGCCACGTCCCGGTGCTCGATTTCATCCGCAAGCACTTGAAATAGGCTTCGGGTCGCACCCTTCGTCCCCACCTTCTTCCCGCTTGCGCCGCTTGCGGGGAGAAGGTGCTGGCGAGGCGGGCGGGGGCATGGCGGCCAAAGTTCCGGCTCGCGGCGCGCGGCATAGTGTGACAGAGTTCGCCGGCACGGGCCGCCGCGTTTTCGAGCGCCGCTGAATGACCGCAGCCACCTCCCGCCCGACCGGTTACAAAGAGGCCGGCGTCGATATCGCCGAGGCTGATGCCGGCCTGCGCAATATCGTGCGTCGCATCACGGCGACTTGGCCGGCGGGCGGCCCGCATGCCGGTGTCGGCGCGGTGCAGCTACCGATCGGCTATTTCGCCAACGTCATTGACATCGGCGGCGGCATCGGCCTCGCGCTCGGCACCGACGGCGTCGGTTCGAAGCTGATCGTGGCGCAGATGACGGGGCGCTGGGACACGATTGGCATCGATTGTGTCGCGATGAATGTCAACGACCTGGTGTGCGTCGGCGCGCGGCCACTGTCGATGGTCGATTACATCGCCGCCGAGCGCGTCAGCGCGGCGATCCTCGATCAGATTGCGGCGGGTCTCGCCGAGGGGGCGCGGCAGGCCGGCATCTCGATCGCCGGCGGCGAGATCGCCCAATTGCCCGATAGTGTGCGCGGGTTCGACCTGTGCGGCGCCGCGGTCGGCCTCGTGCCGCTCGACCGCATCCTGGTCGGGCGCGACATCGTGCCCGGCGACCGCGTCATCGGCATCGCCAGCAACGGCATTCACAGCAACGGATTTTCTCTGGTGCGCCGGGCGCTGTTCAAACAAGCCGGGTTGTCGGTGGATGCGGTCCTGCCCGAACTCGGCGGCGAACTGGGCGCCGAACTGTTGCGTCCGACCCATATCTACGTGGCGGAAGCGCTTGATCTGATCGCAAGGATCGGCTCGCTGCGGGCGCTTGTTCATATCACCGGCGACGGGCTTTTGAACCTGCCCCGGGTCGCCGCCGAGGTCGGGTTCGTGCTCGACGCGCTGCCGCCGCCGCCGCCGATTTTCGGCCTGATCGAGCGCCATGCCGGGATCGGCCGGGCAGAGATGTTCGAGGTGTTCAACATGGGGATCGGTTTTTGCGCGATTGTCGGCGAGGCGGAGGCGGCGGCGGCGCTGGCTCTCCTCGCCGGTCACGGCCGGGAGGCGCGGCTCATCGGCCGCGCCGTCGCCGACCCGACGAAATCGGTGCGGCTGAGCCAGTACGGCCTGGTCGGCTGCGGCAAGCGTTTCCGCCCGGAATGACCGGCACGCCGCTCCTCGACCGCACGTATATCGACGATCTGTTCGACAGTATCGGCGCTGACGGTGCGCGCTCGGTGATCGCGCTGTTCATCCGTGAGAGCGCGAGCTATCTCGCCCGCATCGCCGAGGCGGTGGCACGGCCGAACGATGCCGCCTGCCGCGAGGCGGCGCGGCGGGCGGCTCATTCGTTCCGCAGCGGCGCCGGCCAGGTCGGCGCGGCGGCGGCAGCGGCAGCAGCCCTTGCCGTCGAGCGCGGCGCCGCCGACAATGCTCCCGATCTGCCGCAGCGCATCGCGGAGCTTGAGGCCTGCACCGCCGCGACGATCGCGGCCTTGCAGAAATCGCCGGAATAAAACGGGGCGTTTCGGGGAGGTCAGGCGACAATGGCTGACGATGGCGGCACGCGTCCCGATCCTTCGGCGTCCGTCGATGCTGCGGCGGCGCGGCGCGGCGCCGGGCTGCGTGTGTTGCTCGCCGATGACAACAAGGTCAACCAGCACATCATCGGCCGCATGCTGGAGCGGCTCGGCTGCCGGGTCGAGACCGTCGACAACGGCGCCGATGCGGTCGCTGCGGTCCGTCGCGGCGCGTACGACGTCGTCTTCATGGATCTGCAGATGCCAGGGCTCGACGGCATCGGCGCGACGGCCGCAATCCGCGCATTGCCGAACCCGGAGCGGCGACAGGTCTGGATCGTCGCGCTGACCGCCGATGCGTATGCCGAAGACGGGCACCGTTGCCGCGCCGCCGGCATGAACGATTTTGTCGCCAAGCCGGTGCGGCGCGCCGATCTCGACGCCTGCCTCGCCCGCCTGCCGCCGTCTGGGCCCACGCGCGCCGGCAACTGAGCACGAAACGGCGGCTGCGCCGGCGCTGCCTCGTGCGGCGCCGGGCGGCCCGCCGCTGTTTGACCCCCGGCGGCAAACTTGTAACGGCGCAAACGGCGCGGCTGCACGCACGCCGCGACCCATTGATAACCGACCGGTCGGTTATCACCTGTTGCTGACTGACCGGGAGGTAAGTTATGGAGACCGCCGAGCACGCCTCGCGCTGGCGCCGCCGCAAGGCCGCGCGGCCGGCAGAGATCCTGGCCGCCGCGCTGGATTGCTTCGCCGAGCGCGGCTTCGCCGCGACCCGGCTCGACGATGTGGCACATCGCGCCGGCGTCACGAAGGGCACGCTCTACCTTTATTTTTCGAATAAGGAGGAGTTGTTCAAGGCGGTCGTCAACCAGGCGGTCCTGCCGAATATCGAGCGTGCCGAAGCAAGGATTGCGGCGCGCGACGCGCCCGCCGCCCTGCTGCTCGAGGAGTTGATGATCGGCTGGAGCCAACTCGCCTTCGAGCCGGCCAGCGCGATCCCCAAGATCATTGTCGCCGAAGCCGGCAATTTCCCCGAACTGGCCCGCTTTTACCGGGAGGAGATCGTCGGTCGCGTCATGGCGGTTTTTCACCGCGTACTGCGCCTTGGCATCGAGCGGCGCGAGTTCCGCGAGGCCGACATCTACAACACGGCATTGTGCATCGTCGCACCGCTGCTGCTGACGGTGCTGTGGCGGCATTCGCTGAGCCGCGACGACCCAAGCCTGTTCGATCCGGAGGCGATCTGCCGGGCGCACCTGCGACTGCTGCTGCAAGGGCTGACAGCGCCCGTCGCGCCCGTTTGCGAAGCAACCGATCTACCCCCCGGCAGCGGCGCCGAACGCAACATCCGCCCCGACCCTGTCGCGATCATCGGACATGGCGGCACGGCAGCACTCCGGGAGACAGCTGAGCCATGAGCCTCGCCGAAGAAGAGGAACGCCAGCAGGCCGAAGCCGAGCGGCCGCCGGCCGAGCAGCGCGTCATCGAGGCGCGCCGGCCGGATCGGCGGGCGCCGACGCCGACTTCGCGGGCGCGCGCGCGGCCGCGGGGACGCCGCCGGTTGCTGTTGATCGGGCTGATCGCGCTATTGGTCATCGGGGTGATTGTCGGCGGCACCGAATGGTGGATCGAGGCCAGCAAGTGGGTCAGCACCGACGACGCATTCATCGATACCCACATGGTACAGATCAGCCCGCAAGTCGCCGGCCGGGTCAAGGCAGTGCTCGTCAACGACAATCAAGAGGTGCGCGCCGGCCAGTTGCTCGTCGAAATCGACCCGGCCGATTACCAGGCCAAGCTCGACCAGGCCCTGGCCAACCAGCAGAGCGCCCAGGGTCAGCTGGCGCAGGCGACGGCGCAAATCCCGGTCGCCACGGCCAACGTCAATGAAGCAAAGGCACAGATCGACGTCGCGCAGGCGGCCGCCGCCAATGCCGAGATCGCGCTGAAGCGCGACCAGATGCTGGCGCGCATGGGTGGGCTCGCAGTCTCGCAGCAGACGATCGACAACGATACCGCGACCTGGCGCAGCGACGAAGCCAATCTGGCCGCCGCCCGGCAGAAGACGGCTGCCGCCGGGGCCCAAATCGGCCTCGACGAACGCAACATTCAGACCGCCGAAGCCGCCGTCAAGGCGGCGGCGGCGCAGGTTGCGCAGGCCCGCCTCGATCTCGGCTATACGATGATCCGCGCCTCGGTGGACGGGCGGATCGCAAACAAGACCGTCGCGGTCGGCGACTATCTCCAGGTCGGGCAGGCGCTGATGGCGCTGGTGCCGGATCAGGTGTGGGTTACCGCCAATTTCAAGGAGACCGAACTCGGCGAGATGAAGCTCGGCGACCCGGTCGATATCTATGTCGATGCTTACCCGGGCCACGTCTTCAAAGGGCATGTGCAGAGCATCCAGCCCGGCAGCGGCGCCGCCTTCTCGCTGTTGCCCCCGGAGAACGCGACCGGCAACTACGTCAAGGTCGTGCAGCGCGTGCCGGTAAAGATCACTTTCGACGATCACCCGGTCGCCCACTGGCTGCTCGGTCCCGGCATGTCGGTCGAGCCCTACGTCAAGATCCGATGACGGCCGACACGGCAGACGGC
>DATJSO010000213.1:0-16909 GCA_035504075.1 Allostellaceae bacterium | reverse complement strand
AATGCGCGCTGAGGTGGAATTGGCGCAGCAAGCTCGCGGACCGCGACGAATTCCGCCGCGCTGCGGTCGCGCGGCCGCGGCAAACGGAACCGGGACCACCTCGCCGATCCCGCCGCGCCCCAATGCCATGACGACGACCTTGTCGGCGAGATAGACGGCCTGCTTGATGTCGTGCGTGACCATGATCACGGTAACCCGCTGCTCCTGTGAGATGCGTCCCAGTTCGGCCTGCATGCGCATGCCGGTCATCGCGTCGAGCGCGCCCAGCGGTTCGTCGAGCAGCAGGATTTCCGGGTTGGTCGCCCGCGCTCGGGCGATGCCGACGCGCTGCGCCATGCCGCCCGACAACTGGCTCGAATAGGCCGACGCAAAGCCGCGCAGACCGACCAGGTCGAGCAGTTCCGTGACGATGCGGTTCGCCCGCCGGCGGCGGCCGGCGGGCGAACCGCTCCTCTCGTCGTCATCGAGACGACCCTGGCCACCGAAGAACAGCACCTTGTAACGGTGCAGCGCGTCGCGGATCGCGTTGAGCGTCGCCGCCGGCAGGCAGGCGCCCAGTTCCAGCCCCGAGAGATTTCCGCGCCGGGCCGGCCCAAGGATACGACGTCACCGCGCCGCCTGCCGCCGCCATCGAGAAAGCCAAGGCCGACAAGGAAGCCGGGAGGCGCCTGCGAGATGACGCTGAGGGTAGAAATGACTGCCGGCGGTCATGGCCGGCTTGGCTGCCAGCGGGGGTCTGGATCGTATTCGGTGATCTGCGGGGCGATTCGCGTCGTTGCGGCGCCGAAATTCGTCTGATAGACGATGCCGTCCTGGTTGACGGTGAATGTCATTATGCCGGAATCGCCGTAGGTCGCGGGATAGGCGAGCAGCGCAAAGCCATTCGTCATGTGGCTGTCGATAACGTAATTTTTGGCGCCACCCGGCGCATACGTTCCTTGCCTGGTCAGGATGCGGAAGTAATAGCCGTAATAGGGCTGCGGATGCGTCTGCGCACCCGGTGCATAGCCTTCCGCGCGGGCGTCGGCGATCAATGGTCCAAGCGGGCTCTCCTCTTGGCCCGGCTTGACTGGCCAATAAAGCCCGTTTTGTTGTCCGGGGGTACTCATGAGGTGCTCGGCATATTCGGTGGTGGCGCCCGCTTTCGCGCGCAGTGCCGCATATTCGCGTTGGGCTGTGACATAGGCGCGGAAAATCTCGATCACAGCAAGCTCATCGCGGCCGACGCGGCGGTCAAGGATTGCGGCCGCGCCGGCAGCGGTGTCGAACCGCCAGGCGCTCCGGACACGGACGAGCGGGATCGGCATCGGCCAGCGGTCGCGGCCGACGATCAGGATCATCTTGGCTCGGCCGGCGCGTTCGAGTTTGTGGGCTTGGTCAAATGCGGCAACGAAGTGCGCTCTGCCGCGAGCGTCGGCGATCGGATCGCCGGAGCTGATCAGTGCGGCGGCGTCCGGGCCGAGGATGGCGAGGAGCGCCCGCAAGTCGCCGGCGCGATTGGCCGCAACCAGCGCAGCGACCGCCGCCGCCGGCGTGGCGAAGGTATTCTGTTGAACAGCCGCCGCCGGCGCCGCCGGCGGCGAACAGACAACGACGCCAAGCCCCGCAGTGCCGAGCCGGAGCGCAAAGAGGAGGTGGCGTGCTGCCTTCTGTCGTCCCTGCATTTGCACGATCCCAGCGTTGTCGCATGCATTATCTGTGACCCCCGCCGCCAAAACTGGGCGCCGGAGCGGCATGGAAGGCTGGCGCGGGCGCCGCATTGAACGTCGGCATGGGCGCAGCGTGGAAGCTCGGCGCCGGCGCCGACATGCGGCTGGAAAATCCGCGGGCCGCTTCGCCGCTGACCTGAGCGCCGCTACTGCCGAAAGACTGAAAAATCGGCGCCCGGAACGTTGGTGCCGGCGGCAATGTCGGCGGCGGCGGCAGGCTTGGCTCTGTGCCATCGCCGCCGCGGATGACGCCCGGGTGCCGTGCACCGGCGGCCGGAGCTGACGAGCCGGCGCGCGGCGATGCGCCCGGTGTCGGCGCAAAGCCGCGGAACTCGCGCCGCGCTGCCGCCGCCGCGCCAAGGTAGCGTGCTGCGGTCGCCGAATTCGGATAGGGCACCCCGTCGCGATGAGCGGGATCGTGCTGCCAAACAGCGGCGGCGGGCGCGGGCCCGGCGTGGAACTGAGCGAAGCGCGCGTCGTCGATCCGGATCCGGTGCCGCCGCCACTCGAAGATGCCCCACGCCCAGAAGCCGAACGGCGGATAGATGCCAGCGCCGAAGATCAGAGGCTGCGGGCCGCAATATTCGGGCCAGGTTCCGAAAACGAAGGGCGGGTAGGCCGGATCGGGCCATGCGCCGTAAACGCACCACGGGTTATAGGCCGGAATATAGACGGCCTCCGGGTTGGCCGGCTCGATCGCGATCTCCGGGCCGGGCGGGGACACCGTTTGCTGCGGCCCCGGGGCGAGCACGCGCGCAGCTTCGGCCAGCCGGCGAAGGTGCTGCACTGCGGCCATGACGTCCGCCTGCTGCGCCAGGAAAGCGTCGCCGAGCTGCTCGGTCCAATCAAGGTTGTCATCCATCATGCGCAGCACGCGCGGAAAGGCGATCAACGACTTGATGCTCGGGTCCCAGGGCTGCCGCCGCAGCGCGGTCGTCAATTCCTTTCCTTTGAGCGCGGCATTCGTCGCGACCTGAAGCCAGCGGTCCGCTTCGACAACTTCCAGCGGATAGGTCGCTGCCATCAGGATTTGCGCAAGCAGGGGATCGGGGTAGAGCGCGATCGGCGCAACGAGTCGGTCGAGCTGCGCGGCCGTCAGCGGTGGCAGGCTTGGCGCGGGCTGCGCCGCAGCCGCTATCCGCGGATCAAAACCGATCAGGCTGATCAGGCTGACGATGACGGCGAAGACGCGGATGAACATCGCGGACCGTTTTCCATCGTTCTACCACCTGCCGATATCGGAGCGTCGTTGAGTGCATCGATCGGACTGTAGCGCGATCAACCGTCGTTTCATTTGACCACGGACCGAGGGTCTCCCCTTCAATCAGCCGCCAGGGACGGCCGCGCGACCCGCTCGCGCTCCTCATGCCGGCAAGTCCCGTCTGGGCGGCGGAACGGCAATTGTTATTGCCGCTCCATCGCCAGGTCGAACAGCGGCAACAGCGTCGGAAACGTCGGATACCGATCGGCGAGAATGTCGGCGCGGCTCGCCCAGGCGACCGCGGCGGCGTCGTCGCCCGGCACACCCTCGCCCGAGCGCCAGACGCCGCGCACGGCGATCAGCACATAGTGAAACTGCACGCGGCCATCGGCGTCGCGGCTGACCGCGTCGTGCACGTTGAGGACACCGGCCGGCGCAGCGACGATGCCGGTCTCCTCCAGCAATTCGCGCATCGCGCCTTCCGCAACCGTCTCGCCGAGTTCGAGGACGCCCCCTGGAAACCCCCAGCGGCCGGCATTGGGCTGCTGCCCTCGCTGCACGATCAACGCTTCCTCGCCGCGCACGACGACCGCCAAGACGGCGACGATCGGCCGGTCGGGGTAGCGCCGCGCCGCCCGCCGCGCCGCCAAATCGGCCGGCGACGGCGCGGTCTCCGGCGTGTCTCGATCGTCCACGGCCCGTCTCCTCTATCGCACGTACAATATCGCCGCGATCGCGACGAGCGCCGCTGCAGCGACCCAGAAGGGCAGCAGCAGAAGCGGCAGCAGGCGGGCACGGTGGGCGGCCTGCGTCGCGAGGCTCTCGGCGTGCATGATGACCCCGCCGCCCACCCAGTCGCCGACCAGCCGGTCCAGGCCGCGCAACAGCCGCGGCACCTCGTCGAGCGCTTCGAGCAGCGTGTCGATCCGCTGGCGCAGCCGCGCCTCGGGGCCGCGGTTGTCGCGCACCCATTGTTCGACAAGCGGCCGCGCCAGGCTCCAGATGTTGATCGTCGGGTCGAGCCGCCGCCCGATCCCCTCGACCAGTACCATCGTTTTCTGCAGCAGCAGCAGTTGCGGCTGCGTCTCCATGTCGAATTGCTCGGTGACCTGGAACAGCTGCGCCAGCAGGCGCGCGATCGAGATCTCGTGCAGCGGGCGGCCGAGGATCGGCTCGCCGATCGAGCGGCAGGCCTGCGTGAAGGCGTCGATCGAGCGGCGCCGGGGCACATAGCCGGCTTCGAAATGCACCTCGGCGACGCGCCGGTAGTCGCCGGTCAGAAAGCCGATCAGCATGTCGGCAAGATAATAGCGGGTGTCGCGGTCGAGCCGCCCCATAATGCCGAAATCGACGATCGTCAGCGACCCGGCGGCATCGACGAAAACATTGCCGGGATGCAGGTCGGCATGAAAAAACCCGTCGCGGAATACCTGCTTGAAAAATGCATCGGCGGCATTGCGCAGCAGGTCGGGGATCGAAAGCCCGGCCGCGATCAGCGCCTCGCGATCGTCGACGCGAATGCCGGCGATGCGTTCGGTCGTCAACACGGTGCGCCCGGTGCGTTGCCAATCGACCTGCGGCACACGCACGGTCGCATCGCCGGCGAAATTCTCTGTCAGTTCCGAAGCAGCGGCCGCCTCGAACCGCAGGTCCATCTCGAACTGCATCGACTGCGCCAGCGTCTCGACGACCTCGACCGGTTTCAGCCGGCGCAGCGCCGGCCGGGTCCGTTCGGCAAACCGCGCCAGCCAGCGGAACAGGTCGAGGTCGCGGGCAAAGGCGCGCGCGATGCCCGGCCGCAACACCTTGACCGCAACCTCTTGCCCTTCGGTCGTGACCGCGAAATGCACCTGCGCGATTGAGGCGGCGGCGACGGCGCGATCGTCGAAGGCGGCGAACAGGCTGTCGATTGGCCGTTCGAATTCCGCCTCGATCAGCGCGCGTGCCGCGCTGCCGGGAAACGGCGGCAGGCGGTCCTGCAGCCGCGCCAGATCTTCGGCGATGTCGTCGCCGAGCAGGTCGGCGCGCGTCGCCAGGATCTGCCCGAGCTTGATGAAGCTCGGCCCCATCTCGCTGAACGCCGCCGCCAGCCGCTCGCCGGGCCGCCTGCCGGCATGCCGGCGCTGCCGCAACAGACGGCCGGCGCGCGTCAGGGCCGGGGCACCCGACAGCCGATCGCCGATCGCGACGAGCGGGGCGAGCGCATCGTGCCGCGCCAGCGTCAACGCGATGCCGCACAGGCGGGCGAGGTTGCGGCCGCTGCGGATGAAGCGGAACACGCGCGCCGGTGCCTCGCCGACCGGTCAGAGCCGCCAGGCAGAATAGAGCGCCGCGATGCCGCCCGACAGGTTGCGGAAGCGGCCGCGCTCAAGCCCGGCGGCGGCGATCGCGCCGAGTATTTCGCTTTGCGGCGGAAAGCGGCGGATGCTCTCGACGAGATACGCGTAGGCGTCGCGGTCGCCGGTCACGATGCGGCCGAGCAGCGGCAGCGCATAAAAGCTGTAGGCGTCGTAAAAGGGTTGCAACGCCGGCGCGACGGAGGGCGCGAATTCGAGGCACAAAAATCGCCCGCCGGGCCGCAGCACGCGGCGCGCTTCGGCGAGCGCCCGCTCGATATGGGTGACGTTCCGGAGCCCGAAGGCGATCGTATAGAGGTCGAACGACCGGTCGGTGCAAGGCAGCGCCTCGGCGTCGCCGGCGATCCATTCGATGCCGGCGAGAACGCCGTCGTCGATGGCGCGGGCGCGGCCCGCCTCCAACATGCGCGGGGTGACGTCGCAGACGACGGCAAGGCCGCCGCCGCCGGGGTCGAGGCGCGGCAGCGCGCGGCGTGCGATGTCGCCGGTGCCGCCGGCAACATCGAGAAGACGCTGGCCGCGGCGCGGACCCAGCGCGGCAATCATCTCGGCCTTCCACCGGCGGTGGATGCCGCCGCTCATCAGGTCGTTCATCAGGTCGTAGCGGCGGGCGACGCTGTCGAATACCTGCCGCACGAGCGGCGCCTTTTCCGCCGCGGGCACGCGGCGAAAGCCGAAATCGGCCTCGGCGTCGGCGGACATATCGCTTGTTCGATCGGCGCTCATCAGGCAGGAACAATAGCCGCAGGATCCCGTCGCCAGCCAGATCTCTATGCCCGAACTGCCCGAAGTCGAAACCGTCCGCCGCGGCCTTGCGCTGCGCCTCAGCGGGCGGCGCATCGTCCGCGCCGAGTTGCGGCGCGCCGACCTGCGGCGGCCGTTTCCGCCCGGCCTCGCCGCACGGCTCCAGGGCGCGCGGATCGGCGAACTCGGGCGGCGCGGCAAATACATTCTGATCGAGCTCGACGAGGATGGGCTTTTGCTGCTGCACCTCGGCATGTCGGGGCGGGTCACCGCCGGCGGCAACAACGCGCCCGACGAAAAGCACGACCACGTCGTGCTGACGCTCGACGACGGCACCGTCGTGCGCTTCAATGACCCGCGCCGCTTCGGGTCGCTCGATTATCTCGCGCGCGGCGGCGAGAGCGCCCACCCGCTGCTCGCCGGCATGGGGCCGGAACCGCTCGGGCCGGCATTCGACGGCGCCTATCTGGAGACGGCGCTCGGCGGCAAGATGACGCCGATCAAATCCGCCTTGCTCGACCAGAAGATCGTCGCCGGCCTCGGCAACATCTATGTCTGCGAAGCGCTCTACCGCGCCAGGCTGTCGCCGCGCCGGCTGGCCGCGACCGTCTTCGGCGTGCGGGCGGTGCGGCTCGCGACAGCCATCCGCGAGGTCCTGCAGGAGGCGATCGACGCCGGCGGCTCGTCATTGCGCGATTACGTACAGGCGAACGGCGAACTCGGCTATTTCCAGCACCGCTGGGCGGTCTACGGCAAGGAAGGTGAGAAGTGCCCGGCCTGCACCTGCAAGGAGGGCATCCGCCGCATCACGCAATCGGGCCGCTCGACGTTCTACTGCGCCAAATGGCAGCGGTAATGAGGCGATTGCAGTTTCCAGTCGGCGAAATTGGCCCGGGTCTTCGCGAGAGACGATTTTAGAGATTTGCGTGCCCTCGAGGGCGGCGATCCCCTACTGGGGCAAGCCGCGAGCCGCCGCATGCTGTGCAATCCCTTTCAGTAGGACGTCGGCGTCACCGACGCCCATTTCCCTGGCGCGCCGATACCAATGCGCGGCTGCCGCGGCGTCAGGCCAGGCGCCGATGAGCCGGATTTGCGCCAGGAAGTCCGGATCATAGGTCTCGCCGAGACGCAGCGCCGCACGCCCGTCTCCTTCCTCGGCAGCCTGCTTGTAGAACAAACGGGCAGAGGTGATGTCGCCGGTAGCAAGCAGCGCATCGCCGCGCGCGCGGAGCGCCGAATTGGCAGCCTCCACGCCGGCCGGCACGACCGGCGGCCGGCTCAGGGCCGCTGTTGCGGGGTGCGTCGCGTCAAGTGTCATGCCGGGGATGCCGGCGGCGGCCGATGTCGGCGGGTGCCGCGGCTTCATCTCCTCGGCAGAGGCAACCCTCGGCTCGGGAACGGCTGCGTCAGCCGTGGGGCGGTTCGCCGTCGCTCGAGGTGGCGGCGATGCGCTGGTCACTGCAGAAAACAGCGCCGCCGGCGGCTGAGCCGGAGCAGTCGCGACGACGGGTGCCGATTGCCGCGGTGCGGGCGCCGGCAGGCGGCTTACCGTCACGGATGTTGATGTCGGAACGTGCTCCAGCTTGCCAGTGGGGGCAGGTGCGGTGACGGCGGTTGTGATCCTGGCTGCGCTGGCCGTCTCCTGATGTCGCATAAGGGCCGGCGCCGGGGTGAAGTGGATCGCACGCGGAACCCGATGGGATTGACTATCCGTCGCCGATTTCGCCTGAGGCTGCGGCCGAGGTTCGGCAACCTGGATTGCCATTTCGTAAGCAGTCTGGTGGCGGGTGCTCGACCCTGCCGACGTTTTTTCCGCGCTTCCCTGAAACGGGTGAAGCGGGGCAAGCATGACCAGGCTCGCCACGACGGCCCCGGAGACGCGAGCCGCCAGGGTATGGCGGACCGTCGCCGCTCCGCTGGGGTTAGCCAGTGCCGACTTGTGCCGTTCCCAGCCGTTGGACGCTTGCGTCAGGAAGCCTCGTGCGGTCGGTTTCGCGCCGGCGTCCGAATAAGCGGCCTTGTTCGCGTCCCGTCGTCCCCGATCGTCGGACAGTCGTGCCGGGCGCGCGGCACTCGGCATGGTGGCGTCTGAAACAATCGCCGCGGCCGGCGATGCCGGCATTCGATCGGATTGCTCGGCCTTTTGCGCGACGATCGGCGCGAGTGCGCCGGCGGCCGCCGCGATCGCCTCTTCCCAAGTATTCGAGCGGCTTTGACGGAACAGGCGCGCGGTCGGATACCACGGGCTGTCCGTTCGCTCGAGCAGCCAGCGCCACGTGGGGACATCCTTCAGCAAGATCCAGACCGGCCGACCCAGCGCGCCGGCCAGGTGAGCGATCACGCCGTTGCCGGTGACGATCAGGTCGAGCTGCATCATGACGGCAGCCAAATCGAGAAGCCGGTCCGAGCCGGCTCCGAAATCGGTGCCGAGTTCGCCGATCGATCGAGCAGACGGCAGCGCCGCTGCCAGCTCCGGGCCGGCCTGCTCGCCGAGTGCGATCAACTGCACACCGGGAATACGGCCGAGCGGCGCGAACCCGGCGAGCGGGATCGCGCGCTCCTGCCAGCCGCCGCGCCCCGGCTCGACTTCGCCGGCAATACCGACGCGGAAACCGGCCTGCGGCAGCCGCTCGGACCAGGCGACGATGCGATCCGGCTCTGCCGTCAGGTACGGCGCGGCGGCCGGGATCTGCGCCTCCTCGATGCGAAGGACGAACGGCACGCTCGCCAGTGGCAGATGACAATCATACGGCGGCGGCGGTTCGCCGAGCGCAACGACCTGCGCCGCACCGGCGACGCGCCGCATCAGCCCGCAGAGCGACGGCTCGACTTGTACGATGACCGCGCGAGCCCGTTCGGCGAGCAACGGAACAAAGCGGGCAAACTGGATTGTATCGCCCGGCCATCCTTCGCCGTAGAGCAGCAGGCGCCGGCCGGAAACATCGTCGCCCTGCCATTCCGGACCATCGAAGTGCGGCGCGGCCCAGGTTGCGAGCTTCCGCCGGGATTCGTATTCGCGCCACCCCTCGGAAAGGGCGCCGCGAAGCAGCAGCAGCGACGCGCGGCTGAGCCGGCATTCGGCAAATTCCGGCTGCACCTCCAGCGCCCGGTCATAACTCGCCATCGCCGCGTCGAAGCGCTTCAGCGCGCTCAGTGCGATGCCGCGGTTCTGTAACGTCGGCGCGCCGTCGGGCTGCAGCGACAATGCGACATCGCAGCTCGCGACTGCCTCCTCGTGGCGCCCGAGCAGATTGAGCATGACCGAGCGGTTCGACAGCGTCAGCGGATCGTCGGGGCGCAACGACAGCGCCATCTCACAGGCCGCCAGCGCTTCCTGCGGCCGGCCGAGGCTGAGCTGGATCACCGCCAGGATGTGGTACGCGTCGAGGCAGCGCGGCTGGGCCGCAATCGCATCGCGGCAATGGCGTTCCGCCGCGGCGAGATCGCCCTGCTGGTACGCCGCGACCCCCTGCTGCAACAGGGCGTTGTAGTCGCTCATCGCGCCGTACCAGACGATGCCGCGGACCCCCCGGCCGCACGAGTAGTCGTCGCTTCCGCGTCAGTTGTCGGGTCCGCCATCTCTCCCCACCCGTTCCGTAACAAGCTATCAGCTTTTCGCCCCAAGGTCTTCAGCTGTTCGTAAAAATTTGACCGAGAAGGGAAGCCCGCCGGCAAGCTGTCACACCCCTCGATACGACGTTGATGTGAATAAAGCGCGGTAATCCCGCGCCGCTCAAACACCGGCTTGGAGGGTGGCAGTGACGATTCAACCGTTTTGATTGGCAGCGCTTCGACGAGCGTCATGCTTCTTTTTTGCTTGGCGCGGGTCGGCATCGGCGCAAAGGCGTCGTCTGCCGTTGATGTCGATAATTCTCCGTGTCCGCATCCCCCTCCCGCCGGGCCGCAGTCGGCCGCCCGCGCGGCGCACAGCGCCCTTGTTGCAAATTGCCGGGTCGCCTAGGGTGATCCGTCGCGATCGAAGCGACCGATAGACGCGGAGGGAGGCGATGAGCGGCAAGAGCGAGACAACGCACGAAGTTGACGCACGCACCAATCAACCAGTCCAGCCGCTGCCATTCGACGTCAACTCCCATGACGACTACTTGCGGCTGCGCGAGGCATTCACGCGCCTGCCGAAAATCCCAACCCTGTTGCGGCCGCAGGAGCAGCTGACGGCGACGGCGCCCAACCGCCGCTACAACTGGCTCCTGACCTCGGAGCAGAGCGGCGGCAGCATCGTATTGCATGTCCTGACGATCGAACCCGGCTTTCACGCGACCGAGCATCACCATCCGGCCGAGGAGGAGTTTTTCTTTGTATTGGACGGCGAGATCGAGGTGACGATCGGCGATCGCACCGTCATCGGCGGCCCCGGCACTTTTGCCTACGCGCCGCCCGGATGCACGCATGCATTCCGGCCGCATGGCGATAAGGCCTGCAAGGTGCTGCATTGGAACTCGCCCGGCGGGCACGAGCGGCTTGCGGCCGCGCAAAAGCGTCTGGCGCAGGAAGGCCGTACCGGCCCGGAAGCGCAGCGCAAAATCCGTGAAGACCACGATTATATCTTTCACGACGACGAGCGCTATCGGCACGCCGCCAGGGAAGCGAAGGCGGCGCAGCAAGAGAGCGGTACATGACACCTGGGCGGTCGAATTTTTGCGGACGATCGTCGCCCTCACTATTCCCTGAGCCGGCGGGGGAAACGGCAATGCCGCGATCGGCCGCCGAGCGCGACGGCAGGCAACATTTCTCGGCCGCGGAACTGCTGGAGCGCGGGCTGCGGCTGCGGCCCGGGCTTGCCGCGCGGCAGGAGGAGGCCGAGCGGCTGCGTCGCCTGCCCGAAGCAACGATGCAGGAATTTCACGACGCTGGCATCCTGCGGGCGATCCAGCCGGCGGCATTCGGCGGGTTCGAAGCCGATTTCATCTGTCAAATCGATCTGACCTACGAACTCGCCCGCGCGTGCGGCGCGAGCGGCTGGGTCTATGCGGTGCTGAGTGCGCATGGTGCGATGATCGCCAATTTCTCGGGGCGCGCGCAGCAGGAGGTGTGGGGCGGCGACCCGCATGCGCTCGCCTCCAGTTCGCTGTCGTCGATCGGCCGCTTCAAGCAAGTCGACGGCGGCTATCTCGTCAGCGGATTTTGGCGCTACTCGAGTGGCTGTGATTACTGCGCGTACATCATCGCCGGGGCAGACGCGGAGGCGCCTGATGAAGCCGGCCGCCGCTTGCGTCGCCGCTTCCTGCTGCCGATCCCGGCGCTCGAAATCGTCGATGATTGGCACATTTCCGGACTGGCCGGCACCGGCAGCAAATCACTGCGTGGCGAGGACGTATTTGTGCCCGAGTGGCGCAGCCTGACCGATCGCGAGTTCCTCGGCAATACCGGCCCGGGGCGCGCGCTGCACGACCACTGCCACCTTTACCGGCTGAGCCGATATGCGCATCCAGGCCCATTGTCGCTGGCAATGGCCGGGGTGGGCATCGCCCAGCATGCAGTCGATTATTGCACTGCCCATTTGGCCGGGATGGGCGTCCGACGCACAAGCGCGGCCGAGCGCGAGGCGATTCGCCACGACGTCGCCGAGGCAACGACCGAAGTCGATGCCGCACGACTGTTGATCCGCCGCACCGTTCTCGAAATCGAGCGGGCCGGCAAGGCGCGCATCGAACCGGTGCCGCGGACGCTGGTCGAGCTTGTCGCGCGTGATCGCCATTTTGCCACTCTTTATGCACTGCGCGCGACCGATCGGCTGTTCCGTGCCGCCGGCTCGCAAGCGCTGTTCACCGGAAACGAGCTGCAGCGCTGCCTGCGCGATGTCCAAGCGGTCGCATCGCGAACCACTAGGCTGGGCGCCGTCGCCGGTCCCGCCGGCGCGACCGAAGTGTAGGTGGCGGATCAGCGGTTACCCGCGCCGGGCGGCAGCGGAAGTGCCAACGAGGGTCTTTGCTACTGTCGACGGAGCGCTGCCTGATCGGTTCGGTCGGCGGGTGGCGATGGCCGATTTTGCAATCCCGGCTGCCGGCGGCATGCCTTATTCGGTATCGTCATCGCTGTTCGGCAGGTTGGGGATGGACGTGACCGGCTCAGTCAGCAGCATCGACAGCGGGGCGAAGACATCGGTATCACCGTCGCTCGGCGCCGCCGCTCTGGTATTGATCATCGCGTAGCCAAGCTCGAAATCTCCGATATAACCATGATCGGGTGATATTGCGGCCAGGTTGCTGAAAACTGGCGCGCTGCCGCTTACATGAGCATAATTGACCGTCGGCATTGTAGCAAACAACAGCGCCATGAAAGACGTCATCATTATTTGACAACCTGTCTTGGTGATTTAACCCGTACAGACAGAAACGCGACCTGTTGGTGCTGTCTTAACGTAAGCTTGAAGGAATGTCAAAAGACGGTGCGCACACTTCCACCGACGGTCAAGGTAGCGTGCCTCGACCCTGCTTGGCAACGTGCGGCAGCGGACGCGACCGATGCGACGTTTCGCTCGACGACGGAACGCGCAGCCTGAGGGCTTGTTTGGCAGGAAGCTTTCCTGCCGGGAACTTGAAAATGGATTTCTTCGAGAAGCAGAAAGAGCGGCGCCGCCAGGCCTATCCGACTGACGAGCGCGCCATTGCCTGCTTGCACGATGCCTATGCGCACCTGCTCGCGGAGGGCTGGCAGGATGCCGTCTTCCAGCCGCCCGGCGAGGGCTGCCGCTGGATACGCTATGTCGAGCGCGGCTCGCCCTTGGAGCACGTGCGGTCCTACCCGGCCGGCGCGGCACCCGATACAACGCGGATGCTGGTTTGGAAGCCGGAGCTGCCGCCGGAACTGCGAGCGGCCAAGCACCTCGACCCGGCCGCTCTGCGTGATTTCGTCGAGCGGCATGGAGAGACCGGCGCACGCCGCGGGGTTCAAGAACAGTGATTCCCAACGGCGCCGGCCTGCGCTGCCGGCGGCCGGTCAGCCGAAGGTTTTTCTGAGCGTCGCAACCGAAACATGCGGCCAGGCGAATGCGGGGGTTCCCGGGATCGTCAGCGCCGGGAAGTTCAACATCACCATTTGTGCATATTGCAGCTGCATGATCGTCGGTTGGTTCGGGTGGGTCAGCTTCTCCAGCCAGAACGTCGCATAAACCAGCGTCGTATCGGCGTTTGTTTGCAGGAACGACAAATTCTCGGCGCCGCCACCGGCCTGCGCCAGGTTTACCACCGCAACCGGCGGCACCGGCGAGCCGTTGATGACGGGCGCCGTCAGGAATGAGATCGACGGCGCCGTGGAAATATTCAGCGCCACCCCGCTGAATGAGTAACCCTCGGCGATCTGATTCTGGATCGTTTGCTGCAGCAGCGTTACCGGATCGTTGAGGAGCGTCTGGGTGATGCTCGCGGGCAGAACGGGGGGCACGTTGCCCAAAGGGGTTCTGGTGTTTGTGGCGCTGGGGGGGTTCGACAGGGTGTATTGCGGGAAACCGCCGCCGGGCTTGGATTGCGCTTCTGACGTACCCGCTGCGAAAATGGCGGCGCCGAGAGGCACGCCGGCCGCGATCAGGCCGGGTCCGGGCTGGAGATCAATCGCAGTGCTGTTGAAGGAGGGGAACAGCGAAAAGGCCGGGTTTGCGCCGCTGAGGGGGTTGGTTCCGGGGCTGATCGTCGGGGGGCCGTCAAACGCCGCCACTATGCCCTGAGCCAGCAACGAATTGCCATGCGGTATATTCGCCATGCGGCTGACGAGCTGCGCGCCCGTAGGCGGCGACAGCGGAGGATTGGACGTCGGGGGCTGCGTGACCCAGATGCCCGGCTCGATATGCAGCGCTCCCCCGGTGGTGGCATCGCTTATTTTTTGCAGGTAGGTCAACCCGAACAGTTCGATATCCGCCTGGGCGAAACCGCGGTTCGGGATCGATGACGAAATCGGATCGAATTTGGTGGTTTCATTGGTGAGGTTAAGCTCCAGAAACACATTCGTTTTATCCTGAAAGTCCGGCCGCGCGACAAGATTAAAACCTGTCCCGTGCCAATTGCCTGCCAGCTCTGCCAGGAGCCCCAAATTGTTTAAAACGGTCTGGTTGTCCGGGCTGATGCGCACTGACGGAATCTGATGCGCAGCTTGACCGTTGCTCATCGCTGTCTCCTTGACATATGCGGGAGTTGCCGTGCTTGGGGGCGGCAACTTGTCGCATGCGGCATATTGCCGTGTCAAGCCGATTCAGCAACGGCATCAACGGTGCTGCCAAACGCAGCGAATCTCAGGCAGGGAAATCGGATACGGGGCCCGTCACGCGCGCTGGACGAAGGCGTCCATGACCTTTTTATCGCCAGCGTGTTCGAAATCGATTGTCAATTTGTTATCTTCGACAATGCGGATCGTGCCATAGCCGAATTTCTGGTGAAATACCCGGTCGCCGATCGCAAACCCACCAACGCGCGGGATGTCCTGGCCGCGCTTCGGTGGTGCGCTTTCGATCAGCAACGGCCGCCGCGCGTTGCGCGCGTCGCGTGCGGCCTCCCAGGCGACGCCCCAACCCGGCGAGGCGCCGGCGCTTCGGCCCGGCGACGCGGCCGCCACGCCGCCGCCCCACGCCGGCGCGGCGCTCAGCCCCATCTCGGTCACGACAACGATATGCGCCCGCGGCAACTCGTCAATAAAGCGCGAGCGGGCCGAGCTTTGCCATTGCCCATGGATGCGGCGGTTGGCGGCGAACGACACCAGCGCCCGATGGCGCGCGCGGGTCAGGCCGACATAGGCGAGCCGTCGCTCTTCTTCGAGGCCTTTGAGGCCGTGCTCCTCCACGGAACGCAGGCTCGGGAACAACCCCTCCTCCCAGCCGGGCAGGAAGACCGTGTCGAATTCGAGGCCCTTGGCGCTGTGCAATGTCATCAGGCCGACCATGTCGCCGGCGCTGTCGGCGGCGTTGTCCATGACGAGGCTGACGTGTTCCAAAAAGCCGGCAAGATTGTCGAACTCGGCCATCGCGACGACGAGTTCCTTCAGGTTTTCGAGCCGTCCGGGCGCGTCGGGCGAGCGGTCGGCCTGCCACATGCCGGTGTAGCCCGATTCGTCGAGCACGATTTGCGCAAGGTCGGTGTGGCCGACGCGGTCGGCCTCTGACCGCCAGCGGTCGACTGCGGCGACGAACCCGGCCAAAGCGTTGCGGCCGGCGCGCGGCAGTTCGTCGCCGGCGATGAGCCGGCGGGCCGTCTCGACCAACGGCTCCTCGCGCGCCCGCGCCGTCGCATGCAGCAACTGCAATGTCGCGGTGCCGATGCCGCGGCGCGGCACATTGACGATGCGCTCGAACGCGAGGTCGTCGGCCGGCTGGCGCACGAGCCGCAGATAGGCGAGCGCGTCGCGGATTTCCTGGCGTTCGTAAAAACGCGGGCCGCCGACAACGCGATAGGGCAGCGCGAGCGCGATAAAGCGCTCCTCGAATTCGCGGGTCTGGAAGCCGGCGCGCACGAGGATTGCGATCTCCTTCAGCGCGTGGCCGCTGCGCTGCAGCGCCTCGATCTCGTCGCCGACCCAGCGTGCCTCCTGCTCGGCGTCCCACAGCCCGCGCACCGTGACCTTGTCGCCCTCGCCCGCGCGGGTCCACAGCGTCTTGCCGAGGCGGCCCCGGTTGTGCGCGATGACGCCACCCGCCGCCGCCAGGATCTCGGGCGTCGAGCGGTAGTTTTCCTCCAGCCGCACGATCAGCGCGCCGGGAAAATCCCGTTCGAATTTCAGGATGTTGCCAATCTCGGCGCCGCGCCACGAATAGATCGACTGGTCGTCATCGCCGACGCAGCACAAATTCTTGTGCTGCTGCGCCAGAAGCCGCAGCCATAAATATTGCGCCAGGTTGGTGTCCTGGTATTCGTCGACCAGCAGATAGCGGAAGCGGCGCTGATAGGTCGCCAGCACCTCGGAGTTGTCGGTGAACAACGTCAAGTTGTGCAGCAGCAGGTCGCCAAAATCGGCGGCATTGACGGTCTGCAGCCGCTGCTGGTAATCGCGGTAAAGCTGCAATGCCCGGCCGTCGGCCCAATCGCCGGCTTCCCCCTCCGGAACCTTGTCGGGGACGAGGCCGCGATCCTTCCAGCGCTCGATCGCGTGCAGCAGCAGGCGCGCCGGCCAGCGGCGCTCGTCGATATCGGCGGCGGCAATCAGCTGTTTCAAGAGGCGCAGCTGGTCGTCGGCATCGAGAATCGTGAAGTTCGAGCGCAGCCCGACAAGCTCGACGTGGCGGCGCAGGATGCGGGCGGCGAGCGCGTGAAACGTGCCGAGCCAGACGCCATCGGCGGCGCGCCCGATCATCGTCTCGAGCCGCTCCTTCATCTCGCGCGCTGCCTTGTTGGTAAACGTGACGGCGAGGATTTCACCGGGAAAGGCGCGCCGGCTCGCCAGGATATGGGCGAGCCGCGTCGTCAGTACGCGGGTCTTGCCGGTGCCGGCACCGGCCAGGACGAGCACGGCGCCGTCGAGCGCCTCGACGGCGCGCACCTGCGCCTCGTTGAGGCTGGCGAGCAACACCGGATCGGCGGTCGGATGCGGGCTGCGGGGAGCCGGAAGCTCAGACATGACTCACATCATATAGCACCTGCCGCCCGCCGCGGCACGATCTGCTGCGCGCGCCCTCGCCTCGCCGCCGATCAGTTCAGCCGCGCCGGATCAGCCGCAGGCGATGCAATAGCTGTCGCGAGTACCTTCCGGCAGCCGCGATTCGCGCCATGTCCGGCCGCCATCCTGCGTTCCGAAGACCTGGCCGCAGCGCGAAATGGCGTAGACCTGGTTGGCGTCGGTCGGATGCGGGATGACGCCCATCATCGTCGCCTCGGCCTTGATGCCGCGGTCGAAACGGGTCCATGTCCTGCCGACATCATCGCTGCGGTAGACCGAGCCGTCGGTCGAGCGCGCCGCCGGCG
>DATJSO010000212.1:0-9009 GCA_035504075.1 Allostellaceae bacterium | reverse complement strand
GCTGGTCCACCGCCTGCGCCAACGCCTATGTGCAGCCGCTGATGGACCGCTACCTGGCGCGGCTCGACACCGGCCTGCGCGCGCGAGGCGCCAGTTGTCCACTGTTTCTGATGACCTCGGCGGGCGGCCTGACGACGGTCGAGATCGCCCGCCGCTTCCCGGTGCGGCTGGTCGAATCCGGGCCGGCCGGCGGCGCGATGCTCGCCGCGCACCTGGCGCTGCAGTGCGGTTACGACCGGGTGCTGTCATTCGATATGGGCGGCACGACCGCCAAGATCTGCCTGATCGACGACGGCCAGCCGCAGTTCACCCGCACTTTCGAGGTTGCGCGCGAATACCGCTTTTTGAAGGGAAGCGGCCTGCCGATCCGCACTCCCGTCATCGACATGGTCGAGATCGGCGCCGGCGGCGGCTCGCTGGCACGTCTTGATGAGCTGAAGCGGATCCAGGTCGGACCGGACAGCGCCGGCTCCGAACCGGGGCCGGCCTGCTACGGTCGCGGCGGCACCGGCGCGACCGTCACCGATGCCGATCTGCTGCTCGGCCGCACCCGCCCCGAGCGGTTCGCCGGCGGCACGATCGCGCTGTCCACCGAAGCGGCGCGCCGCTCGGTCATTGCCGCAATCGGCCGGCCGCTCGGCCTCGGCGACAGCGCGGCGGCGCTGGCGATCTCGGAAGTCGTCGAGGAGAACATGGCCAACGCGGCGCGCGTCCACGCCGTCGAGCGCGGCAGGGAGCTGACCGGGCGGACGCTGATTGCGTTCGGCGGCGCGGCGCCGCTGCACGCGGCGCGGCTGGCCGAAAAACTCGATATTGCGAGCGTTGTCGTACCAACCTCCGCCGGGGTCGGCTCGGCTGTCGGCTTTTTGATCGCGCCGGTCGCGTTCGAGGTTGTGCGCACCCGCTATGTCCGCCTCGCGGTCGATTTCGATCCGGCGGCGATCGAGGCGTTCCGCGCCGAGATGCGGGCCGAAGCCGAAGCGGTCGTGCGCCGCGGCGCGCCCGACACGCCGCTCGTCGAGACCTGGGCGGCGGAAATGCGCTACCGCGGCCAAGGGCATGACGTGACCGTCCCGCTGCCCGCCGCGCCGCTGACCGATAGCGAACTGGTGCGCCTGTTCGAAACGCAATATGCGCGGCAGTTCGGCCGCACGATCCCCGGGCTCGAGGTCGAGGCGATGAGCTGGACGCTGCGGCTCGCCGCGGTCGGGGCGCCGGTCGAACCTTGCCCGCCGGCAGCAACGCAGCGCCCGGCGGCTGCCGCGGGGCATGGCAGGCTCGTCGATGCCGCGAGCGGCGCCGTCGTCGAGGTGCCGGTCTACGATCGCGCCCGGCTCGCGCCGGGCGATCTCGTCGCCGGCCCGGCCTTGATTGCCGAGGACGGAACGACGACGTTGGTGACCGGCCGCTTCACGGCGCATATCAACGTGCTTGGCGACATCGTTCTGACGCGGAGATCGGCATGACGGACAACAATAGCGCGCTGTCGTTTCTCGACCGGCAGATCATGTGGGACCGGCTCATCGCCGTCGTCGAAGAACAGGCGCAGACGCTGGTCCGCACCGGCTTCAGCACGTCGACCCGCGAGGCGGGGGATCTTTCGGCCGGTGTTTTCGACACTTCCGGCCGCATGCTGGCGCAGGCGGTGACCGGCACGCCCGGCCACGTCAATTCGATGGCGCGCGCGGTCTACCACTTCATCGACAAGTTCCCGACCCAGACGATGCGGCCGGGCGACGTGTTCATTACCAACGATCCGTGGAAGGGCACCGGTCATCTGCACGATTTCACGGTCGTGACTCCGGCCTTCCGCCAGACGCGGCTCGTCGCACTGTTTGCTTCGACCTGCCATGTCGTCGATATCGGCGGCCGCGGCATCGGGCCGGACGCACGCCAAGTCTATGAAGAGGGCATCTATGTTCCGCTGATGCGCTTTGCGACGGCGTCGGCCGGCGTCGACGAAACCCTGATCGAGATCATCCGCTCGAACGTGCGCGAACCCATCCAGGTGGTCGGCGATCTCTATTCGCTGGCCGCCTGCAACGAGGTCGGCACCCGCCGGCTCGGCCGGATGATGGATGAGTTCGGCATCGAGAGCTTGAAGGAACTCGGCGACTATATCATCGAGACCTCACGCGCGGCGATGCGGGACGGCGTCCGACGGCTGCCCGAGGGCATCTATCACAACCGAATGCGCATTGACGGTTACGACAAGCCGATCGACCTTGTCGCCGCGATGACGATTGCCGACGGCAGCATTCATGTCGATTTCGCCGGCACCTCGCCGCCTTCCGGGTTCGGCATCAATGTGCCGATCTGCTACACCGAAGCCTACTCGGCATTCGGCATCAAGTGCATCGTCGCCCCGAGCGTGCCGAACAACGAGGGGTCGCTGTCGGTCATCACGATCAGCGCGCCGGAAAACTGCATTCTCAATGCCAAGCACCCGCTGCCGGTAGCGATCCGCCACGTGACGGGACAGATGCTGCCCGATCTGATGATCGGGTGCCTGCATCAGGCGCTCGGGCCGTCGCAGGTGCCCGCCGAGGGCACCTCGTGCCTGTGGAACCTGTTCGCGATGGGCGGCCCGGGCCGGGTCGACGGCGATCCCGGCGATCTGGTCGATGCCGCGGTGTTCGATGTCATGTCGTTTCATTCCGGCGGCACCGGGGCGCGCCCGGGCAAGGATGGGCTGTCAGCAACCGCCTTTCCGAGCGGCGTGCGCAACGTGCCGGTGGAAGTCACCGAAGCGCTCTCGCCGATCCTCGTTCGGTGCAAGGAATACCGCACCGATTCGGGTGGCGCCGGCGAGTTCCGCGGCGGCCTCGGGCAGGTCATGGAAGTCGTCAGCCTCGACCCGGCGCCGTTCGGCACCAGCGCGAATTACGACCGCATCCAATTTCCGCCGAAGGGCCGCGATGGCGGGCACGACGGCATGGCGGGCGTGTTGCGCCTCGGTTCGGGGCCGCACCTGCGCGCCAAGGGTCAGCAGACAATCCCGAAGGGCGATGCGCTGATCATCGAGATGCCGGGCGGCGGCGGCCTCGGCGATCCGCGACGACGGCCGCCGGAGCGGGTGCGCGACGACGCGCGCCTCGGCCTCGTCTCGCGCCGGGCGGCGGCGGACCTATATGGCGTCGTCCTCGACGAGGCATTCGCGATCGACCGGCCGGCGACCGAACGGGCCCGGCGCATCGCGGCGGCGGACTGAACGATGGCGCTGATTGTCAGCGCGGGTCTGCCGACCTGCATGGAGGGGTTGAGCTACCCCGTTCCATTCGCTGATCCCGACGCGATCATCCGCATCGCGCAGCACGCCGAGCGGCTCGGCTACCATTCGGTATGGGGCAACGATCACATGACGACGCAGCGCTATGTGCGCGCCGAGTTTGCGGTGCCGCCGCGCTTCTGGGAGCCGCTCGTGACTTACGCCTTCATCGCCGCCGCGACGACGAGCCTGCGGCTCGGCACCGGTGTGCTGGTGTTGCCGATGCGCCGCGACATCGTCGTGCTCGCAAAGCAGATCGCGACATTGGATCATTTCAGCGGCGGCCGGCTCGAAATCGGCGTCGGGGTCGGCGCCTATCGCGAGGAGTTCGAGGCGCTGGCGCCCGACAGCGAGGCCCGGCGCGGCGACATGGTCGAGGAGGGGGTCAAGGCGCTGCACGCGCTGTTTGCCGACCGCGTCAGCTCGTTCGACGGGCGCTACTACCGGTTCCGCGATGTCGAGCTGTTTCCGAAGCCGCGCCAACCGCACCTGCCGATCTATTTCGGCGGCAACAGCGAAAATCATCTGCGCCGCGTCGCCGAAAGCGCCGACGGCTGGATCCCGGCGGCGATGGAAGCCGAGCGCCTGCGCCGGCACGTCGCCCGCCTCAAGGAACTCGCCGCGGGGGCCGGCCGCGACGCGGCGACGATTGCGGTGGCGCCGCAATTCGTCGTGCATGTCGGGCGCAACCACGAAGCGGCGGTTACCCGTTTCCGCGAGACGCAGATGTACAAGCACCTGATGTCGCTGCGGCAATCGACGTTGAAGCAGCAGACCGCGGCGATGGAGGATCTCAACCTGATCGGCGGGGTGGATGCAGTGATCGCGAAGGCGCTGCGGCTGCGCGAGGTCGGCGTCACCCACCTGCTCGGGCTTTATTTCGCCGTCAACAGCGTCCCCGAGCTGCTCGACCAGATGCAGCTCTTCGCCGAAGAGATCACACCGAAAATCGCCGCATGAGCGAGGCTGCGGCCTGGATGGCCGAGTGGGTCGCGCAAAGCCCGTCCGCGGCTGTCGCGCAGCGCTCGCTCGGCGATCCGGAGCGGCGGTTTCCATTGTGGCCGCCGCTGCTGCGCGGCTGTCCCGCGACCAGCACGGCGGATATGCAGTACCCGCTCGACATCGACTACGATGACGGGCGCATCGATGCATTGCGGCTGTTTGCCGATCCGCCGCTTCCCGGCCTCGGCCGCTGGGCGCCGCTGCTGCCGCCGCTGGCGCCCGGCCTGTCGCTCGGCGAGGGCGGCACGCCGCTGGTCGCGGCGTCGCCACGCCTCAGAGAGTGGTCGGGCTGCGCCGGCGAGTTGCTGTTGAAGGATGAGAGCCACAATCCGACGTGGAGTCACAAGGACAGGCTCAATCTGTGCATAGTCAGTGCCGCGCTGGCGACCGGCGCTCCCGGCGTCGCAGTCGCGTCGAGCGGCAACCACGGTGCCTCCGCGGCAGCCTATGCCGCACGCGCCGGCCTCCAATGCGTTGTCGTCACGAGCCCCTCGGCGCAACCGGCTTTCCGGCATTTTCTGGCGGCGCTCGGCGCCAGGGTCGTGCTTGCGGCGGCCGAAGAACGCTGGCCCGTGCTGAACCGCCTCGTCGCGGCGACCGGCTTCATGCCGGCGAGCAACCTCACTCGCTTTCACACCGGCCATCCGTTCGGTCCGGAGGGGTACAAGACGATCGCCTACGAGATCTTCCTGCAACTCGGGCGCCGCGTGCCCGGCACCGTCATTGTGCCGACCGGCTACGGCGAGCTGCTGTATGGGCTGAGCAAGGGATTTCGCGACCTCACTCGTCACGGCCTTGCCGATGACGTGCCGCGCCTCTGCTCGGCCGAGCCGGCCGTGCGCGGCCCGCTGCACCGCGCGGTTCAGGGCAATGCGGCCGCAATCGAGGTGCAAGGGCCGGCTTCGCTCGCCGCTGGCATCGCCGCAACAGTAGGCGGCTACCGCGGCGTACTGGCGCTGCGCGACGGCGCTGGCAGGGCGCTGCTTTTCTCGGAAGAAAGCGTGCGCGGGGCGGCGCAGGCGCTGGCGCGCGACGGACTTTGGCAGGAATATTCCGGCGCCGCCGCGCTTGCCGCCTTGCGTGAGGCCTGCCGCGCCGGCGAACGCTTCGCGGCGCCGGTCGTCGCGATCCTGACTTCGAGCGGACTGAAGGAAATTCCCGGCGCCGCCGGCGAGACCCCGGCATTCGACGCCGCCTCGCTCGACCGCCTGATTGCGGCTCTGGGCTGATCTGAAGCGGAGCGGATGCCATGGCGGGAGATACCGGCCTCGTGCTGCTGGGGGGCGAGCCGCCGGCGCTGGTCCGAGAACTGGCGGTCGCGGCGGAACGCTGCGGCGTCGCGACAGCCTGGATCGCCTGCCACCTGTTCCAGCGCGACCCGGTCGCCCTGGCCGCCATGGTTCTGGCAGCCACCGAGCGGCTCGGCGTCGGGCTGATGTCGATGAGTCCTTATTTGATGCATCCGGTCTACGCCACGATGGCGGCGGCGACGCTCGACGAAGCCTTTCCGGGGCGCGTCCAGCTGTCGTTCGGGGTCGGCGCGCCGCGCGATCTGGCCGCCGCGGGCATTGCCGGTCCGCACCCACTCGCCACCTTGAGGGAGGCGGTCGAGATTGCCCGCCGCCTGCTTGGCGGCGAGACAATCGCGTTTCACGGCGAGCGCTTTCGCGTCGCCGGCCGCCGCCTCGCCTCCGGCCCGCGGCAGATCCCGATCCTGCTCGCCGCCTCGGGACCGCGGATGCTCGAATTGGCCGGCAGGATCGCCGATGGCGTGCTGCTGAGCGGCGCCGGATCGCCGCAATTCGTCGCCTGGTCGCTCGATCGGGCGCGGCGCGGCGAGGGCGAGGCGGCCAGCGGCCGTTCGGTGCGCAAGGTCGGGGTCGTCTGGACCTCGGTTGATGACGAACCGCGCCGCGCCCATGACCGGCTCCGGCGCAATCTCGCCTTCGTGCTGCGCGGCGGGCATCATGCGCGCAATCTGGCGCTCGCCGGGACGCGGCTCGACCAGGCCGCGCTCGCCGACGCCTATGCGCGCGAAGATTGGCGGACGGTCGAGGCAATCGTGACCGACGCGGTGGTCACCCGGCACGCGGCCTCGGGCAACCTGGACCAGGTGAGAGAGGCGGTCGAGCACTATCGAGCCGTCGGGCTGGACGAGATCGCGGTGGCGGGGATCACCGACGCGCCGACACTGCACCGGATCGTCTCGGGGTGATCGCGCGCCGCCGCCGATCGCGCAAGAAGGCGGCAAGAGCGAGAGGCTCCGAATGGTGCCGCACGGTCGGGGAAATCGGGTAGACTGACGTCCTGTGCGCCGTCTGGCCGACGCCCAATCGCAAGCCATGCGCTCGCCTGACGTAACGGAGGATCGCCGATGCTGGAGCTGTCCGACATCCAATCATCGCCCGAGGAACTCGAGGAGTATTACGCGCGCTTGCGTGCGCAGAACGTGGCGCCGGCTTGGCTCTCCGGCGCCGTCACGGTCCAGCCCGAGAGCGCGGCGGTGCCGTTTCTGTGGCACTGGCGCGACCTGCGGCCGCAGGCGATGCGGGCGGCTGAACTGGTCGGCACCGCGCAGGCCGAGCGCCGGGTGCTACGGCTGAGCAACCCCCACCTGTCGGGGATCGCCAGCCAGACGCTCGTCGCCAACATCCAGATCGTCATGCCGGGCGAAATCGCCCGTGCCCATCGCCATTCGGCGGCGGCGCTGCGCCTGATCATCGAGGGCAAGGGCGGCTACACGGTCGTCAACGGTGAGCGGGTGCCGATGTTTCCGGGCGATCTCGTTCTGACGCCCAACTGGTCCTGGCACGACCACGCCAACGACACCGACGCGCCGATGATTTGGCTGGACGGGCTCGACACGCCGCTGGTGCGCATGCTCGAGGCCGGTTTTTTCGAAGAGTATCCCGATGAGCGGCAGGATGTCGGAGCGCCGACGAATGCTTCAGAGTGGCATTATCCGATGTCGGAAATGCGCTCCGCACTGCAGCGGCGAGCCGCCGGCGTTTCCGTCGGCGAGGGGATCGTCCTCGAATACCGCAACCGGCGCACCGGCGGGCCGGTGATGCCGACGATCGCTTGCCACATGCAGTTCTTGCGCCCCGGCGAGAGGACGCAGGCGTGCCGTCGCGTCTGTCGCACGAACTATCACGTCGTCGAAGGCGCGGGCCATTCTGTTGTCGACGGACAGCGGCTCGACTGGGAAGACAAGGACGTGTTCACGGTTCCGAGCTGGGCCTTCTGCGAGCATGTCAACAGCGGCAATGGCCCGGCTTTCCTGTTCAGCTTCAGCGACGCGCCGGTGATGAAAGCGCTGAGCCTCTACCGCGAGGAGACGCGGCCGTAACGAGTGGCGGCGATCGCCCCCGTAGCCGGTCGTAAGATAAGGGCCGCTCCTCGCGGAGCGGCCCTTATCGTGGATCGATGCGTCGCGGATCGATACGTCGCGGTTACGAATGCCAGCGGAACTGCTGCGGCTTCCGGGCCGAACCCTGCGAGAGCAGGCAATTGACCAGCGCCGGCCCCTTGAAGTTCATCGCCTCCTGCAGGGCGCCGGCAAGGTTCTTCGGGTCTTCGACATAGAAGCCCTTGCCGCCGAACGCTTCCATCATCTTGTCGTAACGGGCGCCCCAGATGAGCGTATTCGGCTTCATGTTCATCATCGGGTTCTGCGGGATCTCCGGCATGCCCGGACCGATGCCGCCGTTGTTCAGCACGACGATCTTGACCGGGAAGTTGTAGCGGCACAGCGTCTCCATCTCCATGCCGGAGAAGCCGATCGCCGAGTCGCCCGAGAGGTGCACGACCGGCCGGTCGGGACACGCGACGGCGGCGGCGATCGCCTGGCCGAGGCCGACGCCCATCGTGCCGTAGGTGCCGGCGTTGAGCACCGAGCGGGCATTGAAGCTCGGCAGCATCGTTAGGCCGATATCCATCGTGCCGGCGCCCTCGGCGCTGAGCACGGCGTTCTGCGGCATCCAGGCGGCGATGTCGCGCAGCAGGCGGTAGTAGCCGGCGGGCGCCGTGTCGTCATCGACCTGCGGCCTGATCGTCGCGACGTTGTCGGCGGTCTTTTGGGCGATCGTCTGGCGCCACGGCGATTCCTTCGGGTGGAACCACTGGCGGCCGCCGAGCGCCCGGTTCATCTGCTGCATGATCGCCTTACCGTCGCCGACCAATGCCACGTCGGTCGGCCGGTTGTGGCCGATTTCCTCCGGCGCGATGTCGAGCTGGATGACCTTGACGTCCGGCGCATAGCGCGGCGGCAGGCCGAAATGCAGGATCCAGTTGAACCGCGCGCCCATCAGGAAGACGACGTCCGCCTGCTGCAGCGCCAAGGTGCGCGCCGCCGAAACGGCCAGCGGATGGTCGTCCGGCATGACGCCCTTGCCCATCGGCGAGCGCAGGAACGGCACCTGCGTGCGCTCGACAAAGGCGCGCACCTCTTCTTCGGCATGCGCCCACGCCATGCCCTTGCCGACGATGACGAGCGGCCGCTCGGCGCGCTCCAACAGCGCGAGGGCCTGCTCGATGTTCTCCTGCGGCGCGACGGTGCGCGGCGGCTCGGGCACCCGATGCGCGCGGACGGCGTCCGTCTCGTCGCATTCGCCGGTGATGATGTCGTCCGGCATGTCGAGGTAGGTGGCGCCGGGGCGGCCGTAGGTCGCGTGGCGCACCGCCTCCGAGACGTAATAGGGGATGCGGCGCACGGTATCGATGGCGTGCGCGAACTTGCA
>DATJSO010000211.1:0-18744 GCA_035504075.1 Allostellaceae bacterium | reverse complement strand
AGTTTCGTATAGATGCCAGGCACGGTCGCCGGATTGCTCTGGTCGTCATAATGGACAAACTCGACAGGGCGGCCGAGGAGCCCGCCCTTTTTGTTGATGTCGTCGCGCCAGATCTCCATCCCCAAGAGCGCCATCTTGCCGTTGGCGGCAAGCCCGCCGGTCAGCGCCATGCCGAAGCCGACCCGGATCGGCGGCGTCGCCCCGAACGCACGGCGCCATGGGGCGGCACCCATCGCCAGTGCGGCGCCGGCAAGCAGCGAACGTCTGTCCATCTCTCCCCCCTCTGTGCAATTCGATTATCCGAGCGGATTGTCCGAGCCTCGCGCGCCCTACCCGTTGGCGCAAGCCCCACTTGCCTCGCCCGCGCCAAGGTGGGACGAATCGCGCGTCGTGAAGCCGATGATGGAGGGCGACATGGCCCGTCGGGGCGCGCTGGGTTTGGCCGCAGCGGCTGTGGTTCTGGCAGCGCTGGTCGCGCCGGCGGCGGCCGGACAGCGGCCGCACATCGTCGAACTGTTCACCTCGCAGGCCTGCTCGTCTTGCCCGCCGGCCGATGCGCTGTTGGCGCAGCTGGCAACGCGGCCGGACGTCGTTGCGCTCGGATTTCACATCACCTACTGGAACGGACCGGGGTGGCATGACCCGCTGTCGAACCCGGCCGCGACGGCGCGCCAGCAGGCTTACGCCCGGCGGTTCGATGCCGGGCAGGTATATACCCCGGAAATCGTCGTCGATGGCGACCATGCGATGGTCGGTTCCGACCGCGGCGCCGTGCTCGCCGCTCTGGCGGCAGCGCCGCCGCCGGCGCGCGCACCCGTCGCGTTTGCCGCCGATCGCCGGGCGGTGACGATCGGCCGCGGCAACGGCCGCGGCGCGGTGCTGCTGGTACGGTTTCTGCGGCGGCAGACAACGCGGGTCGCCGGCGGCGAGAACGCCGGCCGCTTGCTCTCGGACGCCAACGGCGTTGAGGCCCTGACGCAGCTTGGCGAGTGGGACGGCGCGCCGCTGCGGTTCGCGGTCGCGCCGCCCGGTCGAGACGAGGGCATCGCCGTCCTGGTGCAGGCGCCGGCGGGGCCGATCCTCGGCGCCGCCGCGACGACGGGAGCCGGTTCGTAGCCGGCGGGCCGCGCCGCTAGTCCTTCACGTACTCCAGCCGGAAACCGTCGCCCCAGCGCTTGACGTGGCCGACGGAGGGCGACGGAAAATGCATCGTGCAGCACAGCGTGTCGGTATCGCAGTAGCGCTCGAGAAACCGCCGTCGCGTCGCGACCGCCTGCTCGCCGTTGGTGTCGACGCGCATGACAAGCTCGGGATAGCGCGCCTGGATCGGCGAATGAATGAGGTCGCCGGTAAACACCGCCTGATCATGTCCGCGCCCGGCGCAGACCGCGAAATGATCCGGCGTATGGCCGGGGGTCGGCAAGAGGCGGATGTGGTCGTTGAGCGCGTGGTCGCTGGTCACCAGTTCGGCACGCCCCGCCTCGACGACCGGCAAGACGCTTTCATTGATCGCATCCATCGAAAACGTCGCCGGGACGTTGCTGCCGGTCCAGTAGTCGTATTCCTTTTGCGAAAACAGGTAGCGCGCTTTCGGGAAGGTCGGGACCCAGCGGCCGTTTTCCAGCCGCGTGTTCCATCCGACATGGTCTCCGTGCAGATGTGTGCACATGACAAAATCGATGTCTTCGATGCCGAGGCCGGCCGCCTTCAGCGCCGTCATCCAGGTGCTGTCCGTCTTGCCGTTCCAGGTCGGCCGCAGCGGAAAGGTTTTGTTGTTGCCGATACAGGCATCGACCAGGATGTTGTGGTGCGGTGTCTTGACCACATAAGACTGGAAACACAGAACGACATTGCCGGTCTTGGGATCGCAGCCGCCCGGCTCCATCCACGAGCGGTTCTCCTCGTATTGTTCCCGGGTCAAGGTCGGCAGAAATTCGAACAGCGGTGTGAATCCCTGCTCCTGCTCGACGATACGGTGGATCGTCATGTCGTGGACGGTGAAGCTCGTGCGCATCGAGGCCTCCGTTGCGGTTGTCGCGCGATCGTAGCGGCAGACAACCGCGGAACGAAGCGCATTTGCTGGCTTGGCGGACGGCTGCGGATCGGCCACATAACGGTGGAGCGAACGAGCGGAGCGGCGGGGCATGAGCACGGTCGAAGCCGAAGCGGCAACCGGAGGCGGCCGCGATTTCATTCGCGACATCGTCACCGACGACCTCGCCTCGGGCCGCTGCACCGCGGTCGTCACCCGCTTTCCGCCCGAACCCAACGGCTATCTGCATATCGGCCACGCCAAAGCGGTCTGGATCAATTTCGGCATCGCCGAGGAATTCGGCGGCCGCTGCCACCTGCGCTTCGACGACACCAATCCGACAAAAGAGGAGCAGGAATACATCGACGCGATCCAGCGCGACATCCATTGGCTGGGTTTCGATTGGGGCAGGCATCTGCATTACGCCTCGGATTATTTCGAGCAGCTTTACGAGTGGGCCGAGCATTTGATCCGGCACGGCCTCGCCTATATCGACGACCAATCGCCCGAGGCGATCCGCGCCGGCCGCGGCACGCTGACGGAGCCGGGCACGGACAGCCCGTGGCGCGAGCGCAGCGTCAGCGACAACCTCGACCTGTTCCGTCGCATGCGGCAGGGCGAATTTGCCAGTGGCGCGCGGGTGCTCAGGGCGAAAATCGACATGGCGTCGGGCAACATGAACCTGCGCGACCCCGTCCTCTATCGCATCCTGCATGCCGCGCATCCGCGCACCGGCACGCGCTGGTGCATCTACCCCACCTATGATTTCGCACACGGCCAGTCGGACGCGATCGAGGGCGTCACGCATTCGCTGTGCTCGCTCGAATTCGAGGACCACCGGCCGCTCTATGATTGGCTGATCGAGCATCTGCCAATCGGCGAAGAACTCGGGCCGTCGCGCCCGCGGCAATACGAATTTGCCCGGCTCAACCTCGGCTACACGGTTATGTCGAAGCGCTTTCTGAAGCGACTCGTCGATGAGGGCCGCGTCGCCGGCTGGGACGACCCGCGCATGCCGACCCTCGCGGGCCTGCGGCGGCGCGGCGTGCCGCCTGAAGCGATCCGCGAATTCGTCCGCCGCGCCGGCATCGCCCGCGCCAACAGCACGGTCGATCTGGCGATGTTCGATGCGGCGCTGCGTGACACGTTGAACCGGGTAGCGCCGCGCCGCATGGCCGTGCTGCGGCCGCTGAAACTCGTCATCGAAAATTATCCGGCGGGGCAGACGGAAGAGGTCGCAGCGGCCAACCACCCGGACGACGCGGGCGCCGGTACGCGAAAGCTGCCGTTCGGCCGCGAACTTTATGTCGAGGCCGACGATTTCCTTGAAAACCCACCGAAGAATTTCTATCGACTAGCGCCGGGCCGCGAGGTGCGCCTGCGCTACGGGTATTTCGTGACCTGCCGCGCGGCCGTGACGGACGCGGCCGGCAACGTCATCGAACTGCGCTGCACCTACGACCCGGCCACAAAGGGCGGCAACGCGCCCGACGGCCGCAAGGTGCGCGGCACGATCCACTGGGTGTCGGCCGAGCATTCCGTGCCGGCCGCGGTGCGCCTTTACGAGCCGCTGTTCACCCGCCCCGACCCCGGCGCCGACGGCGACCTCATGGCCGACCTCAACCCGCGCTCGCTCACGGTGGTGGCAGGCGCCCGGCTTGAACCGTCGCTCGCCGGCAACGAGGCGACGGTGCAGTTCGAGCGGCAGGGCTATTTCCGCCGCGATCCCGACGCGTCGCCCGGCCGCCTCGTCTTTAACCGCACGATCGGCCTGCGCGACAGTTGGACGAAGCAGGCCGGCGGCAGCTGATACCGAAACGGCGGCTGACAACGCGCGAGGCGTCTGATGAGTGCACCCCGGACGATCACGCTGTATATCGACTACAAAAGCCCCTACGCCTATCTGGCGAAGGATCTCGCCTGCGAACTCGAGCGCGACTTTTCGGTCGCGCTCGATTGGCTTCCCTACGTGCTCGATATTCCGAGCTTTCTCGGCTCGGCGACCGTCGATGCCGCGGGTCGCGTCATCGCGGAGAGCCGCAATCCGCACCAGTGGCGGCGGGTTCGATACTCCTACATGGACTGCCGCCGTCAGGCGCGCAGACGCGGCCTCGTGATTCGCGGCCCGCAGAAAATCTGGGATTCGACACTCGCGGCCGCCGGGCTGCTCCACGCGAAGGGGCAGGGCCCGGCGGTGCTGCGCCGCTACAACGACCTCACCTTCGAGCGTTTCTGGCGACGCGAACTCGACATCGAAGATCCCGCCGTCGTCTCCGGGGTGCTCGTCGAGGCCGGTGCCGCTCCGGCCGGGATTGCCGCGTATCTCGCGGGTGAGGGGCCGACCGAGGTCGCACGCCTCTCGCGCGCCGCCGAGGAGCAGGGGGTGTTTGGTGTACCGAGTTTCGTCATCGACGGCGAGTTGTTCTGGGGCCGCGAGCATCTGCCCGACATCCGCGACATGCTCGCGTCGGCGTAGAGCGCGGACGCCAGCCCGCCGCGCGCGACCGGGAGCGGCCAGCCGAGCCTTTAATCCGGCATCGCCAGCGCGGGGCGGCGGCTCGTCCACCGGGCGGCCTGTTCATAGGCGTGGGCGACCCGCAACACGGTCGCCTCGGCGAAGGCACGGCCGACGATCTGCGCCGATAGCGGCAGGCCGTTCGCGGCAAAGCCGCACGGCAGCGCCAGCGCCGGCTGCCCCGTCACGTTGAACACGGACGAAATCGGCTGCGCGCGGCGCCACGGCCCGTCGTCGGTGTCTGCGAGCAGCGGCGCCGGTCCCGGGATCACCGCCGTCAGCAGCGCGTCGCACGCATCGAACAGTGCCGCGACCTTGGCGGTCAGGATGCGCCGCAGCCGCTGCGCCTGCACATACTGGGCCGCGGTCACAAACCCGCCGAGCATCAGCCGCTCGCGCGTGACGCGGGCATAGAGTTCGGGCCGCTTGCGCAGATCGTCCTGGTGGATCGCAAAGCTCTCGCTCGGCGAGATCGTGCGGGCGACGGCCTGGAACTGGTCGTTCGGCGGCAACGCCACCTCGATCACTTCGGCGCCGAGCCCAGCCAGGAGCTGCGCCGCCGCGTCGAGCGCCGCCTGCTGCTCGCCGCCGACCCCGGCATCCTCGCTGAAGCGGCGAGCATAGCCGATGCGCATTCCGGCAACGCCCCGACGCAGACCGGCGCCGTAATCGGGCACCGGCACGTCAGCCGAGCCGGGGTCGCGCGGGTCGTAGCCGGCGAGCGCCTGCAACGCCAGCGCCGCGTCTTCGACCGTCCAGGTCAGCGGGCCGCAGGTATCAAGGCTGTAGCACAAAGGCACGACGCCGCGCCGGCTGACCCGGCCGTAGGTCGGTTTCAGCCCGACCGTGCCGCAATAGGCCGCCGGCAGACGGATCGAGCCGCCGGTGTCGGAGCCCATCGCCAAAGGCAGGATGCCGGCGGCGACCGCCGCGCCCGAGCCGGAACTCGACCCGCCGGTGAAATGCGCCGGGTTCCACGGGTTGCGCGCGGGCGGAAACGGCAGATCGAAAGCCGGCCCGCCGGTAGCAAATTCGTGCGTCGCAAGCTTGCCGATCAGCACCATGCCGGCCGCTTCGAGGCGCGCGGTCGTCGCAGCGTCCTCCGCCGCGATGTTGTCGAGCAGCAGTCGCGAATGCGCCGTCGTACGCAACCCTCTGGCGTCGTAAATGTCCTTCAGGCCGTAGGGGATGCCGTGCAGCGGTCCGCGCCGGCGACCGCCGCGGATGTCGGCCTCGGCGCGCTTTGCGGCGGCGCGAGCGCGCTCGGCGGTGATCTCGATGAAGGCCGACAGGCGGTCGTTCAGCGCGGCGGCGCGCTGCAGCGCCGCCTCGGCCAGTTCGACCGGCGACACCTCGCCCGTGGCGATGCGGCGGCTCGCCTCGGCGATCGTCGGCAGCGGTTCCTGCGCCTTCATCGGCCGCCTCGCGGTCTGAGATCGGGCAGCACCGCCGGCTCGTCGACATAGGTCAGCGGATCGTCGAGGAGCTGCAGCAGCGCCTGCATGTCGCAATATGCCGCGCGCATCGCCTCCCAGCGGTCGGGCGGGATCGTCAGGCCGGCGCGCCGGACGGCGGCGGCGAATTCGCTGTCTTCCGGGGTCGGCATCGGCGGTCTCCTACGCTGCGAAATCCTCCGGCCGCAACTCGATGGGCATGCCGTGCGGCGTGCGCGCGGCGGCGTGTTCCCAGGCCGCGCGATGCCGCGCCAGGTTCGCCGTATCGGCGATGCCCTTCTCGGCGACGAGGCGTTCGAGGGCGGCGAGCCAGTGGCGATAATAGGTATCGCCGGCGTCGAGATCGCCGGCTTTTTGCGCGCGCTTGATCTCGTCGGCCAGCGCCGCGGCCCATTCCGGCCAACCGAACAGGCCCCGCCGGTAGAGCACCAGCGTCATTGCAAAGGCCTGCGCCTCCCACGGCTCGCGAAACAGCGGTCCGCCGGCGTCGCGCGGCAATTCGGGCAGCGAGTCGAGGATCTCGGCGACGGCGGCATCGTTCATGTCGCGGTCAGATAAGGTTCGAACGCCTCGATCGATACCCGGATCGCGGGGTCGGCATCGTCGCCCCACAATTCGCGTCCGGAGAAGACGACCGTGTAGAGCCATTGCGGGTGCTCGTTGCCGGGGTCGAGCGCAGCGCTGTCGGGATAGACGTGGCAGCCGCGCACCGCCTCGACGGTACCGCGCCTGCCGCGGGCATAGCGCGGCAGGCGGGTATGCGTCGCCGGGTTGAGGTTGCGCGTGCACACCACATCGCCCGGCTTGAAAAGTGGCGGTGCCGCGGCGGCCCGTTCGTAATTCGGCAGCGGCAGCCGCCGCGCATCCGCCGCTGTCATCTTCCGGTTCAGCCGCAGGCCCGGACGCAGCGAGCGCCCGGCGGCAATCTCGTCCCGGCCGACGAGACCATGCGCAACGACCCGCTTTTCGAGCCCGAGAAACCAGCGCTCGTAATAGGAGGCCGCGAGATATTCGAGCGGCGGCAGGGTTTCGAGCGAGGCGCGGCCGCCGTCAATCGTCCACAGCCCGCTATACCCCAGCGCCCGCTGCATCGCATAGACGCGGCCTTCCCACGCCGCATGAAACGGCGGCTCATGCGGCTCGGACAACACCGGGCCAAACCCCTGCATGCCGCCCATGTCATGGATCGTGTTGCTCATCGGTCAGCCCCGCGGCCCGATCTCGGCCGGCGGCCTGGCGAGGCCGGTGCCGACCATGCTGTCGCGCGTGACGAGCCGCGCCAGTTCATCCTCGCTCCATCCGTCGGTGCCGGCGGGGCGCATCGGCACGACGAGAAAGCGCGTCTCGGCCGTCGAATCCCAGATGCGGATTTCGGTTTCCGGCGGCAGGTTGACGCCGAACTCGGCAAGCACGCCTTTCGGGTCGATGACCGTGCGCGAGCGGTATGGCGCCGATTTGTACCACACCGGCGGCAGCCCGAGCACCGACCACGGGTAGCATGAGCACAACGTGCAGACGACGATGTTGTGAATCTTCGGCGTGTTCTCGACCGCGACCAGGTGCGCCGCGACCGGATCGACCCCGGCCAATGCATTGACCGCCTCGGTGGCGTCCGCCAGCAGGCGGCGCTTGAACTCGGGGTCGCTCCAGGCGCGCGCGACGATGCGGGCGCCGATATGCGGGCCGATCTTTGTTTCGACCGTCTCGACGATCTGGTCGAGCACGGCCGGATCGACATAGCCCTTCTCGGTCAGGATCGTCTCGAGCGCCCGCACCCGCGCCTGCATGTCGGACAGTTCCGAGCCGTGCTGATGATCGTGGGGGTGATCGTGGTCGGCCGCCATCGCGCATCTCCGCAGCGTCGCGGAGGAATCTTGCATCGCCGCGGGCGCGCTGGCAACCGCCCGCGGCGGTTGAGCCGGCAGCGGCGATTTGCTAAAGCTTGCGGCGTCACTGGGGAGTAGCCGACCGCCGCCGCACGGCGCGCGGGTTCCGCGTCAACATGCTTGGCCTGTCGGCCATGGCGCGGGCGGTCCTTTCGGACTTGGCGAGACCTTTGGCATCGGTGTCGCGGTTCCGGGGCCGGGCGGCGACATCATGCCAAGCTCGTCTGCCCGGCCCCCGCGCGACAACGATGGACGCCTTCCTGGTTTCGGCCGCTGTCGTCGGCCTCGCTGAAATCGGCGACAAGACGCAGATCCTGTCGCTGCTGCTGTCGGCCCGTTTCCGGCGGCCGCTGCCGATCATCGCCGGGGTTTTTGTCGCGACGCTCGTCAACCACGCCGCGGCCGGCATTGTCGGGGTGCTGTTCGGCAACCTCCTGGCCGGCGACCGGCTGCGCTGGGCGCTTGCGGCGTCGTTTTTTGGCGTCGCGCTGTGGGCGCTGCGGCCCGACCGCATCGGACGCCCGCGGGCGGGCGGGCGCAGCGCGTTCCTGACGACGGTGTCCGCCTTCTTCATCGCCGAGATCGGCGACAAGACGCAGATCGCGACGATCGGCCTCGCGGCCCGTTTCGACCACCTGTATGCCGTCGTCGCCGGCACCACCCTTGGCATGATGCTGGCCAATATCCCGGTCGTCCTGCTCGGCGACCGTGTCGCGAGCAGGCTGCCGGTGCGCATAATCCGCATTGCCGCTGCGATCGTCTTTGCGGCGCTGGCGGTGGTGACGCTCGTCCGGTGACCGGGTCAATCGGAGGACAGGTTGCCCCACGCGGCAACGCGCTCGATGCGCAGCGCGATGACCGGCAGATCGGCAAGGCGCATCGCTTTGTATTGCGGATAGCGGGCGGCAAGGAGCGCCTGCGCCCGGTCGTGTTCGAGGCCGGTGTCGATGCGTTCGGCGCGGCCGCGCAGCATGACCCAGCCGAGCCGCGACCAGTCCTCGTCCCAGCGGTCGGCGACAAACGCCGCCTGCGGATTTTCCGCGATATTGCGCAGCCGTTTCAGTGGCCGGTCGCGCCGCTTCGGCTTTTCGTCGATCGTGATGTAGAGCGTATCGTCGGCAACGGCATAGCACACCGGCACGACATGCGGCGCGCCGGCACCGTCGGCGGTCGCCAGATGCCCGACCCGGCTCCGGTCGAGAAAGCGGCGCTGCGCGTCGCTGATCATTGCGGCGATGCGACGGTGAGCCGGCGACGCGGTGGGAAGCCGCGAGGAGCGATCCCGTCGCCCTGCCGTCGCGCCATTCCGATCAGCGCCGGGCGTGGCGGCGCAGGAAATCGATGAACGTCGCGGCCAGCAGGCCCTCGCGCGCGTCCCAATCGACAAAGGCCTCGTCGATCGTGCCGCGCTCCTCGCTGACCACTTCGTCGTACTCGGCATTCGGCAGCAGCCGGTGCGCCGCCTGCCCGGCCGGCAGCGGATGCACCGGATCCTTGCCGGGGCAGATGCAGGCAGGCATGGTCATCGCCCGCAACTCGGCCGGGCTGAGGCCGATGACCGGGTGCTCGGTCCCGGCGAGAAAGCTCGTTCGCCAGCGGCTCATGCGGGCAATGAAATCGCCGGGGTGCATCGCCATCAGCGCGTCGCGCGCCGCCGGATTGACGGCTCCGACCTCCTTCCAATGGTCGAGGGCGCAGACCGCCGCCATGCCGCCGCGCTCGGCCGCCTCGATATGCGAGGTATAGTATTGGTTGGCCAGCCGCTCGGCGGCAACTTCGCCGCCGGTGATGCGCCACAGCAGCAGGCCGCGAACGTCTTCCGGCCGCCGTCGCGCCAGGATCAGCGCCAACCGGCAGCCCGACGAACTGCCGCCGATATAGGCCGGCAGGGCGTCGATATGTGCCAGCAACTCGTGCAGATCCTCGGCCCATTCGTCGTTTTCGCTGTCGCCTTCGATCGCAATTCCTGAAGCGCCGGTATTGCGCCGGTCGTAGATCACGACGCGGTGGCCGGCTTCGGCGATCTTCGCGGCGAGTGGGCGCAGCGAATTGCCGGCGCGCCGACCGCCCGGCTGCAGCGCAACAAAGGGGCCGCGTTCGCCGAGCACGTCGTAATTGATCGATACGCCGCGGATTGTCGCTACGGGCATGGCACTCCTCCCTGGACCAGGATCGCCATGTTACGGCGGATCGCGGCGGTCACGCATCAGTCTTCATCGCGCGATCGGTTGCCGACTGCGGCGGCGCGTGCCGGTGGACGGCCGCCCGTCGCGTCGATAAAACTGCGCCGGAGAAAGATGAGGGAGGGCCCATGGCGCTGTCGGCGACAGCCGAAGCGGCGGCACCGCCCTATATTGCCGAGCTGAGCGCGGACGTTCTTGACGCGATCGACGACGGCTTCTGCGCGATCGACCGGGATTGGCGCATCGTTCATATCAACCGCCGCGCCTGCGCGCTGTGCGGCATCGCCCGGTCGCGCAGCTGACGGGCGGCGTCGCGCACGACTTCAACAACCTGCTGACGGCGATCGTCGGCTGCCTCGATCTGATCGCGCTCGAGGGCGCGGGCGAACGCATCAGCGGCCTCGCCGACGCGGCGCTGCGCGCGGCGGCGCGCGGCACGCGCCTGACCCAGCAATTATTGGCGTTCTCCCGCCGCCAGGCGCTGCGGCCGGTCGTTGCCGATTTGAACGTGCTGCTCGCGGAGGTGGCGGAGCTGCTGCAGCGCACCGTCGGCGAGGCGGTCGAGATCATCATCGACGGCAGCGAGGGGCCGGCCTATTGCGAACTCGATCCGGCGCAATTCGAAGCCGCCGTCATGAACCTTATCCTCAACGCGCGTGACGCCATGCCCGGCAGCGGGCGCGTCAGGTTGACGACGCGCCGGCTCGCCACCGCCGAATTGCCGACCGGCATCGAACTTGCGGCGGGCGACTATATCGCGTTCAGCGTGCGCGATGACGGCGAGGGCGTGACGCCCGACGTGGCGGCGCATGCATTCGAGCCCTTTTACACGACGAAGGAGATCGGCAAAGGCTCCGGGCTGGGGTTGTCGATGGTCTACGGCTTTGCCAAGCAATCGGGCGGCGGCGTGCGGCTCGACACGGCGCCCGGCGCCGGTGTCTGCGTCACCCTGTATCTGCCGCGCAGCGAGCCGCGCAGCGATGCCGCCGAGCCGGCCGCGTCGCGCGATCGCCCGCAGCACCGCTCGGCCGCCGTCCTCGTCGTCGAAGACGACGCGGACGTTGGCGCGGTCTCGGTCGCGATGCTGCAGCGCCTCGGCTATCGGGTCGCTCTCGCCTGCGACGGCCAGGACGCGCTGGCGCTGCTGCGCGGACCGCAGCATTTCGATCTGCTGTTCAGCGACCTCGTCATGCCGCACGGCATGTCGGGACTGGCGCTGGCGCACCGGGCGCGCGCCCTCCGCCCCGGCCTCAAGGTTCTGCTGACGACCGGATATGCCGGTGCCGAAACCCTCCCCGCCCGCGAATTCCCGATCCTGCCGAAGCCGTTCCGCCCCGCGGAACTGGGCGAGGCGATCGCCGAACTGCTGGCCGGCGACCCGCCGGATTGAGCAGCGCCCGGTGTGCAGGCCGGCTTTGTCGCGGCGTCCGGGCTGACGATCGGCGCCGCAGTTTCTCCGCCGACCTGATAACATGGCAGCCGCCACCGGTCCCGGCGCGGGACGACGAAGCGGGGTGGCCGGCAAGGGAGAGGACGATGCGTTTTGGGATTTTTGACCACCTCGACGACAGCGGCGTGCCCTTGGGACAGCATTTCGAGGATCGCCTGAAGCTGATCGAGGTCTACGACCGCGCCGGCTTTTACGGCTATCACTTGGCCGAGCACCACAACACGCCGCTGGGCTATGCGCCGTCGCCGGGCGTGTTCTTGGCGGCCGTCGCGCAGCGCACAAAACGGCTGAAATTCGGCCCGATGGTCTATCTGCTGCCGCTCTACCACCCGCTGCGGCTGATCGACGAGATCTGCATGCTCGACCAGATGTCGGGCGGCCGGTTCCTCTATGGCGTCGGGCGCGGCATCTCGCCGATCGAGGTCGGCTTTTACGGCGTCAGTTTCGACACCGGCATGCAGCAGTTCCGCGAGGCGTTTGATGCGATCCGCATCGGCCTCTTGGAGGACGAGCTGACCTATCACGGCAAGTTCTACGATTTCGACCATGTGCCAATCGCGATGAAGCCGGCACAGAAACCGCTCCCCGAATTATGGTACGGCACGGCGCGACCGGACAGCATCCCGTGGGCGGCCGAAAACGGCGCCCATATCGTGACCTCGCGCGACAACCAGGCGGCGCGCACGCTGATCGATCTTTACAAATCCGAGTGGGCGAAGCTTGGCCGCGACGAGGCCGATCTGCCGCTGATGGGCATCAACCGCCACATCGTCGTCGCCGAAACCGAGGCGGCGGCGCGCGAGACGGCGCGGCGCGCCTATCCGCGCTGGCGCGGCAACATGGAGCGGTTGTGGGCGCAGTATGACGTACCGTTCCCGCTCGCCGCGGCATTGCCGCTGGAATGGGACGCGTTGCAGGCGCACGGCCATGCCATCGCCGGCACACCGCGGCAGGTACGCGACTATCTCGCCGGCCAGATCGAAGAAGCCGGCGCGACGTATCTCTGCTGCGACTTCGCGTTCGGCCTGATGCGCCGCGACGAGGCGGCGCGCTCGGCCGAACTTTTTGCCGCGGAAGTCATGCCGGCCCTCAGCTGAGGTGCAGCGCGGCGTCCGGCGCTCGGCACGGGTCATACCGACTTCTTCCCGGTGATCCGCCCGCTCGCGGATCGCCGGGTGAGGCCCGGGCGACGGATGCCGCGGTGCCGCTTGCGGAACTCAGCCCCAGACGTCGCGGGCGGTCTCGACGACCAGGCGGAGCTTGGCCTTCTCCGCCTCGATCGTCAGCGCATTGCCCTCGACGGTCGAGGAAAAGCCGCATTGCGGGCTGAGGCACAATTGTTCGAGCGGCACGTACTTCGCCGCTTCGTCGATGCGGCGCTTCAATTCGTCCTTGCTTTCGAGCGCCGCGCGCTTTGATGTGACGAGGCCGAGCACAACCTTCTTCAGTCCGCGTGGCACAAAGCGCAGCGGCGCAAAACCGCCCGAACGCGCGTCGTCGTATTCGAGAAAGAAGCCGTCGACGGCAAGTTCGCCGAACAGCGCCTCCGCGACATGGTCGTAACCGCCTTCGGCGACCCAGGACGAGCGGAAATTGCCGCGGCACATATGGGTGCACACGGTCATTCCGGCGGGCTTGCCCTGCAGCGCCTCGTTGATCAGGCGAATGTTGACGAGGTGCTGGTGTTCGCCGTCGCCGCCGATCCCGTCGACATAGGCGCGCTGTGCCGGGTCGTTCAAATAGGCGAGCGAGGTGTCGTCCAGTTGCAGGTAGGTGCAGCCGAGCGCGGCGAGGCCGGCGATTTCCTGCCGATAGACCCGGGCGAGATCGTGCCAGAACGCATCCATCTCGGGATAGGCGCTCTTGTCGATGACGGCGAGGCCGCCGCGGTAATGCAGCATCGACGGCGACGGGATCGTCAATTTCGCGACCGTGCCGGCCGGCGCGACCGATTTCAGATAGGCGAAATCGTCGCCGAAGATCGTGTTGTCGAGCCCAAGCCGGCCGGCGATGCGGAAGGCGCCGAGCGCCGCCTCGACCGGGCCGCTCTCATTCCTGAACTGGACGCGCAACGCCTGCCCGGTTGCCTCGACGCCGCCGATCCGGTGCATGAAATCGATGTGCCAGGCGCCGCGGCGGAACTCGCCGTCAGTGACGCCCTGGAGGCCGAGTTCGGCCTGCATCGCCGCCGCGTCACCGATCGCCCGATCCTCGGTGGCGCGCAATTCTGCCGCCGACAGCCGCCCGGCCTGATGCTCGGCCCGCGCCCGCAACAGCTCCGGCGGCCTCAGCAGGCTGCCGACATGATCGGCGCGAAACGGCGGCGCGTTCGTCTCCGGCATCGCTTGCCTCCTCCCTCTTCCCGCCGTGTCCGGCCGCGCCGGCCGGCTATGCAAACATGATGATCGAGCCGTCGAGCGCCATCAGGCCGGTTTCGACGGCGAGCGCAGGGTGGCGGCTTGCGACGGCGCGACGGAATTCGGCAAGCGCCTTGCGGTGCGTCGCGGTTTCGTGCTCGGGCGTCGCGACGCTCGCCTCGCCATAGGCGAGCTTGGCGGCGCCGCAATCGCGGTGGTCGATCGCGATGACGCGCTTGATTTGGTGCAGTTCGCTCGATACCGCGAGGTTGTCCCAGAATGTCTGGTGCCAGGCGGCGAATTTCGGCGCAACGACGCCGATCGCGGCGCCGGCGATCGTGAACTGGCTGTATTGCCCCATCAGCCCGCGCTTCTTCAGGTAATCGAACACCGGCGCCTGCATCCTCGGGTCGATGCACGCCAGGACCATCGCCTCATAGTCGCCCGACGCCGCATGCGCCAGATGCGATTGCATCGCGACGACCCCCGCCGCCCCGGCGGCTATGCCGAACAACTGCCGGCGACCGAGCCGGCCCGTGCCGCAACAACCGCACGCGCTATGCATGACCGTTGACCTTGGTCCCTCTACGCCCCGCCCCATCGCCATGCCGTAGGCCGGCATCCACGGCGGCTCTGCACTAGGACGCCGGTCTCGCGGTCAAAACGGGATATCGTCGTCAAGGTCGTTGGCCGTCGAGCGGCCGCCGCGCGAGCCGCCGCCCGCCGCCGCGCCGCCGCGCGCCGATGCGGCCGCCATCGCCGGCTCGCCGTAATCGTCGAAGCCGCCTTCCGTCGCGCCGCCCATGCCGCCGCCCCTGGCGCCGTCGCGCGCGCCGTCGAGCATCGTCAACTCGCCCTTGAAGCGGGTCAAGACGACCTCGGTCGTCGTGCGCTGCGCACCCTGCTGGTCCTGCCATTGCCGCGTCTGCAGCTGGCCCTCGATATAGACCTTTGAACCTTTGCGCAGGTATTTCTCGGCGATTTCGGCAAGCCGCTCGTTGAAGATGACGATGCGGTGCCATTCGGTGCGCTCCTTGCGCTCGCCCGACATGCGGTCGCGCCAGTTCTCCGACGTGGCGAGGGTGAAATTGGCGATGCGCTGCCCGTCCTGCGTCGAGCGGATTTCCGGGTCGCGGCCGAGATTGCCGACGAGAATGACCTTGTTGACGCTGCCAGCCATGGGGGTGCCCTCTGCTGCGTTGGCATGGATCACGCATCTTAACAGACGCGGCAGATGTTCCTACTTTATTCTTATCCACGGTATCCACAGGCGGGGAAAACCGCCCCGGTAGCCTCTTGGCGGCCGCCGCGCTAAGGTCGGAGTATGCAGCAGATTCGCATCCGCGGCGCGCGCGAGCACAACCTGAAAAACATCGACGTCGATTTGCCGCGCGACAGCCTCGTCGTCATCACCGGGCTGTCCGGGTCGGGCAAATCCTCGCTCGCGTTCGATACGGTCTACGCCGAGGGCCAGCGCCGCTACGTCGAGAGCCTCAGCGCCTATGCGCGGCAGTTCCTCGAACTGATGCAGAAGCCCGATGTCGATTCGATCGAAGGCCTGTCGCCGGCCATTTCGATCGAGCAGAAGACGACCTCACGCAACCCGCGCTCGACGGTCGGCACCGTGACAGAGATTTACGACTACATGCGCCTCCTGTGGGCGCGGGTCGGCGTGCCGTATTCGCCGGCGACCGGCCTGCCGATCGTGTCGCAGACCGTGACGCAGATGGTCGATCGCGTCATGGCGATGGCGGAGGGGACGCGGCTTTATCTCTTGGCGCCGATCGCCCGCCGCCGCAAGGGCGAATACCGGAAGGAACTCTCGGACCTGCAGAAGCGCGGATTTCAGCGGGTCAAGGTCGACGGCAAGATGCATGAGATCGAGGCGGTGCCGGCGCTGAAAAAGAATTTCACGCACGACATCTCGGTCGTCGTCGATCGCCTTGTCGTCTCGCCCGACCTCGGCAACCGGCTGGCCGACTCCTTCGAGACGGCGCTCGCCCTCGCCGACGGCATCGCGATCGCGGAGAACGCCGACAGCGGCGATGAGACGATTTTTTCGGCGAAATTCGCCTGCCCGGTGTCGGGCTTTACGATCCCCGAGATCGAGCCGCGCCTCTTCTCGTTCAACAACCCGTTCGGCGCCTGCCCGGCCTGCGACGGCCTCGGCACCAAGCTCTATTTCGACCCCGAGCTTGTCGTCCACGACGACGGCAAGAGCCTTTATGACGGCGCGGTCAGCCCGTGGGCGCATTCCTCCTCGCCCTATTACGCCCAGACGCTCGACAGCATCGCCCGGCATTTCAAGCAGAGCGTGCACACGCCGTGGCGCGACCTGCCGGAAAAGATGCGGCGGACGATCCTCTACGGCTCCGAGGGCCAGCCGGTCCGCATGACCTATGACGACGGCGCGCGCAATTATTCGACCGAGCGGCCGTTCGAGGGCGTCCTGCCCAACATGGAGCGGCGTTATCGCGAGACCGACAGCGCCTGGGTGCGCGAGGAACTGGGGCGGTACCAGAACTCGAAGACCTGCGAAGTGTGCGACGGCGCGCGCCTCAAGCCCGAGGCGCTGGCGGTCAAGATCGCCGGCCGCAGCATCAGCGAGGCGGCGGCGCTATCGATCGCCGCGGCCTGCGACTGGTTCGCCGGGATCGATGCGACGCTCTCCCCGGCGCAGCGCGAGATCGCCGCCCGCATCCTGAAGGAGATCAACGAACGGCTCGGCTTTTTGCGCAATGTCGGGCTCGAATACCTGACCCTGGCGCGCGCCTCCGGCACGCTGTCGGGCGGCGAAAGCCAGCGCATCCGCCTGGCCTCGCAAATCGGCTCGGGGCTGACCGGCGTGCTCTATGTGCTCGACGAGCCGTCGATCGGATTGCACCAGCGCGACAACGCGCGCCTGCTCGAGACGCTGAAGCACCTGCGCGACCTCGGCAACACGGTCATCGTCGTCGAGCACGACGAGGAGGCGATCCGTACCGCCGACTGGCTCGTCGATATGGGGCCAGGCGCCGGCGTGCATGGCGGCCACCTCGTCGCCGAGGGCACGCCCGACGCGGTCATGCGCGTGCCCGCCAGCGTCACCGGGCAATACCTGACGGGCATGAAGCAGATCACCGTGCCACAGCGGCGGCGGCGCGGCCATGACGGGCAGATCCTCAAATTGACCGGGGCGCGCGGCAACAATCTGAAGGACGTCACGGCAGAATTCCCGCTCGGCACGTTTTGCTGCGTGACCGGCGTCTCGGGCGGCGGCAAATCGACGCTGATCGTCGAGACGCTGTACAAGGCATTGGCGCGCCGGCTCAACAATGCGCGCGAGGCGGCGGCGCCGTTCGCGGCATTGGAGGGCGCCGAGTTCCTCGACAAGATCGTCGATATCGACCAGTCGCCGATCGGCCGCACGCCGCGCTCCAACCCGGCGACCTATACCGGCTGCTTTACGCCGATCCGCGACTGGTATGCCGGTCTGCCCGAGGCGAAGGCGCGGGGCTATCTGCCCGGGCGCTTCTCGTTCAACGTCAAGGGCGGCCGCTGCGAAGCCTGCCAGGGCGACGGCGTGATCAAGATCGAGATGCACTTCCTGCCCGATGTCTATGTGACCTGCGATGTGTGCCACGGCAAGCGCTACAACCGCGAGACGCTGGAGGTCTTGTTTCGCGGCAAATCGATCGCCGATGTTTTGGATATGACCGTCGACGAGGGCGCCGAATTTTTCCGCGCGGTGCCGGCGATCCGCGAAAAACTGGTGACGTTGCAGCGCGTCGGCCTCGGCTACATCCATATCGGCCAGCCGGCGACGACGCTGTCGGGCGGCGAGGCGCAGCGCGTCAAGCTGTCGAAGGAACTGTCGCGCCGCGCCACCGGCCGGACTTTGTATATTCTCGACGAGCCGACGACCGGATTGCATTTCGCCGATGTCGACAAGCTGCTCGACGTATTGCACGCGCTGGTCGAGGCCGGCAACACGGTCCTGGTCATCGAGCACAATCTCGAAGTCATCAAGACCGCCGACTGGATCATCGATCTCGGCCCCGAAGGCGGCGACCAGGGCGGCCACATCGTCGCCACCGGCACCCCCGAAGACATCGCCGCCGTCGCCGAGAGCTACACCGGCCAATACCTGCGCCCCTACCTCGCCCGCCGCCTCCCCGCCCCCCGCAAGAGACGGGCGGGGTGATTACCCAAATCCAAAACGCGCGCTGGGGGTCAACTCCGACGCTTGGACGACGCTTCAGCCATGAAGAAGAGTGATGATCGCGGGGCGCGCTTCACCTGGGAATTCGGCGACGTTGAGTTCGAGAAGCCGGAGCCGGGCGCGAAGCCATTGCTGACGCCCGAGCAACGCGTGATCGCTCGCCGCAACTTGGAACGGATTATGGGCAGAGATGAAAGCATTGGGCGCGCCGGTAGCGACCCCGGAGCAGGCGACGATATTCCAAACTCCGTCCGTTACGTGAAAAACGGTCCAGGTGGGTTATGGTGGCAAGACGCCAAGGCAAAAGGCCAAATACATGCCGAGTGGAGTATGGCCATTACCCCGGAGTTGATCGAGAATCCTGGTGATTTCGCAGAAGTAGAACGACTTAGCTTAGAGGATCAAGCGACCAACCTTAAATTGCGTCGTATGTACCTAAATCAACTCCTCACCCTTCTGAAACGACCGAGCCAGTATGTTTGGATAACATTTGAGGAGGGATGCCTCTGGTGGTGCACCGTCGCTGACAGGGCGACTGTGGACCGCGACTGGAAGACCGACGGACTCATTCACTTCCACCTGACGTGCGGCCCGGGCCGCGGGTGGTCGAATTATTCCCTCGAACGCCGCCGGTTGCTGTCGCGTGTCGATCTTCCGGGGAAGGTC
>DATJSO010000210.1:0-14606 GCA_035504075.1 Allostellaceae bacterium | reverse complement strand
GCGGCCCGTCGCCGTTCACCAACGCGTTCGCCGGCCCGAACGTCAATTCGCTGCGCTACAACACTTCGCAGTTCGGCTCGCCGCTGCCGCTCTGCTACGGCACGCAGCGCGTCGCGGTCAACCTGATCGAGGGCTTCAATTTCCAGGGCAGCGGCACGAGCGGCAAGGGCGGCAAGGGCATCGGCCCGTCGGCGGCGAAAAAACAGGGGCCAACTTCACCGTCGATGTCGCGTTTGCGGTCTGCCAGGGCCCGACCGACGTCGAGACCGGCGCGCCGCTCGGCTTCGGCACGGCGCCGCCGCTCAACAACCGTGTCTGGTCGAATGGCGGCATCGCCGGCTTCAACACGATCGGCCTCAACGCCTATGCCGGCAACGACGGGCAGGCGGCCGATCCGGTGTTCCTGTCGTCCGACCCGGACAGCCCGGTGCTCGGCTATTCCGGCACCACTTATGTCACCGGTACGCCGATGCAATTGGGATCGTCGCCGGCGTTGCCGAACATCAGCTTTGAGGTGTCGGGCTTCGGTTCGAGCACGCTGGGCGCCGGCGGCGGCATTTTCGGATCCGGCGGCTGCGGTCCCGAATATCCCGGCGACGCCAACCCCGCCTTCATCATCTACGATCTGCTGACGAACCCGCGCTACGGCGCCGGGTTTCCGGCCGGCAACCTCGATGTGGCCGGCAGTCTCGCCGACTACCTCGATTACTGCCAAAGCGCCGAATTGGCGATGTCGCTGCTGTTGGAACGCCTGCAGCCGTGCGCCCGCTGGATCGAGGAGATCTGCGACCTGACCGTCACCGCACCGGTGTGGTCCGGAGCCCTGCTGAAATTTATTCCCTACGGCGACAGCGCACTCGCCGACAACGGTGCGGCATGGACGCCGAACCTGAACTGGCAGTACTCGTTCGGCGACGCGGACTTTCTCGACCAGGGCGGCAGCAGTGACCCGGTCATCGTCACGCGGAAAGATCCGGCGACGATGACCAACTGGCTGAACCTCGAATATTACGACAGCAGCAACAGCTACAACCCGGCGATCGTGCCGGTGTGGGACCAGGGCCTGATCGACCAGTTCGGCATCCGCTCGGAGCCGCCGGTGCAGGCGCATGAGTTCACCAACGTGACGAGTGCGACCCTGTCGGCGCAACTGCAGCTGCAGCGCAAGGCCTATATCCGCAACACCTACAAGTTCAAGGTCGGCTGGCGCTACGCGCTGCTCGAACCGATGGACATCGTGCTGTTGACCGACAGCTATGTCGGCCTCGCCGCGGCGCCGGTGCGCATCACCCAGATCGACGAGGACGAGAACGGCGAACTGACGATATCCGCCGAGGAGATCCCCGGCCTGACCCCGTGACGACCTTCAGCAAGAGGGATGCAGAAAGAGCATGAGCGTGTTGATTTCGGACATCCGCGTCTATGGCGCGGCCGACATGCCGGAAGCGGACGGCAACACCGTCGGCGGCGCGATCGACTTTACCAAGCGCATCGAATTCGGCGTGCCGCTGGGCAGCCCGCCGTTCACCGCGACGACCCATCAGACCGTCTCGTCGTCGGCGTCGGACACCGCGACAAAGATCACCTTTTCCGGCCGCGACTCGACCGGTGTCATCCACAGCGAAACGCTGGCGCTCAATGGCCAGACGAAGGTGACGAGCGCCAACAGCTATGAGCGGCTCTTGTCGGCGCTGGCATCGGGCGCGGCGTCGGCCTTTGGCCTCTCGACGCCGGGCGGCACGCAGGCGGTCGGCGACATCGCGCTCATCTCCAGCACCGCCGCGGCCAGCGGCACGGCGCAGAATGCCGCCAACGCGACGAGCAGCACGCCCGCCTATATCGAATTGCAATCGGGCCAGGGCGCCGATGTGCAGGCCGGCATGGTGATCCAGATCACCAACAACACGCCGACCGGCGCCGAATATCAGCTGCGCCGCATCCTCGCGGTCAACCCCGGCGGCCTCGGCGCCGATTACGTCGCAGTCGACCGCAACTGGGGAACTGTCCCGACATCCGGCACGACCTACTCTGTCTATCCGGGCATGCATTTCGAGCTCGCCGGCTCTTCGGGCGGCACCGCGCTTTCCGGCACCGCGACGCAGGTGCTCGGCGTCACGCGGCTCTTTGTCGGGTCGGCGGCCGATGTCGCCGGCGGCTCCAACCGCACCTATTACGAAAAGGTTTTCGTCAACAACAACAATGAGGCGACGGCGCTGACCGGGGCGACGGTCGAGATCGCCGGCGACAGCCCGGCCCTGCCGCCGGGCGCGGCGCTTGATGTCGGCCTGCCGTCCGCCCTCGACGACACCGCGACGATCGCCAACAGGCAGACGGCGCCGGCCGCGGTGACATTCACCGTGCAACCGGCGACAGTCGCGGTGCCGGGCGGCAACCTGCCGGCCTCCGCCGGCGCCGGCAGCGCCGCCGGCTCTCTGGCCGTGTGGCTGCGCCTCGACCTTGCCGCCGGCTCCGCCGCCTACGAAGGCTCGCCCGGCGCGAGCCTGCAGACCCAGGGCAGTTCGACGTGATCCCCGGCGATGGCGATCCAGGCATACCGGCTCGGCGGCTACGCGGGCAGCGGCAGCGGCACGGTTAATATCACCGCGACGACGGAGGGGACGAGCGGCGTCCTCTTGGTCTTCGTGACGACGAATGGCGCATCGAGCGTTACCGCATCCGGCGGCGGCCTCACCTGGTCACAGGAAGCCGTCGGCGGCACCAGTCCGTACCAGATCTGGCTCGTGGCCGCCGGGTTTTCGTCGGTGCTGTCGGGCGCGACGATAAGCGTCTCCGGCGGCGCGATCTACGGGGTCGATCTCATCGAGGTCGATGGTGTCGAGCTTACGGGCGGCGCGCCGACGTGGGACACCGCCAGCGACCTGCCGGTCGAGGCGACGAGCGACCCGCAGAACATCACCGTCGGCAACGCGGCCGGCGGCGGCGTCTTCTGCGCTTGCCGCTTCGGCAACACGACGTCGCCCTCGGCCGGTTCGGGCTGGACGCTGATCAGCGCCGGCGGCGGCTACCAGGGCGTCGAATACCAGCTCTATTCCGGCGCCGGCACCGTATCGGGCGATTGGACGAGCGGCGCCGGCGATGCCAACGGCTTCATCGGCGTCGCGCTCGCCGCGGCAGGGTCGGGCGGCGGCATCACAGTCACCGCGCTCGCCGCACTCGCGGCCGAAGCACCGGCGACCCGGCGGCACGCCATCTTTCTGCCTGGAGAAGCCGCGCGGGCAGTCCTGTGCGCGTCGCCGCTGCCGCCCGAAAACCTTGCCGCGCTGCATCTTGCCGCAACCGCCCTGTCCGAGTCGCCGAGCAGCCGTATCGCGGCGCTGCTGGCGCCCGGCGAAGCGCTCGGCGCGATCCGGCCGGCGGCGGGGCTGTCCGCCGAGGTGCCGGCAGCGCTGGGCGCCGGCGCGGTCGCCGCGTTCGAAAGCGGCGGCGCGCTGTCGCTGATCGTCGCCTCGGACGCCGCGTTGCCGCTCGAATGCCTCGCTGGCGCCGCCACGGTGACCGTCTCGCTGGCGCGGCTCCTCGCCTCGGCGGGCCGCATCCGCATCCTGGCCGGCCCGGGGCGGCGGCGGCATCTGGCGAGTCCAGGGCGGCTGCGACTCTTGAAAACGACGGATGGGTGATGCCATGCGCCTCGTGACGCCGTTCGACCCGATCGAGGTCGGCGAATACGATAATTTCGCGTTCGATTTTACCGCCGATATAGGCGCCGCGACGATCGTCGCGACAAGCTGGACCTGCCAGTTGTGGCCGTTCGGCGTGGCCGGCGATCCGGCAGCGCAATCGCGCATCCTTTCCGCCGCACCGCAAACCGAAATCGCGGTGCGCTCGTCGGCGGACGGGACGCTGAGCCAGCAGACCGGGTTCTTTTCGGTGGCGCTCGTCGGCGGCATGCCGCAATCGGCGGCGGGTGGCACCTATGTATTGGAGGCAACCGCGGTGCTGTCGGACGGGCGCACGCTGAAGCTCAATTCGACCGTCTTGTGCAAATTGCCGGGGCCGTGACGCGATGCCCGGCACGATTGCGCCGATCGGCGTCGGCACCGCGACGCTCTACAACCGAGTGGCCTCGGCCGGGACGCCGCTGTTCGAGCAGCTTGTCGCACCCGGCGACACCAACCCTGCCGTCGTCTTCGAGCCGCCGGCCCCGCTCACCGGCGGCGTGGCCGAGCTGTGGTGCATTGCAACGGGCGGCGCGAATTGGGGCGGCTGCGTCGTCTACGTCTCGACCGACGGCGACACCTATGCGCAGGCCGGCGAGGCTCTTGCCGGGGCGCGGCAGGGCGTGCTGACCGCCGATCTGCCGGCAGGGCCCGACCCCGACACGATCGACACATTGTCGATCGATCTGTCGATGAGCCGCGGCCAGCTCGTGTCCGGCACCAAAGCCGACGCCGACGGGCTGGTGACGCTGTGCTATTGCGATGGCGAGCTGCTGGCCTACGAAACCGCGATCTTGACCGCGCAGTTCAACTACAACCTTACCTATCTGCGGCGCGGCGCCTACGGCACGACGATCGCGAACCACGCCGCGGGCGCGGCTTTTGCGCGCTTTGGGCCGGGCGACCCGTCGATCTTCAAATATCCCTACCCGGCCAGTTTCGTCGGCCGCACGATCTATCTGAAGTTGCCGGCCTTCAACGTCTTCGGTCAGGCCTTGCAGTCGCTCGCCGACGTCGAGGCGACGGCGGTGTCGCTGACCGGCGCCGGGATCGTCGTCGCCGCGAACAACCCCATCATCACCGCCCTCGCCGGCGCGACATCCCAGGATTGGGGTCTCGTCAGCGAGGCGGTCGGCGCGACGGCCGATTTCGGGCCGTTGTCACTGGCGGTCGGCCTCGACATCGATCTTGGAACGCCGTTGTAGCGAGTGAAAAGGAGCCTCGACAGTGAGTCACACCCAGGTGCAGCACGCGCGCGGCAACAGCGCGCAAAACATCGCCTATACGGGCCCCGCCGGCGAGGTGACGGTCAATACCGACGACTGGTCGTTGCGCGTGCACGACGGCGCGACGCCGGGCGGCTGGCCGCTGCGCCCGATCGGCGCAAACTACTCCTACGAGCAGCCGTCGAGCGGCGCGACGCTTGTCGCCGGCGCGCATCTCGCCGCCTATATCATCGACGCCGCGGGGCCCCTGTCGGCGCTGACCATCGTGCTGCCGTCGGCGCCCAATGACGGCGACGAGTTTCTCGTCGTCGCAACACAGCCGATCGCGCTGTTGACGGTCGATCCCGCCGCCGGACAGAGCGTCATCGGCGCCGCCGGCCTCGGGCAGAACGGCGCGCTGCGCTGGCAGTATCACGCCGAAAACGCGGCCTGGTATCGCACCGGCGGCACCAACGTCGCGGCCGCCGCCTTCGCCCAGGCGGCGGCGCTCGCCGCCTTCAGCCCACTCTGACACATCAACCAGCGGAGAGGTGAGCATGGCCCTGACCCCGAACAGCGCGATCCTGCCGCAGACGCCGCGCAGCGCTTTGGCGCAGATCGTCAACAGCAACGGCACCGGCCTGGTGCCGCTTGTCACCGGCGGCGCCAACGCCAGTAAGGTGTCGTCGATCGTCGCGACAAACACCGACACGAACGCGTACACATTGCAGCTCGTCGTCAATGTCGGCGGTTCGCTGTCGGGCGGCGTTGTCACCGGCGGCGCCGCTTACCCGATCGCCGCGGTGTCGGTACCGGCCTCGGCCGGCAATGTCGCCGGCACGCCGCCGGTCGGCATCCTCGGCGCGGCGACGATCCCGGGCGTTGCGCTCGACAATGCCGGCGCGCCCTACCTCTACGTTAATCCCGGCAACTACCTGTGCATCGCACTGACCGCCGCGGTCACGTCCGGCAGGCTTGTGTCGGCGGTCGCGACGCTGGCCGATTTTTAGCCGCCCGCTACGCTTCTGGGGACATCGTATGCTGCATCCGCATTTCAGCCCTGACATCAACCTCGGCCACCTCGTGCAGGCCGTCGTCGTCGCGACGACGGTCGGCGGCGGCGTGATCGGCGGCTATATCAGCCTGCGCTCCGATCTCGACATGCAGCGCACCGAATTTCAGGTGGCGCTCGCCGGGCACGAGGCACGGCTGTCGATGCTCGAACACCAGTTCGACGAGCGGCGCAGCGACGAGCGCCAGTTCCAGGCCGAGATGCGCGCTGCGCTGTCGCGCGTCATGCAGGCGATCGGCGACCTGCGCACCGAACTGGTGCAAAAGGAGGACCGCAAATGGCGCTGACCGCGTGTCCGCTGCCGCCGGCGGCTTTTGACGCCGTCATCGACGTGTCGCACCACAACGGCGCGATCGATTGGCCCGCCGTCGCGGCGGCGGGCATCGCGCTGACCTTCGTCAAGGCGACGCAGGGCGAGCATTTCGTCGATCCGGCCTTCGCCCGCAACCGCGCCGCCGCCGCGGCCGTCGGCCTTCTCGTTGTGCCTTATCATTTCCTCGACGGCAGCGACCCCGACCGTCAGGCGGCACATTTTCTCGCCGCGGCCGGCCTTGCGGCGGGCGAGGCGGCGATGATCGACTGGGAGAGCGCGGCGCCGACGGCGGCGCTCGTCGCCTGCGGCCACGCCGTCCGCGAGCATGCCGGGCGCGACCCGCTCGCCTATTACGGATTTTCGCAATTGCCTGCGGCCGATCCGGTCTTGTCGCGCTGGCCGCTGATGCTGCCGGCCTATCCACGCGGCGACCGCGGCGGCGATTACCGGAACCTCGTCGCCCGCGCGCCGCGCCTGCCGCCGGGCCGCGCCGCCTCATGGCAGGACGGCCGGCCCTACGACTTCCACCAGTATACCCCGGCTGGCCGCGTTGCCGGCATCGCCGGACCGGTCGATCGCTCGATCTGGGTCGGCACCGCGGCCGAACTCGCCCTCTGGTTTTCGACCGGCGCGCTGCCGCCGCGGGACCCCGCCGCCGTTCTCTCCCTCGCCTCGCCGGCCGGGAGCGCGACGGGGTAAGCGCTCGCCGCCGCGCATAACCGCAATCGGCCGCCAGCGATGGCGGCTTTTTGTTGTCTGAAAGGCCCAACCGCGATGAACATATTGCAATACCTGATCGCCCGCATGCGGGAAGCGTCCAGCTATGCGGGCTTCGTCGGCATACTGCTCGGCGCCGCGCACGTCGCGGCCAGCCCCGATCTTGTCCAAGCCGCGCTCGGCGTCATCGCCGCGCTGGGCGGCCTGCTGGCCGTGCTGCTGCCGGAGACACCCGCCGCCGCAGCGGCAACGCGCGCGATTGTGCCGGTGCTGCTCGTCGGCGCGCTCGTGTTCGGCCTGTCGGCCTGCGCCGGGCCGTCGCCGGCGACGGGCACCGCGTCAGCGACGGGCACCGCGTCAGCGTCAGCGCCGGCGTCAACGGCGGCGTCGGCCGCCGCCGCGCCGCTCCAGGGCCTCGCGACATTCGTCACCGCCGACCTGCAGAACGCGCTGTCGATCGCGAAGGCCAACAACGATTCGGCGGCGGTGCAATGCTACCAATACCTGATCCCGCAGGTGACGGCGGCGCAGCAGCAATTGGGCAGCCTCGCGCCGGCCGATATCAGCGGCGGCTTCTCGGCGTTCGAAGCGGGGCGCGTCGCCGCGACCGACGTCAAGGGCTTTGTCAACGGCGTGCCGCAGGGCCTCAATCTCGCCTGCGCGCCCCTGGTGCTCGACGCCGGCAACACGCTCGTCGCGCTCGCCGCCAAGGTCGGCGTCGCGATCGCGCTGCCGACCTCGCTGCCGCTCGCCGCCAGCCTGCCGTGATCCTCGCCTTGATCCGCGCCGCGCCGGGCGGCATCGTGCGCCGGCGGGTGGGGGGATCGATGCGGTGGAAAACGTGGGCGACACTGGCGTTGTTGTTGCTGCCCGGCGGCTGCGGCACCGTCGACAGACATCCGGCCGCGGCGCATCCGTGCCGTTGTCCGGCGCCGGTGCACTACAGCGCGGCGCAGCTGAACGCGATCGAGAAGGCGCGCGAAGCGTTGCCGCGCAGCAACATCCTCCAGCAGGTGCTCGTCGATTACGAGAACGAGCGCGACGACCTGCGCTTCTGCCGCGGCACCGAGCCTTGACAGCCTCTCTCGGGGGGCTATGACGGGCGCTCGCGGGAGGGGGCGCAGCGGATATGAAACGAGCATTCGTGTTTCCCGGCCAGGGGTCGCAGGCCCCCGGCATGGGCCGCGCGCTGGCCGAGGCGTTCGTCCCGGCGCGGCTCCTGTTCGAAGAGATCGACGATGCGCTGTCGCAGCATCTGTCGCGCCTGATGTTCGAGGGCCCGGAGCGCGAGCTGATGCTGACCGAGAACGCCCAGCCGGCATTGCTCGCGGCGAGCCTCGCCGTGATCCGCGTGTTGGCGGCCGAGGCGCATCTCGACATCGCCCAGGGCGCCGCATTCGTCGCCGGCCATTCGCTTGGCGAATATTCGGCATTGGCGGCGGCGCGGGCTTTTTCGGCCGCCGATGCGGCGCGGCTCGTCAAGCGGCGCGGCCGGGCGATGCAGCAGGCGGTGCCGGTCGGCGAAGGGGCGATGGCGGCGCTGTTGGGCCTCGATCCCGCCGCCGCCCGCGACATCTGTGCCGAAGCGGTCGGCGCCACGAGCCGGGTTTGCACGCTGGCCAACGACAATGGCCCGGGGCAGATCGTCGTCAGCGGCCACACCGACGAAGTCGAGCGCGCCGCCGCGCTCGCCGGGGCGCGCCGCGCCCGCGCCGTCATGCTGCCGGTCAGCGCGCCGTTTCATTGCCCGCTGATGGCGCCCGTCGCCGAGATCATGCGCGAGGCGCTGGCCGAGACAACGCTGGCCGCGCCGGTGGTGCCGCTCGTCGCCAATGTTACCGCCGCGGCGACGCAGGACCCGGACGCGATCCGCGAACTGCTCGTCGAGCAGGTGACCCACATGGTGCGCTGGCGCGAAACGATCGAGCTGTTCGCGCAGAACGGTGTCGAGGAGGTCGTCGAATTGGGCGCCGGCCGCGTGCTGTCCGGCCTCGTGCGCCGCATTGACCGCGCCCTCGCCGCCGTCTCGGTCGGCACCCCCGACGATATCGACGCCCTCGTCAAGCGGTTGTAGACGGCGCCGTGATGTTCTCCCTGTCGGGCCAGGCCGCGCTGGTAACCGGCGCCTCGGGCGGCATCGGCGGCGCGATCGCCCGTGCCCTGCATGCCCGCGGCGCGCAGGTCGCGCTCGCCGGCACCCGCGAGGCTGCCCTCCAGGCACTCGCCGCCGACCTTGGCGACGGCTCCCACCCGCTCGTCGCCGACCTCGCCGACGCCGCCAGTGCCGACCGGCTCGTGCATGCTGCCGAGGCGGCGCTCGGCGGCCGTCTCGACATCCTCGTCAACAATGCCGGCATCACCCGCGACGGCCTCGCGCTGCGCATGCGCGACGAGGATTGGCAGACGGTCCTCGACATCGACCTGACCGCCGCCTTCCGCCTCTGCCGCGCCGCCTTGCGCGGCATGGTGCGGCGCCGCCACGGCCGAATCATCTGCGTCGGCTCGGTCGTCGGCGCCACCGGCAACCCCGGCCAGGCCAATTATGCCGCAGCCAAGGCGGCGCTCGTCGGCATGGCGAAATCCTTGGCGATCGAGGTCGCGGCGCGCGGCATCACCGTCAATTGCATTGCTCCCGGCTTGATCGCGACGGCGATGACCGAGCGCCTTTCGGACGAGCAGAGGGGCCGCATCGCGGCGCAGATCCCGATGGCGCGCCTCGGATTGCCCGACGATGTCGCCGCCGCCGCGGTGTATCTGGCAAGCGCCGAAGCGGCATACGTCACCGGCCAGACCTTGCACGTCAACGGCGGCATGGCGATGTTCTGAGGCGAAAGCCGGGCGCGCCTGCGACCGCGGGACCATCGCCGGGGGAACTTTTCACGGCGCCCGCATTCGTGTTATGTCACCCGGCCTTGGGGGAGCCGCGATCGCGGACGGCGCACCGACGAGACCGCGGACCGGGCCGCCGCCTGGACCTGCCGCAGGCCGCGTCCGGTCGAGCAACCGAAGCAGCACGCAACCGAGGAATAGAGCGAATGAGCGACGTCGCCGAGCGGGTCAAGAAGATCGTCGTCGAGCATCTCGGCGTTGACGAGGCGAAAGTCACCGACAATGCCAGCTTCATCGACGATCTGGGGGCGGACAGCCTCGACACGGTCGAGCTGGTCATGGCCTTCGAGGAGGAATTCGGCTGCGAGATCCCCGACGACGCGGCCGAAAAGATCGTTACCGTCAAGGATGCGGTCAACTTCATCGAGGCGCACAGCTGACGCGTGCCGTACAGCGCTGATTGCGCCGCATTCGGGGCGGGTCGTTCATGAGGCAGGTCGTTGTCACCGGCATGGGACTCGTGACGCCGCTCGGCATCGGCCTGGAGACGGTGTGGCATCGCCTCGTCGCCGGCACCTCAGGGGTGCGGGCGATCCAATCCTTCGACGTATCGGATCTGCCGGCCCGGATAGCGGCGCAGGTGCCACGCGGCGACCGTGCGGCCGGCCTGTTCAACGCCGACGATTGGGTGCCGCCGAAGGATCAGCGGCGGGTCGACGAATTCATCATCTTTGCGATGGCGGCCGCGGTTCAGGCGGTCGAGGACGCCGGCTGGCAGCCCGAGAACGAGGCGGAGCGCGAGCGTACCGGCGTCATGATCGGCTCCGGCATCGGCGGCCTGCCCGGCATCAACGACGCTGCGCTGACCCTGGCCGAGCGCGGCCCGCGGCGTATTTCGCCGTTTTTCATTCCGTCCTGCCTGATCAATCTCGCCTCCGGCAACGTGTCGATCCGCTACGGCTTCAAGGGGCCGAACCATGCCGTCGTAACCGCCTGTTCGACGGGCGCGCATGCGATCGGCGACGCGGCGCGGCTGATCATGCTCGACGATGCCGATGTCATGGTCTGCGGCGGCGCCGAGGCCGCGATCTGCCGGCTCGGCATCGCCGGCTTTGCCGCGGCGCGCGCGCTGTCGACCGGCTTCAACGAGGCGCCGGAGCGCGCCTCGCGGCCATGGGACGAGGCGCGCGACGGCTTTGTCATGGGCGAGGGGGCCGGCGTCCTGGTGCTCGAGGAACTCGAGCATGCGCACCGGCGCGGCGCCAAGATCTACGCCCGCGTGCTGGGCTACGGCATGTCCGGCGACGCCTTCCACCTGACCGCGCCGGCCGAGGACGGCAATGGCGCCTTCCGCTCGATGTGCAATGCACTGAAGAGCGCGCGGCTCGCCCCGGACGCCATCGATTACATCAACGCGCACGGCACCTCGACGCCGCTCGGCGACGAGATCGAGCTGGGCGCGGTCAAGCGCCTGTTCGGCGAGCACGCCTACAAATTATCGATGTCCTCGACCAAATCGGCGATCGGCCACCTCTTGGGCGCCGCCGGCAGCGTCGAGGCGATCTTCTCGATCCTGGCGATGCGCGACGGCGTCGTGCCGCCGACCCTCAATCTCGACAATCCCTCGCCCTCCTGCGATATCGACCTGGTGCCGAAAGAGGCGCGCCGGCGCCGCGTCGATCATGTTCTGACCAACTCGTTCGGGTTTGGCGGCACCAATGCTTCGCTGATCTTCGGCACGCCGGCGTCGCTGCGGTGACAGGCGCCGCGGCGCCGCGGCGGCGGCGCATGTGCGGGGCGGGCAACGGCACGCGGAGCGGGCGATGCTGAAGCTGCTGCGCCTGATGGGCTGGATGTTGACAAGCCTCGCCGCGGCGGTCGTGCTGGCCGCCGGCGCGACTTGGTGGCTCTCTCGCGACGCGCAGCGTCCAGGCCCGCTCGCCGGCCCGACGACCCTGGTGATCCCCAGCCATACCGGCCTCGTTGCGATCGCCGAACTGCTGGCGCGCGACGGGGTGATCCGCCACTCCCTGACCTTCGCGGCGATCGCCGAGCTGTCGGGCCGCGGCCACGGCTTGCAGTCCGGCGAGTACCAGTTTCCGGCGCGTGCCAGCGCGATCGAGGTGCTCGCGATCATCGCCGGCGGGCGCATGGTCCGCCACAAGCTGACAATCCCCGAAGGGTTGACCAGCCCGCAGGTCGTCGCGCTGGTGCGCGCCGCCCGGGCGCTCACCGGCGATCCCGGACCGGTGCCGCCGGAAGGCTCGCTGTTTCCCGACACCTACATCTACAGCTACGGCGAGAGCCGGCAGGCGCTGCTCGCCCGCATGCGGCGCGCGATGGTGCACGTCGTCGGCCGATTGTGGCAGCAGCGCTGGCCCGGCCTGCCGCTGACCCGGCCGGAAGACGCGGTAACGCTGGCCTCCATCGTCGAGAAGGAGACCGCCGTACCGGCCGAGCGGGCGCATATCGCCGGCGTTTACATCAACCGGCTGCGCCGCGGCATGGCGCTCGATGCCGATCCGACGGTGCTGTACGCGCTCGAACAGATCGCCCCAGCGCCGGCGAACGGTGCGGCAGCGCCCGACCACACGCTGACGCACGCCGACCTGGCGATCGCTTCGCCCTACAATACCTATCGCGTCAAGGGATTGCCGCCCGGCCCCATCGACAACCCGGGACGCGCCTCGCTGCGCGCCGCGATGCAGCCGGAGCCGACCGACGATCTCTACTTTGTCGCCGACGGCAAAGGCGGCCATGTCTTCTCGAAGACGCTCGCCGATCAGACCCGCAACATCGACACGTATCTGAAGCCCGCCGCTGCGATCGGCGCTGCCGTCGCGCCGGCGCCGGCTGCCGACCCGGCCGCGAAAGCCCTCCCGCCGCCCGCGGCCGCCGCCGCGGCGCCCGGTCATCCGGTCGGACGACGGGCCGCGCATCACGGCCGGCGATTCGCCGTGCGGCACGCCGCCTACCGGCATCCCTGCCGCCCGTCGCGCTCTCGCCGCTGCCGTACCCGCGCACGCTGACCGGCCGGCATTGTTGGCCCGTTCGCGCGCCGCTATAACCGCGCCGTAACGGCGGCATAGGGGCGGCGGCGGTGGCATTGGCGAGCATGACCGGGTTTGCCCGGGCCGAGGGCGAGGCCGACGGCATCGCCTGGGTCTGGGAGGTGCGCAGCGTCAACGGCCGCGGGCTCGATCTCAGGCTGCGCCTGCCGCCCGGCTTCGAGGCGCTGGAGGCGCCGGCCCGCGCCGCGCTCGCACGCCTCTGTCGGCGCGGCAGCATCGCCGCGACGCTGACGCTTTCGCGTCTCGCGCCGCCGGCGATCCGCGTCAACCGCAACATGCTGGCGCAGATCGTCGCGTTGCTCGGCGAGCTTGCCGGCGAGATGGCCGGCAGGCTCGACATCGCGCCGCCGCGGCTCGACGGGCTGATCGCGCTGCGCGGCGTCATCGAAACCGTCGAGGACGAGCCGGAAGCCGTCATCGAGCGCCGCCGCGCCGCGCTGCTCGACGGCTGGTCCGTCGCGCTCGACCGGCTCGTCGCCGCCCGCCGCGAAGAGGGCGCGCGGCTGTTCCGGCTGCTGTCGGCGCAGTGCGGCGAGTTGCAGGCCCTGGTCGGGGCGGCCGCCGGCACGGCGGCGGCGCAGCCGGCGGCGCTCCGCGCCCGCCTCGAAGCACAGCTCGCCGAACTCGCCGGGCTGGCCTCGGGCATGCCGGAAGAACGGGTCGCGCAGGAATTGGCGCTGCTCGTCGTGCGCGCCGATGTGCGCGAGGAACTGGACCGCCTGGGCGCCCATATCGCTCAGGCCAGCGAACTGTTGCAGAGCGGCGGCGGCGACGCCGGCAGCTCTGTCGGGCGGCAGCTCGATTTCTTGTGCCAGGAGCTGAACCGCGAAGCCAATACGCTGTGCTCGAAATCGGCCGACATCGAATTGACGCGAGCCGGGCTGGCGCTGAAGGCGGCGATCGAGCAGTTTCGCGAGCAGGTGCAGAACCTCGAATGAGCGGGGCGCGGCCGGCTCAATCTGCCGCGTCGCCGCCCTGCCATGCCTGATACGCGGCGCGCACGATCGCCGTCACCGCGTCCAGGCCGTTGTATTTCGTGTTGATGACGAGATCGAAGTTCAACGGCTCGGTCGCGTTGACGCCGTAGAGCGCCGCATAGCGTTTCTGCTCGCTCGTCGCCCGCCGTTCAATGCTGCGGCGCATCTCGTCGAGCGAGGCGGCGTCCTCGCTCATCCGGCCGGCGCCGCGCACCTGGGCGAAGACCCGTTCGGCGGCCGTCGCCGGATCGAGGATCAGGAACACCCGAAACGATTCCGGCATCCAATGCCACGCCATGCGCGAATCGATGACTAGCCGGTCCTGCTGGGCATATAATTGTTGCAGCAGGTTATCGACCCTGAGGTCGATGTCGCGCTGCAGTTCGGCCGAGATGTTCATTGCCTCGATCGACAGGCCGCGCTCGGCCGCCAGCTGACGGAAGATATCGCCCGACGAAAAGTGGCGAAACCCGAGGGAGGCGGCGAGCGCCTTCGCGGTCGAGGACTTCCCCGAACCCGGCGATCCGGCGATCGTGACGATCTCCCGCTTCATCGCGCGATCCTCACGGGCCGATCGGGGCGAGTCAATCGGCTTCGGCCGCGGCCCCAGGGGAATCGCATTTGACTGACTGAGCCGGGGGGACCGGATTGGCGGCATGCGCGGCGCGGTTTTGGGCGGTTTGGACGGTGTTGTTGCAGTGCCGCAGAAGTGGGATTCTGTTATCGACTCCTTTGCCGTGAGGGG
>DATJSO010000209.1:0-45431 GCA_035504075.1 Allostellaceae bacterium | reverse complement strand
CCGGGAACGCCCAGCCCGACCGGCGGAAAGCTGGGGAATGGTTGCGATTATTATACCGGCGATTATGTCCCGACCGGACAGAGCGTAGCCGATGGCATCCATGTAAATTTGCCGCCCGCCGGCACCAGCGGCAGCGCACTCGCCAATTACGACGGTCCCGGCGTCTACTGCCAGAATGCCTCGAACCCGAACAGCCCGCCGAATTTCGTCCCGTGGGACGGCAGCATGATGCCGTCCGGCCTGTATGTCTTGTATGGCGTCGGGATGCAGCTGCCGAGCAGCAGCGCGACGATGACCTATACCTGCCAGAATTCCGGCGACACCTATTCGAGCACGACCGGCACCTGCAACAACGCCCAGGGCAAGCCGCAAGCAGATGCCGCGTGGGGACAGTGCAGCGGCGGCGGCGTCAACGCGACCGGCGGCGTCACGATCTATGTGATGCCGAGCCCTGCCTCCGGCACGAACCAGGTTCAATTGACACCCTACGGCGGCACCGGCAGCACCTGCTTTGCGATCACCGCGCCGCAATACACGCAGATCGAGCCGTCATCCTGCCTGCTTTCGTGCGTCCCGTTATGGACCGCCCCGACGAACTTCAGCTCGAACTACGCCGGTGTCTCGGGACTCACCCTCGCGTCTGACCTCGAAGGAATGGCCATCTGGGTTTCCGGTTCAATGAGCTCCAGCGTGTCGGATTCGATCGGCCCCAATGCCAGCATCGCGATCAACGGCGCGGTTTACGACCCGGCGCGCACGCTCTACGTCGGGGCGACATCGTCGGGCGTCGCCGGCACCAGCGTGACCACCCTGACCGGCACCGGCTCGACGCTGAACGCCAGCGGCGCCACCAACTGCAGCCAGGTCGAGGCCTCACAGGTCACGGTCAAGGGGCCGGCAAACGTCGATCTGGCATTCTGTACCTATACGGTCGGAAACACCAGTTACACCTACATTCGCAACCCCGACTATAATTATCTCGGGTCGGTTGAACTCGTGCAATAACCGGGGGAGTGCAGTGATCGGGTGCAGCGGGCTGCCGAGGAACAACGCAGGCGCGACGGCCATCGAGTTCGCCTGCATCGCCGGCATTCTGGCGCTGATGACTCTTGGCGTCATCGATTACGGGCGCGCCTTCTGGTATCGCATGGAAGTGCAGAACGCGGCCCAGGCCGGCGCAGACTGGGCGCAGTACAATGCCTTCAACTGCGGCATCTCGTCGTGCAGCGGCGGCGTGCCGTCGGGTTTGCAGACTGCCATTTTGTATGCGACCAACCTGCCCAGTGGCGCAATCAGCTTTTCAGTCGCAGCATCAAGCGGCAATTCGACTTGCGGCTGCCCAAACGGCAGCGGCGGCATGACAACGCCTGTGCAATGCGGTGCCAGTTGCTCCATCGGCGGCACGGCAACGGGTTATGCCACCGTAACGGTCAGTTACAACTACACGCCGTTCTTTCCACGGTGGCCCGGTTTGGGCCAGGTCATCACGCTGACGGGCAGCGCCACCGCGATTTGCGAGGGGGGCCAGACATGCTGAGCCCTGGCGGCGGCGCTCGAGTGCGGCGCGCGCGGCTCTGGCGCGCCAATCGCGGCGCCGCTGCAATCGAGACGGCGATCCTGTTGCCGCTGCTGTTCGCGTTCCTGCTCGGCATCGAAGAGTTGGGGCGGCTCCTCTGGATCCAGTCGGTGTTGCAATACGCCTGCGAGTACGCCGCGCGCTACGCGGCAATCCCGGCCAATTCGAGCGACGCCGGCTCGGTCATCGTCCAATATGCGCAAAATCACGTTTTCGGCATGACCAGCGGCACCATCAACTTTACGTACAGCTCAGCCACGACGACGCCGGCGAGCCAGTGCGGCGGGCCGGAAGTCAGCGCGACCTATACCTTCCAGTCGGTCGTCCCGATCAACCAACTGCTCGGGCTGGCCGGCATCAATGCACTCAACGGCATCGAGCTGCGGGCGCAATCCTGCCTGCCGTCGGCGTGACCGGGCGGAGAAGGCTTGCCGGATCGCGTGCCTGCCTGCCGCGTCGTCGTCGCGTGTCGTCGACCGGCAAGCGCCGAATCATCGCCCTCTTCGATTCGCCGGCGCGCTGCGTTACCATTGCTAGGCAGCGCGGGATTGTCACCGGTGTCGAGCAGTGTGCCGCACAACGTCGGGTCGGTTCGTCCGGACCTCGGGTCGGGCGCTGCGATGCTGCGTGCCGAGCGGGCGCCTTCCGTCGATCTCGCCGGGAGCCGAGACGTCGCGCCGCCGCGTCTGGCGTCGCCGACATTCGCCGCGCTCGATCTCGGCACCAATAATTGCCGGCTGCTGATCGCGCGCCGCGCCGGTGGCGGCTTTCGCGTCGTCGACGCGTTCTCCCGCATCGTCCGGCTCGGCGAAGGCTTGGCCGCCTCGGGCGGCCTGTCGCACGCCGCGATGGCCCGCACGCTCGACGCGCTGCGCGTGTGCGCCGGCAAGCTGGCGAACCGCCACGTCACCTGCGGCCGCTATGTCGCGACCGAGGCGTGCCGCCGCGCCGCGAATTGCCGCGAGTTTCTGGCGCAGGTGCGCGACGAACTCGGCATCGAGCTCGAAATCATCTCGACGGGCGAGGAGGCGCGGCTCGTCGTGACCGGCTGCGCGCCGCTGCTGCATCCACGCGTCCCCTACGCGATCGTCTTCGATATCGGCGGCGGCTCGACCGAAATCGTCTGGCTGCGGCACGAGCGGGTGCGCGGCACCCAGCCGCGGCTCGACATCCTCGGATCGGTGTCGCTGCCGTTTGGCGTCGTGACATTTACCGAGCGGTTCGGCGGCGTCGAGGTGTCGCCGACAATCTATCGTGCGATGATCGCCGAGGCAGAGGCGGCGCTGGCGCCGTTCGAGAAGGTGCACGGCATCCGCCGCGAGGTGCGGGCGCGGCAAGTGCAGATGCTGGGCAGCTCCGGCACGGTGACGACGCTGGCCGGCGTGAGCCTGGCATTGCCGCGCTATATCCGCGCGTTGGTTGATGGCAGCATGCTGACCTTCGACCAGATCGACATCGTCTCGCGCCATCTCGCGCGGCTTGATCTCGAGGGCCGCGCCGCCAACCCGTGCGTTGGCCGCGAGCGGGCCGATCTCGTGCTGAGCGGCTGCGCCATTCTCGACGCGATCTGCGCGACCTGGCCGGTCGGCCGGCTGCGCGTCGCCGATCGCGGCATCCGCGAAGGCATCCTCTACGACCTGATGCACGGTCCGCGCGACAGCGAGCCAGGCGCTTGACAGGGCGGGGTCGTGGGCGATCAAGCGGGCGGCCGCTCGCAGTGCGCGTCAGGACGGCGCGGCGGCGCAGCCCTTCCTCGACCGAGTGGCTGCAGCGCCAGCTGAACGATCCCTACGTCGCCGAGGCGCAGCGCCGCGGCTATCGCTCGCGCGCCGCATTCAAATTGATCCAGCTTGATGCGAGGTTTCATCTGCTGGCCGCTGGCCGGATCGTCGTCGATCTCGGCTGCGCCCCCGGCGGCTGGACGCAGGTTGCCGCCGAGCGGGTCGGCCCGCGCGGCAAGATCGTCGGCATCGACCTCGACGCGATGCACCCGGTGCCCGGCGCAACGATCCTGCAAGGCGATTTCCGCGATCCCGCGGTGGCGGCGCAAATTCGCGCCGCGCTCGGCGGCCACCCGGCCGACCTTGTGCTCAGCGACATGGCGGCGCCGGCGACCGGCCACGCCGCGACCGATCATCTGCGCATCGTCGGGCTGGCCGAGGACGCCTTCGCATTGGCCGAAACGCTGCTGCGGCCCGGGGGCGCGTTCATCGCTAAGGTGTTCCAGGGCGGTGCCGAAGGGCAGTTGCTCACCGCCCTGAAGCGTGCCTTCGCCGAGCTGCGGCATGCGAAGCCGGCCGCGAGCCGCACCGAATCGGCGGAAACCTATGTCGTCGCCCGCGGCTACCGCGGCGGCACATAGCCGCGCCGCGCCTGCGATCGGCGGCGGAACTGGACCGCGGCGCGGCGCACCCCACATATCTGCGCATCAAACAATCCCGGTGTGGCGCAATGGAAATCCGGCAGGCGCTGACCTTCGACGATGTGATGCTGGTGCCGGCCGCCTCCGGCATCCTGCCCGGCGAGACCGACACGCGAGCGCGCGTCACCCGCGAGATCGAGCTGGGGATTCCGCTCATCTCGGCGGCGATGGACACGGTGACCGAGGGCGCGCTGGCGATCGCGATGGCGCAGGCGGGCGGCCTTGGCGTCGTCCACCGCAACATGGGCATCGCCGAACAGTCGGCCGAAGTCCGCAAAGTCAAGAAATTCGAGGCCGGGATGGTCGTCAATCCGGTCACCATCCACCCGGACGAGAGCTTGGCCGATGCGCTGCGGCTGATGGCCGACAACAAGATCTCCGGCATCCCGGTCGTCGAACGCGGCGCCCAGCCCGGCCGCCTCGTCGGTATCCTGACCAACCGCGACGTGCGTTTCGCGAGCGACCCGCGCCAGCCGGTCGCCGAGTTGATGACCAAGGATCATCTCGTCACGGTGCGCGAGGGCGTCTCGCGCGATGATGCGAAGCGCCTCCTGCACCAGCACCGCATCGAGAAACTGCTCGTCGTTGACAAGGAATACCGCTGCACCGGCCTCGTCACCGTAAAGGACATCGAGAAGGCGCAGCTTTTCCCGCATGCGGCCAAGGACGAGCAGGGCAGGCTGCGTGTCGCCGCCGCCTGCGGCACCGGCAAGAAGGAGCTGGAGCGGGCCGAGGCGCTGTTCGCCGCCGGCGTCGACATCATGGTCGTCGATACCGCGCACGGCCATTCGGCGCGCGTGCTCGACGCCGTCGGCGAGATCCGCCATATGTCGAACTACACGCAGGTCATCGTCGGCAACGTCGCGACCGCCGCCGGCGCCCGTGCCGTCATCGAGGCCGGTGCCGACGCTGTAAAGGTCGGCATCGGGCCTGGATCGATCTGCACGACCCGCATGGTTGCCGGGGTCGGCGTGCCGCAATTCACCGCGATCGTCGATGCCGTCGAGGAATGCCGCAAGCACGGCGTCCCGGTCATCGCCGATGGCGGCATCAAGTTTTCCGGCGACCTCGCCAAGGCGATCGCCGCCGGCGCCGATTGCGCGATGATCGGCTCGCTCTTCGCCGGCACCGACGAGAGCCCCGGCGAAGTCTTTCTGTACCAGGGCCGCAGCTACAAATATTACCGCGGCATGGGGTCGATCGGGGCGATGGCGCGCGGCTCGGCCGACCGCTATTTCCAGCAGGAAGTGACCGACACGCTGAAGCTCGTGCCCGAGGGGGTCGAGGGCCGCGTCGCGCACAAGGGGCCGGTCGGACACATCATCCACCAGCTGATCGGCGGGTTGCGCGCGGCGATGGGCTACACAGGCAACGGCACGATTGCCGAAATGCAGCGGAACTGCACGTTCGTCCGCATCACCGGCGCCGGCTTGCGCGAAAGCCATGTCCACGACATCGCGATCACCCGCGAGAGCCCGAACTATCGCCAGGATTTGTGATCCGGCAATCTTGATATTTCTGCAACCTCCGGTCATGGCCGGGACATGCCCGGCCATGACGGCTGCTGGGGCGGGGCGGCGTGACCCCTGGGGCGCGGATCGCGGCGGCGATCGACATTTCGGCCGAGATCGAGAGCGGCGCGCGGCCGGCCGACGACATCGCCGCCGATTATTTCCGTAAGCGGCGCTATATCGGCGCCAAGGACCGCGCCAGCGTCTCGGCGCATGTCTATGCCGTCTTACGCCGCCGCGCGAGCATCGACTGGTGGATCACCCGCGCATCCCACGCTCAAATCGCGCCCGCGGCCCGCAGCCGCATCATCGCCGCGCTGCTGATTTTCGACGGATGGGGCGAGGCAGATATCGCGGCGAGTTTCGACGGCGGCCGGTTTCGCCCGGCGGCGCTGGCGCCGGCGGAAAAGCGACTCGCGCAGAGCCTCGCCGGCCGCTCGCCGACGCATCCCGAGATGCCGCGCGCCGTCGCCTGCGACATCCCGCAATGGCTGGAACCGCATCTGGCGGCCGTCTACGGCCGCCGCCTCGAAGACGAGGTCGCCGCGCTCAATGCGCCGGCGCCGATCGACCTGCGCGTCAACATTCTGAAGGCGGACCGCGAGACGGCGCGGCGCGCGCTCGCTGCCGAGCAAATCGCGGCCGAGCCGACGCCGTTCTCGCCGCTCGGCCTGCGCCTCAAGCACCGCGTGCCGCTCGCCGGCACCGCCGCGTTCAAACAGGGGCTCGTCGAGGTGCAGGACGAGGGCTCGCAGCTTGCCGCGCTGCTGGCCGGGGCACGGCAGGGTATGCGCGTCGTCGATTTCTGCGCCGGCGCCGGCGGCAAGACGCTGGCGCTGGCGGCGCAGATGGGCAACCGCGGCAAGCTCGTCGCGTGCGACACGGCGGCCTGGCGGCTGGAGCGCGCCGGTCGGCGGCTGCGCCGCGCCGGGATCAACAACGCCGAGCGGCGCGTGCTGGCGAGCGAGCGCGACCCGTGGGTCAAGCATCACGCCCCCAACGGAAAGAATGGTGGCTTCGACCTCGTCTTTGTCGATGCGCCCTGCCTTGGCATCGGCAGCTGGCGCCGCAACCCCGATGCCAAATGGCGCGCCGGCCCCGCCGATCTCGCCGAGCTTGTCGTGCGCCAGCGCGACATCCTCCAGAGTGCCGCGCGGCTCGTAAAGCCGGGCGGCCGCCTCGTCTACGTCACCTGCTCGCTGTTGCGCGAGGAAAACGAGGTGCAGGCCGAGGGGTTTCTCGCGGCGCACGCCGATTTCGCACTCCATCCGGTGGCGCGCGCCTGGGAAGAAGCGATCGGCGGCGCATCCCCCGGCGGCGACGACTATCTGCGTCTCTCGCCCGCTCGCCACGGCACCGATGGGTTTTTCGTCGCGCTGTTCGCCCGTAACCCGGCGGTGGGGTAAAAATCACCGCAACCGGGCGAGCAGCGCCTGCGCGGCGGCAGGGGCGCGCACCTTGGCGCCGTTGATGAAATAGAGAAACACGTCGCGCCCGTCGCCGGCCCAATCGCGGACGCGCGCCGCCCACGCATCGAGCGCGGCGGGCGGATAGCCGGTCGCCTCTTCTTCGGCGCAGCGGCGCAATCGCAAATAGACGAAATCCGGTGCCGTCACTTCATCAAAGGCCGGATATTTCGCGTCCTCGACCTGCGCCACGGCAATGCGGCGTTCGCGCAGCAGGTCGAAGAACCCCGGCACGCGAAAGCTTGGATGCCTGACTTCGACGACATGGCGCATCGCGCGGCCGCCGAGTTCGGCTGGCAGCAGCGCGAGAAACGCCGCGAAATCGGCGGCATCGAATTGCAGGGTCGGTGCGAACTGCCACAGGATCGGGCCGAGCTTGTCGCCGAGATCGAGAAAGCCGCTGTCGAAGAAACGCTGCATATACGGTGCGGCCGAGGCCAATTCGCTGCGGTGGGTCAGAAAGCGCGGGCCCTTCAGCGAAAAGACGAAACCCTCCGGCGTCTCGTCGCGCCATTTCCGGAAGCTTGCCGGCGTCTGCGTCCGGTAGAACGTGCCGTTGATCTCGATCGCCGTCACGTGGCGGCTGGCATGGGCGAGTTCGTCCGCCTGGCGCGTGCCCGCCGGATAAAACGTACCTCGCCACGGCGGGAAGACCCAGCCGCCGATGCCGACGCGGATATTGCCGGTGTTTTTCATCGCCGCTTCAGTTGTAAACTCGACGCCTCATCACGCAAGGAGAAAGCCGATGCCCGTCAAAGCCGGAGTGGTGCGCGCCGGAACCCGCCAGACCCGCCGCGGCGCCGCCGAAACCTTTACCGGCGTCGTGTTCCAGGACCCGGTGGTCGTGACCGAGCCGCCGTCGCGCATGGGCGGCTCCGTCGTCACGTTTACGCCGGGCGCGCGCACCGCCTGGCATGCCCATCCGGTCGGCCAGACACTTTATTGCCTCTCCGGCATCGGTCGCATCTGTTTCGAGGGCGAGGCGCCGCAGGTACTGAACCCCGGCGATGTCGTCAACATCCCGCCCGATACGCTGCATTGGCACGGCGCCTCGCCGGACCGGCTGTTCGCGCATCTCGCCTTATCGGAACAGGGCGAAAAGGGCCAGGGCACATCCTGGGGCCGGCACGTCAGCGACGAGGAATACAACCGGCCGGCGACCGGCTGACGCTCACGGTGCGTGGTTTGCCGGGTTGAGGGCGGCGCGCCAGCGCGACAGCGCGGCCCGCAGCGCCTCGGCCAACTCGCGGCGCATCGGCGCGCCGAGAAAATCGCCGATCGCAAACTGCCTGCCGTGGGAGGTGAGGAACAGCCGGTTCGACTCGTCCGGCTTTTCCTCGAGCACGACGCGCAACCAGAACGGCCGAAACCACCACTTCCGCCGCCGACCGTAGACGTCGATGCGCTCAACCGTGAAGTCGTCGTCGGCGAGACGCAGGATCTCGCGCTGCCGGGCACTGCGGTAGCTCAGCCGGAATGCGATATAGAGTCCCAGCACGTCCAGGCCGAAAAAGCCGATGACGGGCCAGCAGCCGAGCGAGACAAAAACAATGCCGACAGCGAGGCTGAGCATCCCCAACAGCAGCATCAGCACGTGAAAACCGCGCGGCGGCAGGCTGCGGTGCGGCAGCAGCACGCGCTCGAAAACGGGGCCGTTTCCCGCGCCCGTCACAGGGTAAACCCGCCGTCGATGACATGGATGGCGCCCGTCGTGAACGCGGCTTCGTCGGAGGCCAGATAGACCGCCAGCGCCGCCACCTCCTCGGGCGTGCCGAGCCGGCCCAACGGCTGGCGCTCGACAAAGCCTCGGCGGGCCGCCTCGGTGCCGCCCGGCAGCAGAACGCCTTGCATCGCGATGCGCTCGTCCAGTGATGGCGTGGCGATCGTGCCCGGGCAGATCGCGTTGCAGCGGATGCCGCCGGTAATGAAATCGGCCGCGACCGATTTGGTCAGTCCGATCACGGCTGCCTTTGTCGCGCCGTAGACGCAACGGTTCGGTGCGCCTTTGACCGACGAGACGGTGGACGCCATGTTGATGATCGAGGCGCCGCTCGGCCGCGTCTTGGCGTGCTCCAGCATTTTCGGCAGGAACGCCCGGATCAGCAGGTACATCGAGCGGATGTTGAGCGCGAACGAAAAGTCCCACTCGTCGGGCTGCACGTCGAGCACCGTGCCGTGATGCACAAAGCCGGCACAATTGAAGAGGATGTCGAGCGGCCCCAGTTCGTCGGCGAGCGCCGCGATCGCGCCCCCATCGGTGACATCGAGCCGGCGCGTGGCGACAAAGGCTTCGGCCAGGTCGGCCAGTTTTTCTTCGGCGATGTCGGTGGCGAGCACATTCGCTCCCTCGGCGGCAAAAGCGAGCGCCGCCGCCCGTCCGATGCCCTGCGCCGCCGCCGTCACCAGCGCGCGTTTGCCTTCGAGCCGACCCGCCGCCATGCCGCCGCTCCGCTCATCTCAGCCCGGGCAAATTGCCACGCGGCTCCCATCACTGTAAATCGCGGCGCAAGCCGACGGGTTCACCGATGGTTGGCCAGCACGCGATCGACCATGGCCTGCGCGGCGCCGAGGTAATTGGCCGGGTCGGTCAGCGCCCGCAGCTTCTCGGCGCCGAGCGGCTTCGCGACTTCGGGGATTTCGAGCAGTACGTCGTAGAGCGGCCGGTCCTCGTCGATCGCCTTGCGGCAGGCGTCGTAGACGAAATCGTGCGCCTCGTTTCGCCCGGTATGCGGTGCGAGGCCCATCATGACGGCCTCGGCGACGATCAGGCCGTGCGTCATGCTGAGGTTCTTCGCCATGCGCGCCGGATCGACAATCAGCCCGCCGAGCATGAATTCGGCCTGATGCAGGGCGCCGGCGGCATAGCCGAAGCTCTCCGGCACGGCGATCCATTCGACATGCCAGGGTCCGGTCGCCCGCTCGAAATCGCTGACCAGCGCGTCGAGCATCAGCCCCGCATGCTGGCGCAACGCCTTGGCGGCGGCGAGGATCAGTTCGCACGAGATCGGGTTGCGCTTCTGCGGCATCGTCGAGGACGAGCCGCGGCCGGCGACAAACGGCTCGGCGGCCTCGCCGAATTCGGTCGCCGACATCAGCATCACGTCGAACGCGACCTTGGCCAGACTGCCGCCGAGCAGGGCGAGGAACTGGACGGTCTCGACGATCGCATCGCGCGCGACATGCCAGGTGATGGCCGGCTCGCCAAGGCCGAGTTCGCGCGCCAGCTCGCGGCGCGAGCCGAGCGCGGCATCGCCTTCTCCGAGCGACGCCAGCGTGCCGGCGGCGCCGCCGAACTGGGCGACGAGTACTCGCGGGCGCAGTTCGTCAAGGCGCCGGGCATGGCGATCGAACGCCGACAGCCACACCGCCGCCTTGAACCCGAACGTGATCGGCAGCGCGTGCTGCAGATGCGTGCGCCCCGCTATCGGCGCGCCGCGCCAGCGCCGCGCCAGGGCCGCGAGGTGGCCGCGCACCGCCGCGAGGTCATGATCGACCAGGGCGAGACCGTCGCGGATCTGCAGCACGACAGCCGTATCCATGATGTCCTGCGTCGTCGCGCCCCAGTGCAACCAGCGTCCGGCCTCGCCCGCGCGCTCTGCCAATTGCCGCACCAGCGGCAGGATCGGGTAGCCGACATTGGCGGTCTCGCGCTTCAGACGGTCCAAATCGAGCGACTGCGGATCGGCGGCAACGGCGGCGGCCGCCGCCGAGATCACTTCGGCCGCCGCCGCGGGCACGATGCCGAGCCGCGCCTGGGCGCGCGCCAGCGCCGCCTCGACCTCGGCGCAGCGCGCCAGAAACGCCGCCTCGCCCACCACCGCGTGCATCGCCGCCGTGCCGAACATGTCGCCGAACAGTGTGGATGACAGCGGGCCGATCGTCATTCTGGAGCGAATGGGGTCCAATTGCCGTCGACGAGGCGTTCGAGGGCGGGGAAGCGAGCCTTGTAGGCCATTTTCGGACTCTCGGCGATCCAGTAGCCGAGATAGACATAGGGCAGGCTGCGGCGTCGGCACTCCTCGACGAGCCACAGGATGCACCAGGTGCCGAGACTCTGCTGCGGTCGACCCGGGTCGAAAAAGCTGTAGACGGCGGAAATCCCGTCATCGAGCCGATCGATCAGCGACACTCCGACGAGTGCGCCATCGGCATCGCGGCTTTCGACCAGCGCCGTGCGCAGCGAGGTGTCCTCGACCATGTTGCGGAATTCGCCGTAACTCATCGTCGCCATGTCGCTGTCGCCGTGGCGGCGCCGCTGATAGGCGAGAAAGAGGCGAAACAGCTCGACCGTCGCACGCGGCGGCAGAAGCCGCACCGCAAGCCCCGCATTGGCGTTGCGCACCCGCCGCGTCGAGCGGCTGTGCGCAAAGCGCTCGACCGCGATGCGCACCGGCACACAGGCGGCGCAGGCCCGGCAGGCGGGGCGATAGGCAAAGCGGTGGCTGCGGCGAAAACCGGCGCGCGACAGCTCGTCATAGAACTCGGGCGCGGCGCAGCCTTCGAGTTCGACGATCAGCTTGCGCTCGGCGCGGCCCGGCACATAGGGGCACGGCACCGGCGCGGTCGCGAAAAACTGGTGCAGCGGCGCGAGGCCGGCGAGCGGCTTGCGCCGGGCGGCGGGCGGGGTCGGATCGGAGCGACCTCGCTCCGTCCGCGACCGCGACCCGCCCGACCCGATCTCCATGCCGCCATCCCCGCTCGCAGGATCTGCCGCAGCGGCGGCTCGCGCCGCCGTCGTCGAAGCATGCCAGAGGGCGGCGGCAGGGACAATGATCAACCCGGATCGACGGCGCGTTCTGCATCGCGATTTTGCTGGCTCGGGGCGGCGGCGCGTGCGAGGACTCGGGCGGATTTTGCCAGCCGCAGGGAACGCCATGCCCGTTACCGTTCTGTATCCGGAAGCCCGCCAGACGCCGGACGCGTTGGAGCGGAGCGTGTTCGGCTCCGACGTCAACCTCGTCAAGCGCGATGCCGGCGCCCTGGCGGACGTGTCGGACGAGGATTGCGCCGAGGCCGACGGGCTGATGATCCTTGCCTTCGCGGTGACCGGCGCCGATCTCGCGCGCTTCCCGAAATTGCGCGCGATCGTGCGGATGGGTGTCGGTTACGACCGGCTCGACCGCCCGGCGATGGCGGCGAAAAACATCATCGTCTGCAACGTTCCCGATTACGGCACGACCGAGGTCGCCGACCACGCGATCGCGCTGGCGCTGACATTGCGCCGCGGCATCCTCATTCACCACGAGATGCAGCGGAAGGACCCGCCGGCGCCGTGGCGCTCGTTCCAGAACCCGATGATCCAGCGCCTCGGCACGTTGACGATGGGCATCGTCGGCCTCGGGCGCATCGGCACGGCCGTCGCGCTGCGTGCCAAGGCACTGCAATTTCGCGTCGTGTTCTATGATCCCTACCTGCCGAACGGCGTCGAGCTGGCGCTCGGCATCGAGCGCGCCGCGACCCTCGAAGACCTGCTGCGGCAGAGCGACAATCTGTCGATCCATGCGCCGCTGACGCCGGAAACGCGCGGCTTGATCGGTCGCAACGAACTGGCGCTCCTGAAGAAAAACGCGGTTGTCGTCAATGATGCGCGTGGGCCGATCCTCGACCTCGACGCGCTCGCCGAATTGCTGCGCGACGGCCACATCGCCGCCGCCGGCCTCGATGTACTGCCGCAGGAGCCGCCGGTCGAGCCGATCCCCGAACTGTTGCGTGCCTACCGCGCGAAGGAGCCGTGGCTCGAAGGAAGGCTCGTCGTGACGCCGCATTCGGCCTGGCTGACGCCGCATTCCTGGGAGGACACGCGGCGCAAATCGGCCGAGACGATGCGGGCCGCGCTACTGACCAACCGGCCGCAGAACGTCATCACGCCGGACATGTTCTGAACGTGAGCCGCCTCGTCCCCGCCGATCTCGACGAATTGCGCGACGGGGTCGCGGGCGTGCTGGTCGCCGAGGAGCCGGTCGAGATCGTCGGCGGGGGCTCGAAGCGCGGGTTGGGCCGTCCGATGCAGACGCCGCATCTGCTCGATCTGTCGCGGCTCGCGGGCATTCGCGATTATGCGCCGAACGAACTGGTGTTGACCGCCGGCGCCGCGACGCCGCTCGCCGACCTCGAACGCCTACTCGCGGCAGAAGGGCAGATGCTGGCCTTCGAGCCGCCCGACTGGCGCGGCCTACACGGCGACGGCGGCGAACCGACGCTGGGCGGCGTATTGGCGTGCAACCTGTCGGGGCCGCGGCGCATCAAATCCGGCGCCGCGCGCGACCATTTTCTCGGCTTTCGCGCCGTCTCCGGGCGCGGCGACGTTTTCAAAGCCGGCGGCAAGGTCGTCAAGAACGTGACCGGCTACGACCTGCCGAAGCTGATGGCCGGCTCCTATGGCACGCTGGCGGCGCTCGAAGAGGTCACGGTCAAGGTCCTGCCGGCGCCGGAGACGGTTGCCACCGTGCTGATCGCCTGCGCCGACGCGGCCGCTGCGGTGCGGCTGATGGGCGCAGCGCTCGCCTCGCCGCACGAGGTGTCCGGCGCTGCCTTTTTCGCTCGCGCAACGATGACCGGCATCGAGGCCGCAGCGGTTGCGCTGCGGGTCGAGGGCCATGCGCCGTCCGTCGCCTTTCGCCGCGATGCGCTCGCCCGCGAACACGGGGCCGATGCGACGCTCGACGATGCCCGGTCCGCGACATTGTGGCGCATGGTCGGCGCCGCGGCACCTCTCGCGGATCTGTCGGGCCGCGCGATCTGGCGCATTTCGGCCGCGCCGGCGCGCGGCGCCGAGTTGGCCGAAACCATCGGCGCACTCGATGGCGAATGGTTTCTCGATTGGGGCGGCGGCCTCCTCTGGGCGGCGGTGCCCGAAGCGGGCGACGCCGGGGCGGCAACGATCCGCGCCGCGATCCGGGGTGCGGACGGGCTGGGCACGGGGCACGCGACGCTCGTCCGCGGGTCGCCGGGATTGCGCCGCACCGTCGCCGTTTTCGAGCCGCAGCCCGAGCCGCTCGCCGCACTGTCGCGCCGCGTCAAAGAGGCGTTTGACCCGCGCCGCATCCTGAACCCCGGCCGCATGGCCGAGAGCGCCTGATGCCCGATCCCACCGATGCCGTCGCCTCCGCAAAAGCGGCCTGCGGCCCAAACGTAGAGCGTCCGTCCTTCGTTTCCCGCTTGCGTGGGGATGATTGAGGTTAACGCGTGCAGACCGAATTCACGCTGGCGCAACTCACCGATCCCGATATCGCGGCATCGGAGAAAATACTGCGTGCCTGCGTGCATTGCGGCTTCTGCACCGCAACCTGCCCGACCTACCTGTTGTTGGGCGATGAACTCGACGGGCCCCGGGGCCGCATCTACCTTTTGAAAAACATGCTGGAGCAGGGTGGGCCACCGGCTCCCGAAACCGTCACCCATATCGATCGGTGCCTGTCCTGCCTCGCGTGCATGACGACGTGCCCGTCGGGCGTTCACTATATGCACCTCGTCGATCACGGCCGGCGCCATATCGCGGCGCATTATCGCCGTCCCTGGCCCGAGCGGCAGTTGCGCCGCTGGCTCGGCCGGGTGCTGAGCCATCCACCATCGTTGCGGCGGGCGCTGCGTATGGCGCGGCTCGCCAAGCCTTTTGCCGGGTTGTTGCCGGCCCGGTTGCAGCCGGCGCTGGCGCTGGCGCCGCAACGCATTGCGCCGCCGTCGCCGGTCGATCGTCCGCACGTCTTTCCGGCCGCGGGCGAGCGGCGGCGGCGCGTCGCGCTGCTCCCCGGCTGCGCCCAGCAAGTGCTAGCGCCCGCGATCAACGAAGCGACCGTGCGACTGCTCAACCGGCTCGGCGCCGAGGTCGTCGTCGCGCCGGAAAGCGGCTGCTGCGGCGCGCTTGAGCACCACCTCGGCAGCGAAGCGGCCGCCTTGGCGCGCGCCCGCGCCAACATCGATGCCTGGGAGCGGGCGCGCCTCGAAGGCGGCCTCGACGCCGTCGTGGCCAACGCGTCGGGCTGCGGCACGATGCTGAAAGATTACGGGTTTCTGCTGCGCACCGATGCAGCTTATGCCGACAAGGCGGCGCTGATCGCCGGGCTGGCGCGCGACGTCAGCGAAGTTGTCGCCGAACTGGGGCTGCCGCAGCTGGCCGGCGGGACGCATCGCGGGCGGCGCGTTGCCTACCATTCTGCCTGCTCACTGCAGCACGGCCAGAAGATCGAGCGCGAGCCGAAGGCGCTGCTCGCCGCAGCCGGCTTTCACGTCGTCGATGTGCCGGAAGGCCATTTGTGCTGCGGCTCGGCGGGCACCTACAACCTGCTGCAGCCGGAGCTTGCCGCTCGCCTGCGCGAGCGCAAGCTCGCCAATCTTGCCGCGACCGGCGCGGCGGTCGTCGCGGCCGGCAATATCGGCTGCATCGCGCAACTCGCCGGCTCCGGGCAGCCCGTCGTCCACACCGTCGAACTGCTCGATTGGGCGACCGGCGGGCCTAGGCCTCGCGAGCTGTCTGGCGGCGCCGCACCAGCAGCGGAAACAGCGCGGAAAGAGCCAGTGCAGCGAGGCCGATGAGGGTCGGCCAGAGCACCTGATCGTGCCAGTCGGTGGCGCCAAACAGGACCTGCCCGCCGGCGGCGCCGAAATCGACACACGCGATCGTCAGCGGCAGTTGGCCAAGCAGCGAGCCGAGTGCATAGGCCCCGAGCCGCACCCGCGTCAGACCGAGGGCGTAGTTGGTCAGGCTATGCGGAATGACCGGCACCAGCCGCATGACCGCGACCATCCGCCAGCCGCCGCGCTCGGCGAAGCGCAGCAGCGTTACGAGCTTTGCCGGATTGACGCGCGTCGCGACACCGGCATGGAGGTAGCGGGACACCAGGAAACCGGCGACCGCGCCGGCGACGCTGCCCAGCGCCGCCCACAGCGCGCCCCACCACATGCCGAACAGCACACCCGCCGCGATCGCCAGCAAGGTGCGCGGCACGAAGAGCAGGCTCGCGGCCATGTGCACGAGAAGAAAGACGAGCGGCGCCGCCGGGTTGCGCGCGATCGCGGCCGTCAGCTGCAAGGGATCGAACAGCCCGCGCCAGCGCCACGCCGCGGCGACACCGCTGACGAGCAGCAGCAACACGACGAGCCGCCCGGCGGCCGCGAGCGCCTTCATCAGGATACCGGCTCCCGCGCTGCGTCGGCCGGCCGCTTTGAGGGCACATGTCGATGATCCGGCGGGTCATCGGCGATCAGCACGGGACGGGCGGCGCGTCGGCGCAGCCACAGGACGCCCGCCAGATCGGCGATGCCGACCCACAACCGGTCGAACACGCCGTATTTTGAATAGCCGCGCTGCCGCGGGCGATGATTGACCGGCACCGAGCGCACGCTGCCGCCCTCGCGCAATACCAGCGCCGGGAGAAAGCGATGTATGTGGTCGAAAAACGGCAGATCGAGAAACAGTGCGCGCGGCAGCAGCTTCAAGCCGCAACCGGTGTCGGGCGTGTCGTCGTTGAGCAGGCGGCGACGGATCGCGTTGGCAATGCGCGACGCTTGCCGCTTTGACCAGCTGTCGCGGCGGCGGGTGCGCTGACCGGCGATCAGCAGCGGCTGCTCCGGCGCGCCGCAGGCAATCTGCCATAGACGCAGGATGTCGGCCGGGTCGTTCTGGCCGTCGCCGTCGAGCGTCGCGATCCACGTCCCGCGCGCTGCCCGGACACCGCTACGGATCGCCGCGCTCTGGCCGCAGCTCGTCGCGTGCCGGACGAGGCACAGCCGTGGCAGGCTCTGCTGCAGCCGGCGGATCTCGGCCGCTGTTGCATCGGTGCTGCCGTCGTCGACATAGACAATCTCGTAATCGAGCTGTCCGTCGAGCACGGCGACGATCTCGGCAACCAGCGGCGCAACGTTGCCGGCCTCGTTGCGGACCGGAATGACGACCGAGAGTTCCATGGGAACGCCGTTTAACACGTTTTACCGGCCGCGATAAACCGGCTCGGGAAAGCAGATCCGACGACGCCGTAAACCGGAACCGAATCGTCGCACCCCGAATTAACCTGAGTAAGATGACGGATCAGGAAATCGAGGAATTGGCCGCTATCCTTGTCAATGAACATGGGCATGCGGCCTTGCAGACGGCGGTGCGACGGCGCGATCAACACGCCGACAAGCCGCAGTCTGACGCATTTCGCTTATGGAGACGGATCGCCGCCGCGGTCGCGAAGCGGCTCGGCATGCGACAATGCGCGAAAATATAGCGTGGCGACATCGCAAGAGGTCTTTGCCGGCGCCCCGTTCCATTCCCGCAGCTCAATACCGCAGCCGATAATAGATGCCCCCGATCATCTCATGCAGCGCCAGAAATGTCCGGGTCAGGCCGGTCGGGCTCGGCAAGAAGTCGCTCGTCTGGTCGAATTGCGGCGCGGCGCGCGGCACCAGCCAGGGCAGCGCAGTCATGCCGGCCTGCCGGAATGCCCAGATCGCGCGCGGCAAATGCCAGGCCTGACTGACCAGCACGATCCTCGTGATGCCGGCCGGGCGCAGGAGTCGTGCCGTAAAGGCCGCGTTTTCCCAAGTCGAGCGCGACCGGTCCTCGGTCCACTTGACCGGCACCGCGAACTCGTCTTCGAGCGCTTTCTGCATCAGCGCCGCTTCGCTCGTATGCGCTCCTTCGATGAGGCCGCCGCTGACGGCGACCGGCAGGTGCAGCCGGTGATAGGCATCGGCGGCAAAGATCAGGCGTTCGAGCGACAGTCGGCCGAGCCGGTCAGGGATGTCGCGGCCGTTGCCGGGCTTCACGTCGCCGCCGAGCACGACGATGGCCTGCGCCGGGTGCAGGTCGACCGCCCGCGGCAGCCGCGACTCGATGCGCTGCAGCAAAAATGCCGAGAAGCCCGGCGTCGCCGCGACATAGAGGCACACGCTCGAGGCGAGCGCGAGGGCGATGCCGCCGCGCCATCCGGCCGCCGCGACGACGGCGCCGATCAGGCACAGCGTGATGAAAACGGTCGGCAGTGCCAGAAAGCCGAAGGAAACAAGCTCTTCCACCAGCCGGCCGTTATCCGATGCGCGCATAGCGAGCGCAGACGAGCCGCAGGTGATCGCGAAAATAGGGGCGCATGCGGCGCGTCCATTCGGTGTCCGCCGCGCTGCGCCAGGCGGGCGTCGCCTGCACCTCCGGCGATGCCAGATGGTAGAGCGCGACATAGCGCCGGTTTGCGGCGGTGGCACGAAACCGGCGGGCGCACAAGACGCCGGAGACGGCCGCCAGCATCGGCACGTGCTCGCTGTCGTACCATTCGTTAAACTCAGCCTCGGCGGCCGGATCGACATTCATCGCATTGAGCAGCAGGCCGCCCGCATCGCGCGGCGGCAGCCGGTCGCCCGGCAGGGTCTGCTCGCCCTCGAACCGCATCAGCCGCTCGACCCGGCCGGTCACCCGCTTCGACCAGGGCGACAGATTGTCGCCGGCGATCGCGCGATAGGCGGGACTCTCCAGCACGCTGACCGTTTCGAGGTCATAGGTCGCAACAGAGATCTTGCGGTCGGCGGCGCCGAGCCAGCGCTGGCACAGCAGAAAGCCGGGAACCCGCTGACGTTCAGGCAGGTGCTCGGTATCGTACCAGGCGTGGAACTCGTCTTGCGCCGCATCGGCGATGTTCATCGCCGCGATCAGGATGCCATTGGCCATCGCCGCCCTCCGGTTCCGTGCTGCGGGCCGGACAATAGGACGGCGCGGAAGCGGTGCGAAGCGGCGAGTTGCGCTACGGCGCGCGGCGCTGTCGGGCGGCGCGGCCCAGCGCCGCCTCGATCAACCGGCGCGCTTCGGCGGAGTCGGCCCAGCCGATGATGCGGACCCACTTTGCCGCTTCCAGGTCCTTGTAGTGCGCGAAAAAATGCGTGATCTGGCTGCGCAGCCCCAGCGACAGCTCCGGCGGGTGCGGGCCGAGCGGCACCGCGACGATCTTCGCGTCCGGGCCGTGCTCGTCCTCGGTCATCAGCGCGCCGACCGGCCGGCAGCGCACGACCGCGCCGGGCATGACCGGTCCCGCCCCGACGACCAGCGCATCGAGGGGGTCGCCGTCCTCGCTAAGCGTTTGCGGCACAAAGCCGTAATTGCCCGGATATGCCATCGACGTTTCGAGAAAGCGATCGACGACCAATGCGCCGGAAACCGGGTCGAGTTCGTATTTGACGAGACCGCCCTGCTGGATTTCGACGAAGACGTTGATCTCGCCGGGCGGCGCACGGCCCGCCGATATCCGGTCGATGTCCATGACGCGTCAACGGGGGGCCGCAGGCGCGGTTCCGTGCAGATCGGGCTAGAACCCGAACATGTGATCGAGGCTGAAGGCGCCGTCCCGCCCGAGCAGGCCGTGATAGCCGAACAGCCGGCAGGTCTGGTCGCGAATGACGGCGTAGGCGCTCGTGCCGGCGCGCCGCCGGACGCCGGCGTCGAACAGCGTGTGATAGCGTACGAGGCGCGATCCCGAGCACGGGATGGACAAGGCCGCCCGCGCGATTTCCGATCCGCAGCAATCGTGCAGGATGATCTCCGTCGTGCTCCGCGGCCGCCACGGCAGCGATGCCGGATAGATCAGCTGGCACAGCGTATCGTAAGGCGGGTCGCCGAGCCGCAGAAACAGACGCGTCGACAAGCCGGGCGGGCGCCCCGAGTAGGATTGCGGCTCGTCCCTGTAGACCGTGAGGGTGTTGAACACGTGCGCGCCGAAGCTGGTTTCGGCGACGTGCCCGCTCCGGTGGTGCCGGTATCGAAACAGCGCGTGCAGCCAGCCGTCGCCGCTGCCGCCGTCGGAAAAGTCGTAGACCAGTTCGACATGGCCGCCGTCTTCGCCAAGCCCGGTGGCAACGGTATCGAGGGTCAATGCCGTTGCGTGCTCGCGCGGCAGGCGCCCGAGGGGCAGACGCCCGACTTCGCGCCCTTCGGGGTCATAGATCAGCGCCGCGATCGGCAATTCCGTCTGCGCCAGTGCCATCGGCGTCGGCAGCAGCTCGGTCTGCCACTCCGCCGGCGGCAGGACCGGCGCCGGCAGCAGATAGCCTTTGCCGAGCGCGGCGCCGAGCTTGGGCAATCGCGGGTCCGGCCGCAGGTCGGCCCGCTCGACATTGACATGAGCGATGCGCCGGCGCTCGCCGGCCACAACCTCATAGCGCGGCCGCACGACATGCTTGCCGGCCCGCAACTCGACCTGCCGCGGCCAGGCGAGGCCGGGCAGCAGCTCGGCGATGTCGATCGCGCGGCTGGCAAAGGGTCCGATCGCCTCGGGCAGCCGCGCGATCTGCTCCTCTCCCATCGGGTTGACACTGATCGCGCCCGCCGGGACCGACGCCGGATGGCTGTTCTGCAGCCACAGGATCACACGCTCGCCGGGCGCCGGCGCCGGCAGTCCGGCATAGCGCTCGGCCGGCCAGGCGTTGGCGTCGTGCGTGCACGAGAGGCCGCCGTCGATGAGGTCGCCGGGTTCGCCAAACGTGTCGAGCGCGTATTTGACGACGTCGTGACCGGCCGCGCCGGCGACATGGATGAACAATTGCCCGGCGAAATCGCCCAGCCGGAACCGCCTGCGTATATCGCGGCTGTCGATGACGATCGCCGCGCCGGGATTGCCGCTTCGCTCCGCCCAATCGGCGATGACGCTGCCGTCGGCGTCGAACAGGGTCAGCCAACAGGTCACCTGCGGCGCGCCGTAGGCCGGCCAGTAATTCGCCGTGACCAGCCGTGTGTGCAACACGCGGGTGTCGCGGAACAGCGCGAAATTGGTCGCGAAATTGAGCGGATCGAGATAGCGGCGCGGGTTGGTCAGACGCGCGTCCGGAATGCGCATCGCATCGAGGCTCAAGATCGCGGCGTCGCCCGGCAGCAGCACGCGCAAATGTTCAACGAGGCGCTCGGCGTCGAACGCCGCGACAAACACCGACCGCGCGCGGCAGTCGGCGAGATCGCCGAGCGGCCGGGCGCGGCGGCCCGCGATGCTGTTGCCGACCGCGGCGAGATCCTGGACATAGACATCGGCGATCTCGATCCCGTCCAGCGCGAACATCGCGGCGAACCCGGCTGCCGCGCCGGCGGGATCGACGATCGCGGTCGGCGGCCGGCCGGCGAGCGCCGCGATCAGGGAGCGCGCCGCGGCCGCGGCATGCGGGTGGGCCAGCGCCTTGTACAGCGTATTGCCGCCGCGAACATTGTCGAAGGTGTCGATGTCGAGCGCCATGGCGCTCAATCTACACCGGCCGGCGGCCGGCGCGATGCGTCAACAGCAGCGCACGCAGCGTCGCCCCGGCGCGGGCAGTATCATCAGGCGGCGTGTAGGACCAGGCTTCGATGTCGCCGGCAAAAGGGCGGGTGATGCCGGCGCGGCGCATGCCGTCGTGAAAACGGGCGAACTTGCGATCGCCGCCGGCCAGTTCGATGATGTGGACCGGTTTCCCGGTCGCCGCCGCCTCGCTGATCATCGATACCGAATCGGCGGTCACGAGCAGCGCGTCGGCGACCGCGAGATAGGCGTAATAAGGGTTGTCGCCGGCGCCGTCCCAAATGTCGCCAGGCAGGCCGCCGAGATGCCGGCGCAATACCGCGACGCTGTCCGGGCCGGAACGCCGCGACGGCGTCACGACGACCGACCCGTTGCGGCGGCGTACCGCACCTCCGATTGCTCCGGCAATTTCGCCGAGCCGCCGCAGATCGAGAGTGTAGGCGCGGTTAGCGCCGCCGATCAGCACCCCGATAATCGGCCGCGGCAATGCCGCGAGCCCCGGGAAGCGGCGCCGCTCGGCGGCCAGCCGCTCGGGTGTTACCCGATGAACGGCGCCCGAGGTGACGACGACCCGCGGACCGCGCAGCCGGTCGTGCGCCGGGATGACCATCAGATCGAACTCGCTCCGGCCGATGCGCGGGTCCTGCACCTGCGCCGCCAGCGTCCGGCCGCGACTGGCGCGGCGGATCGCCAATGCCGGCGCCGCCGTGTTGCGGCCGCAGCCAATCACCAGGTCGGGCCAGGGCGGCGCGAGCGCAGCCGGTCCGTCGGCGACGGCGGCGAGCGGCCGCAACCAAAGCCGCGGCGGCAGCCAAACCCACGGACGGCGCGCGGTCAGCACCTTCTCGATAAACGCAAAGCCCGTCGCTTCCGCCAGCCCCAGCACCTGGCTGCGCATCCCGGCCTTGCCGTCATGCAAGGCCCAGATCTCGGGCGCTTCGTCCGCTCCGGCCGACGACTGTCCGCCCGGTCCGGTCAGCCCATCCATCGCTCAAATCAGCTGACGGCCGGTCAAACGCTCCAGCTGGCGCACGGGCGATCCTGCCGGCTCTGCCATTGCCGCAATATCGAGGTAGAACGTCTGCTCCAGCGCGAACTGGCCGGACATCGCCGCGTGCAGTACCTGGTCGGTATAGCAAAGCCAGCTTGTCCCGGCGGGAAACGCGAATTCGATCCGCGGCGCATTCTGCTGGTAGGCAGGGTCGCGCTTCGCACGGTCGTGCAATCCGAGCATCAGCTGGTCATAGGCGCTGCGCCGGCCACGCGTCGCACCAATTGCGGCGAGCAGGCACGCGATTGCCGGCTGCGGCTGCCTCAGCACCGGGACAAACCGCGCGGCGAAATCCGCGAACGGCTCGCCGATCTGCCAGACCCGCGCGGCACCGGACGGGTTGATGTTGGAGAAGAAACGCAGGATGCGGCGGCCACGCGTCGGCGTCGACGGGAACGCGTCGACGTGCAAGCGCGTGTCGTCCTTCAGCGGTGAATAAGCCCGGCCGGCGATTTCGACCGGCCGGTAGCTGGTGCGAGCCTGCCGCAAGGCGCCAGCGTAGCTCGGCAACAGATCGCCGACGAACTGCGCCGTCGCCGCGGCGAACGCGGCCATCATCGCGTGCAGCCGGTCGCGCTCGGCGCCTGCCGTCCGAGTGCCGCGCAAGGTGCCGCCCGCCGGGTCGAAACTGACGTTCTTTGCCTTGCCGTCGCCCATCGCCGGCGACAGCAGTGCGCGCGCCGCCTCGTCCAGCGCGACCGCGAGGTCGGGGAAATAGAGTACGTCGCCGCGCTCCAGCGCGGTCAGTGCACGGAGTTTTTCCGTCTCCGGGAACGGCCCCGTCCAACGGTCGATCGCGATTGTTGCAACGCCGGCCATTTGCCGTTCGCGCCTCGGCGATCAGCCGAAGGCGACCGTGACGATCTCGTAGGATTTGGCGCCGCGCGGCGTCGAAACTTCGACGCTGTCGCCCTTGCCCTTGCCGATCAGCGCGCGAGCCAGGGGCGAGGTGACGGACAGACGCCCGTTGCGGATGTCGGCTTCGTCCTCGCCGACGATCTGGTAGGTCTGCTCTTCGTCGGTCTCTTCGTCGGCCAGCGTCACCGTCGCGCCGAATTTGATGACCGAACCGGACAGCTTTGAGACGTCGATGACCTCGGCGCGGGCGATCTTGTCTTCGAGCTCGGCGAGCCGGCCTTCGATGAAGCTCTGCCGTTCGCGCGCGGCGTGGTATTCGGCGTTCTCCGCCAGATCGCCGTGGGTGCGCGCTTCCGCGATGGCGCGAATGACAGCCGGCCGATCGACCGATTTCAGCCGCTTCAGCTCCTCCTGCAGCCGACTGTAGCCGTCCATCGTCATTGGAAGCTTGTTCATCGCTCGATTCGGCGCCGTGTTACAGAATCAGGCGATCAAAGGTAGGATTGCAGCGGTGCGACTTCAAGGCAGCCGGCACGCAGCGCAGCGATTGCCTGCACCGCGGCCCGCGCGCCGGCGACCGTCGTGTAATAAGGGATGTTGTGGGTCAGTGCGGTGCGCCTGAGGCTGAAGCTGTCGGCGATGGCCTGCGCTCCCTCGGTCGTGTTGAAGACGAGCTGGATCTGGCCGCTGCGCATCGCGTCGACGACGTCGGGGCGGCCCTCCTGAACCTTGTTGATGGCGTTGACGGCAACACCGGCGTCGCCCAGCGTCTTGGCGGTGCCGCGCGTCGCGACCAGCGCGAAACCCCACTCGGCCAGTTGCCGGCACGGCTCGATCAGCGCCGCCTTGTCGCTGTCGCGCACTGAGACGAAGACCGTGCCGGCCAGCGGCAGTTCAACCCCGGCGCCGAGCTGCGATTTCGCGAAGGCGCGGCCGAAATCGCCGTCGATCCCCATGACTTCGCCGGTTGATTTCATCTCCGGCCCGAGGATCAGATCGACGCCGGGAAACCGCGCGAACGGAAACACCGCCTCTTTGACCGCGACGTGCGCCCGCGCCGGCCGGGCGCAGCCGGGCGACAGCGCCGCGAGCCCCTCGCCGGCCATGACGCGCGCAGCGATCTTGGCGATCGGCACGCCGGTCGCCTTGGCGACGAACGGCACGGTGCGGGAGGCGCGGGGATTGACTTCGAGCACGTAAACGTCGCCGTTCTGCACGGCGAACTGCACGTTCATCAGGCCGACGACGGCGAGGGCGCGGGCCAGCGCGATCGTCTGCCGTTCGATCTCGGCCGTCGTCGCCGGAGCCAGGCTGTAGGGTGGCAGCGAGCAGGCGCTGTCGCCGGAATGAATGCCGGCCTCCTCGATATGCTCCATGATGCCGGCGACATAGACCTGCCCGCTGCGATCGGCGACGGCGTCGACATCGACCTCGATCGCGTCTTTCAAGTAGCGGTCGATCAATACCGGGCTTTGACCGGAGACGACGACGGCGCGGCTGATGTAGCGGTTGAGGCCCGCCGCATCGTGCACGATCTCCATTGCCCGGCCGCCGAGCACATAGGAGGGCCGGATCACGACCGGATAGCCGATGTCGTGCGCGATCGCCTCGGCTTCGGCGGATGAATGGGCGGTGCCGTTGTCCGGCTGGCGCAACCCCAGGCCGCGCAACAATTGTTGGAAGCGCCGCCGGTCTTCGGCAAGGTCGATCGCGTCGGGCGAGGTGCCGAGGATCGGGATGTCGGCCGCTTCAAGCGCCCGTGCCAGGTTGAGCGGCGTCTGGCCGCCGAACTGGACGATGACGCCGAGAACCCGCCCTCGCGCCTGCTCGACCCGCACGATCTCAATGACGTCCTCGGCGGTCAGCGGCTCGAAATAGAGGCGATCGGACGTGTCGTAATCGGTCGAGACGGTCTCGGGGTTGCAGTTGACCATGATCGTCTCGATGCCGGCCGCGGACAGCGAATAAGCGGCATGGACGCAGCAATAGTCGAATTCGATGCCCTGGCCGATGCGGTTGGGGCCGCCGCCGAGGATGACGATTTTGTCGCGCGTCGAAGGATCCGCCTCGCATTCGGGCGGGTTGACGCCGTCGCCCTCGTAACAGGAATACATGTACGGCGTCAGCGATTGGAACTCGGCGGCGCAGGTGTCGATGCGCTTGTAGACCGGGTGCAGCCCGAGCCGGGCGCGCCGCACCGCAACTTCGGCTTCGTCGAGCTGCGCAAGCTTGCCGAGCCGAGCGTCGGAAAACCCCAGCTGTTTCAGCCGCAACAGCCCGGTCGCATCGGCCGGCAGCCCGCCGCGCCTGATCCCCTCCTCGGCCGCGACGATTTCCGCGATGCGTTCGAGAAACCACGGATCGTAACGGCAGGCGGCGTGGATCTCGGCGGTAGACAGGCCGTGCCGATAGGCCTGCGCGATCAGCAGGAGGCGGTCGGGCGACGGCTTCGCCAATGCCGCCGTGACCGCCTCCTTGCCGGTTTCCGCGCCCGCGATCATCACCTCGTCGAACCCGTCGAGGCCGGTTTCCAGCGAGCGCAGCGCCTTCTGCACAGATTCGGCAAAGCTGCGGCCGATCGCCATCGCCTCGCCGACCGATTTCATCGATGTTGAAAGCAGCGGCTCGGCGCCCGGAAATTTCTCGAACGTAAAGCGCGGCATCTTCGTGACGATGTAATCGATCGTCGGCTCGAACGAGGCGGGTGTCACGCCGGTAATCTCGTTCGCCAGTTCGTCGAGCGTGTAGCCGACCGCGAGTTTGGCGGCGATTTTGGCGATCGGGAAGCCGGTCGCCTTCGACGCCAGCGCCGACGAGCGCGAAACGCGCGGGTTCATCTCGATGATGACGAGCCGCCCGTCCTGCGGGTTGACCGCAAACTGCACGTTCGACCCGCCGGTATCGACGCCCACTTCGCGCAACACCGCGATCGCCGCGTTGCGCATGATCTGGTATTCCTTGTCGGTCAGGGTCAGCGCCGGCGCGACGGTCACCGAATCGCCGGTGTGCACGCCCATCGGGTCGATGTTTTCGATCGAGCAGACGACGATGCAGTTGTCGTGCCGGTCGCGCACGACTTCGAGCTCGTACTCCTTCCAGCCGAGCACCGATTCTTCGATGAGGACTTCGTGTGCCGGCGACGCACGCAGGCCGCCGCGCACGATCTCCTCGAATTCCTCGGTGTTGTAGGCGATGCCGCCGCCGGTCCCGCCCAGCGTGAAGGACGGCCGGATGATCGCCGGCAAACCGATTTCGGGCAGCGCCCGCAGCGCCTCTTCGAGCGAGGCGACGAGCCGGCTCTCTGGTGATTCGAGGCCGATCCTGTCCATCGCCTGGCGGAACAGCTGGCGGTCCTCGGCCTTGGCGATGGCGTCTTCTTTCGCGCCGATCAGTTCGACGCCATGGCGCTGGAGCGCGCCCGACTTGGCGAGCGCCATCGCCGTGTTGAGCGCGGTCTGGCCGCCCATTGTCGGCAACAGCGCGTCCGGCCGCTCGCGCGCGATGATCTGTTCGACGACCCCTGGCGTGATCGGCTCGATATAGGTCGCGTCGGCCAGTTCCGGATCGGTCATGATCGTCGCCGGGTTGGAGTTGACCAGCACGATCCGATAGCCTTCCGCCTTCAGCGCCTTGCACGCCTGCGCCCCGGAATAATCGAATTCGCACGCCTGGCCGATGACGATCGGCCCGGCGCCGATGATCAGGATGCTTTTTATGTCACTGCGTTTAGGCATCAGGCCCGGGCGGCCATCAGGTCGATGAAGCGCTGGAACAGGTAGTGCGCATCCTGCGGGCCGGGGCTGGCCTCGGGGTGGTGCTGCACCGAGAAGACCGGCCGGCCATCGAGCGCCAGTCCCTCGTTCGTACCGTCGAACAGGGAGATGTGGGTCGCATCGACGCCCAACGGCAGGCTCAACGGATCGATGACGAACCCATGGTTCTGGCTCGTGATCTCGACCCGGCCGGTGCTCTCGTCGCGCACCGGGTGGTTGGCGCCGCGGTGGCCCTTGTCCATCTTTTTCGTCCGGCCGCCCAAGGCCAGCGCCAGCAATTGATGGCCGAGGCAGATGCCGAAGACCGGCTTGCCGCTGGCGATCAGCTCGCGCAGCACTGGCACCGCGTACTCGCCCGTTGCCGCCGGGTCGCCGGGACCATTCGACAGAAAGACGCCGTCCGGCTCGTGGCGCAAGATGTCCCCGGCCGAGGCGGTCGCCGGCACGACCGTCACGCGGCAGCCTTGCTCGGCCAGCATGCGCAGGATGTTGCGCTTGGCGCCGTAATCGATGGCGACGACATGGAACTGCGGCGCCTCTTGCCGGCCGTAGCCGCCGTCGCGCCGCCAGGTGGTTTCGTCCCATTCGTAGGTTTGCCTGCAGCTGACCTCGGTCGCGAGATCCATGCCGGCAAGCCCCGGCCAAACACGCGCCTCCTCGCGCATTGTCGCGATGTCGAGGCAGCCGTCCGGCTGGTAGGCGATGACGCCGCTGGGCGCGCCCTGGTCGCGAATGAGCCGCGTCAGCCGCCGCGTGTCGACGCCGCCGATGCCGACGATGTTGTGCGACTTAAGCCAGAGGTCGAGCGCCTGCTCGGCGCGCCAGTTGGAGGGGCCGGTCGGCAGGTTGCGCATGACGAGGCCGCGCGCCGGCGGCATCGTCGTCTCGATGTCTTCGCGATTGGCGCCGACATTGCCGATATGCGGAAACGTGAACGTGATGATCTGACCGGCATAGGAAGGATCGGTCAGGATCTCCTGATAACCGGTCATCGATGTGTTGAAACACACTTCGCCGACCGCTGCGCCCGCCGCCCCGAGGCCGCATCCCCAGAACACTGCGCCGTCCGCCAATACCAGCGCCGCGTTGCAGTCGGGCGGTCGCCGCGGAGGCCAAGCCGCGTTCGGGTCGTCCATCGAATCTCGATCCTGCGGAGACAAGCGCACCGCTCGCGCTGCGCGGACGCGGCGGCCGAACGCCCGGAACATAAGAACTGCGGCCGCGGTGTCAACCGGTGTTGGCTGAACTTGCGGGAGTTACAGTGACTTACGATATTTCGCCGCAGGGTGCGGAAACCGTTTTGGAGGTCGCAATGCTGCGCGAGTCGTTTTCGGAGCGGCTGAAACAGGCGATGCGCGCCAGGGACACGCGCACGCTCGCGGCCGTCCGCCTAATCGTCGCGGCCTTGAAAGACCGTGACATCGCGGCGCGCGGCAGCGGCAACGGCGAGGGCATCAGCGATGCTGAAATCCGCCGCATGCTGCAGGGCATGATCAAACAACGCCGCGAATCGATCGCGCTGTATCGCCAGGGCAAGCGGCCGGAACTGGCGCAGCGGGAGGAGGCGGAGATCGCCGTCATCGAGGGGTTTCTGCCAAAGCAGATGGGCAACGACGAGATTGCCGCCGCCGCCAAGACCGTCATCGCCGAACTGGGCGCCCAGGGGGCGAAGGATATGGGGCGGGTCATGGCGGTGCTGCGCGAGCGCAACGCCGGGACGATCGACATGGCCCATGCCGGCGCCGTTGTGCGGCAACTGTTAGGATGATGCCGCGTCAGCGCGGCGGCGGCGGCGTTTCCGAGGCGATCGGCGGCTGTTCGTAGCCGGGCGGCCAGGTATCGTAGAACCACGGGATGACGGCCGCGGCTGAGGGCGGGATCGGCTGGTAGTCGGGCAGCGGTTGTGCCGTCACGGCGCCGGCAATGGCACCGAGCGGCGCCCCAACCTCGGTGCCGACGACGGCGCCGAGCCCGGGATTGATCGCGAATGTCGCGCCGAGCCCGGCACCGAGTGCGGCGCCGAGCACACTGCCGACCGCGGCGCGCTCGGCAGCCTCCTGCGGATCGACGCGGGCCAGCGTGATCGACGGCGGCGCGGCCGGGTAGACCGGCGCGCACGCCGCAATCGCCGCGGCGACACTGACCAGCAGCCCGACGTCTATCAGCCGCATTGCCACCCCACCCCCTTGCGCGCCGGCGCCATGATAGCAACCCGGAGGGTGCCGCGTCACGCCGCGATTGCGCAAGGGGCAGGGGCGATCAACGCACAGGTCAGCGATACGGCGTCGGCGGGGAGGACGACCCCGATTCGACCGCCGGCGTGACCTGCAACTCCTGTCGCAGGGCGGCGATCACCGCGTCGGGCTGGCCGCCGTTGCGTTGAATGATACCGATGAACTCGTTGCGCTGAGCCAGCTTCTCGCTGACGTTATCGACATAGACGTCAGTGATCAGAAAGCGGGCGCCGTGCCGCACAACCTGCCAGTCGATGTGCACCGGCGCGCTGCCGTGGCGCATGATCTCGCTGCTGACGAGCGTCACATTGCCCATCGGGCGGACGCCGGTGACGCGGAACGGGTCGCCGGAATACTGGCCCAGGCGGTCGGCATAGGATTTGGCAAGTTCGTCGCGGAACAGCGCAACGAACTGCTGGCGCTGCGCTGGGGTCAGCTCGCGCGCATAGGGTCCGAGAACGAAACGCGCGGCGTCCGGCAAATCGAAGTCGTCATTGAGCAGGCGGCGAAACATCGCAATCCGCTCACCGGAGGGAACCGACGGACCAAGCACGTCGACCGCCTCGGTCCCGAGGTTCTGGATGAACGCGGCCGCGCCTTGCGAGATCTGCGATTGCGCGTTCTGCGCATCGGCGCGATGCGGCGTCGCCGCACAGCAGACCAGCAGAAGCGCGGCGCCGCCGGCTGCCGAAGTAACCTTTCGCATCATTGGGCACCTGCAAGGTTTGCACTGTAGGTTCCCGATAAACACTGGGGAACGCCTTCCGTCGGCGTCGCGCCGTTTCTGCGACGCGCTGGGAGCGCACAGGTGCCCGTGAATTAGCGGACCGGTTTTGGCAATGCGTCGCGTGATCTCGACACACGCGCTGCCAGTTGATGCTGGAATATACTTAATATCCATCAATTAATCATAAATTTCTTTGCATTGCCATGAAAGATGGAGCATGCGTCTGGTTCGCCGTGGCAGGAATTGAATATTTAATAAATGCAGCGAAAGAGTGTTCTCGTGGTGGACGACCACGAGCCCAGTCGCCGATTACTGGAGGACGTTTTAGGAAGCGCCGGTTACAGGGTGATGTCGGCCAGCACGGGTGCGGCTGCCATCGAGTGGGCTAAGCGGCTGCACCCCAAACTGGTCATCCTTGATCTGGCACTCCCTGACCTGTCCGGCCTCTACATCAGCAAGCTGCTGCGATCGCAGTCGGAGACGGCATCGGTTTCGATCATCGCCGTCACCGCCCGGCCAATACCGGGCGTGGGGCGGGCGGCCATCGGGAACGGCAGCGATGCCTATCTGGCGAAACCGATCCGCCTCGGCGATCTCACGCTGATGGTCAGCACGCTGCTGTCGCGCCACATCCCTCCCGAAGACCGCATGCTGCTGGCGGGCATCCTGCCGAGCGGCGCGATCAGATGGACGGCGCGCCGAAAAGCCTTGCTCATTATCGCGATACGAAACGGCATGATCACGCCGACGGCGGCAAGCGAACGTTTTGCCTTTGCCGAAGACGAACTGTCGCAATGGCAACAAGCTTTCGACCGCCACGGCGTCGATGGGCTGCTGGCGACAAAGCCGCGCCGCCGGTCTCGGTCGGATTGATCAGCGTCGGCAGCCCGCGTGAGGCGCGACGGCGCCGGCCGGCGCATCCCTTGTCCGACAGAATTCAGCGCTTCTCCAGGCGCTGCGCCGCCGCCAGCAATCGGGCGCGGCTCTCAGCAAACGGCGTCTGTTCGGCCATTGATTTCATCGCCGCGACCTGGGTCAACAACACTTCGTCACGCCGCGACATCACGTTGGAAATTCTAGTCGACGCGGTGATCAGCGCAGCAGAACTTGCACAAACCCCGATCGCCATCATCGTGTAGTTCGTTACGTCGGATAAGGTACTCGACTCGGCGAGTACTTTCGTGCATAGCGTTCCGAACGCAATCCAGCCAATTGCGGCCATGGGATGCTCCACAATCACTCGCGGCAGGTTCGATAGTTAAGGTTAAGAAAAGATTGTCTGCGCCGATCGATCATGTTCAAATTTTAGGGAAATGCGACGATATTTGGATGGTATGGTTAAAAGCCGCTCACTACATACTCGTCGGCGTTTGCACTGCGGTATCGGTTCGGTCGGGGAGCTTTTAGGTCGTGAACTGGTTCGATGTCGACAAAGTCGAGACGCTGTGCGGCTTGCCGGATATCGTCACGCTACGCCCCGGCGAGTTCCTGTTTCGCAAGGGCGATGAAGGCGACGCCCTTTACATCGTCAAGAGCGGCGCAGTACGGATCATCGACGGTAGCGTTGTCTACGAGACGGTGCGAACCGGAGGCGTCGTCGGCGAGATGGCGCTTGTCGACAGCGAGATGCCCCGCAGTGCATCGGTCATCGCCGCCACCTCCGCGACACTGATCGCGATCGATACCGTAAAATTCCGCGCGCTGGTTGCGAGTGCGCCGGATTTCGCGCTGACCGTAATGGGGGTGATGGCGCGCCGCATCAGGGTGATGAATTGGCGATACCGGCCGAACCTGCCTGCGTAAATCGTTATCAACCGGGCCACACAGCCGCCGGCGCGGTCGCAAAACCTAAAATACGCGCCAAATTTTAAAACAATATCGATTTATTTATTGCGCGGGTACTTGCAACGTCATGTCTAATACGCCACAGTCCGGGCAGGATTCAAATTTGTCAAGCCCTTGACTGCGGAGAGCGATGATGCGGGATCTGACGTATCTCGGCGCCGGGGAACGCGAAGTGCGGTTCGATCGGACCGCTCCGATTTCGCTCGCTGCGGTCCCCTCGTTCACTACGGCTCGATCGATCTGGTGAGGGGTCGCTTCGGCCAGCTTCGTCGCCCCTCGGATGGCCTGCACGCTGTTTGTCCATGATGAACGGCCGGGCGGCGGGATCGCTGCGATTCCGCTCGATCGGGTGAAGCATGCGGTCGAGCTGAAGGTCATCGAGGGTAAGCGCGTCGAGACCCATTCATTCAGCGGCGGCCACGGCAGCGTGGTCCTGAAGACCGCCGCCTCCGATGATCTTGCCATCATCCTGCAAATCGAGGAGCCGGCGCAGCCGCCTCGCGAATACCGGCTCGCTGACTGGCCCCGAGCGGTCGCCGTAGCGACGACGGAGAAGCTTTATTGGCTGTTGGATAAATCGGCTGGGCGCTGGGTCGCTGAAGCGGCCGACTGGGCGCCGGCACAGGCGCATTCGCGCGTGGAAAGCCGGTTTTTTCCCGATGGATACGACCTGCCACCCGCCGCCGCTCCGGCCGTCAGTTTCCAGACGCGATCGCGCCGCTGACGGTCAGCCGCGCATCGTCGCCGCGCCCTCGAACCGGGCGGTCATCGGATCGAGCGGGATGTCGGCCCAGCTCGCCGCGTTCATGAACTCCTCCCAACGGCGGTAGAAGAGCCGCTGGTTGTTTTCCGAGATGTAGCGCTCGGAAACGAGGCCGGGATACTCCGGGTGCGGCCCGGCGTGCCCCAACCCCATCGACAGATCCTGCGCGTGTCGGCGCGCAAGGCGGCTCGTGCTCGCCAACGTGACCTGCCGCCAATTGTCAACGTCGTCCTGTTCAAAGAGGCCGGCGGCGCCGTTATTGGCCTGGCTGCCGATGCGGACGACGCGCTGCAATTCTTCCGGTGCATCGCGCTCGAGCAGCACAAAATGCCAGAATTCGGTCTTCATGGGGCCGCGCGGCAATGCGAGGCGCAGCCCCAAAACGCCGTTCGGGAAGATCGAATGGTTGGCGAGCTGCACGCGGCGGGCGCGCAGCGCGCCGAGCCGCCGCTCGACTTCGGGCAGCGTCGCCGCGTGGTGTTCCTGGAAAAGCGGCATCGTGTCCTTTGACATGCCGTGCACATAGCGCGGCGCGTTGTCGTCGGCATCACGGAATGTGATCGCATGGCCATTGACAAAGGCATGCCGGTTGGGAGTGGCGAACTGGTCTTCGTGCGACAACGGCGGCCGGCCGAGAAAGCGCGTCTGCGCGCGGGCGCTCGACAGGTGGCTCGTCGGCACGTGGTAATTGTCGGAGCAATTATCGACCAGCGTCTTCCAGTTGACCGGTTCGAGCCATTTCATCGGGCCCAATGCCAGCATGCCGCCGTCGCGCCGGTTGAACACCGTGTCGAGATACCAGCGGGCATCGCCGAGGTAAGCGTCAAGGCTCGGCGCATCCCTGTCCCAGGTCGCGAAGACGATGCCGGCATAGGTCTCGACGCGCGCCGAAACAAGGCCTAGCGCGGCTTTGTCGAGCGCATCGTAATAGGCTTCGCTCTCGCCCGGCACGTGTTCGAGCGTGCCGTCGTTGCGGTAGGTCCAGCCGTGATAGGTGCACATGAAGCGCTTCTGGTTGCCGTCGTCGGCGCGGCACACGCGGTTGCCGCGGTGGCGGCACATGTTGAGAAGCGCGTGCAGCCGGCCATCGCCGCCGCGGGTCAGGATGACCGGGTCTTCGCCCATGTAGGTGTGGAAGAAATCGTCGGGCGCCGGCACCAGGCTCTCGTGCCCGATCATCAGCCAGGCGCGGCCGAAGATCCGCTCCATTTCGTCGTCGTACACCGCCGGGTCGCTGAAGATGCGGCGGTCGAGCTTGCCGGTGGCGGGGTCGATTGCGGCGTAGTTGCGAGCAGCCTCACCCATGCCGGGGTCTCCTGACGCTTGCCGCCATCATAGCAGGAGCCGCGGCCGCGCCGCACCGGCTTTGCGGCGCCGCTCCGACCCCCGACCGGGCGCAATCGCTAGGCCTCGCGGTCGAGTTCCGCATAGCGGCGGAAGACGCCCTGTTCGTTGAAGTCGATGCGGCGCGGCGATTGCAGGTAGGCGGCGACCCGCGGCCGCGCCGCGACGCGGTCGTGCAGCCGGACGACGCGCGCAAAACCGGGTTCCAGCCGGGCCATCGCGGCGGGGAACGCGTAGCGCAGGCCGGCGACGAGCTGGAACAGCGACAGGTCGCAATAGCCGGTCCGCCGCCCGACGAGATGGCGGTTGCCCTGCGGGTTGCGCTCCAGCACGCGCTCGAAATAGCCGAGATATTTCGGGATGCGGTTGGCGACAAAATCGGCCGCGCGGCGGCGCGCCTCGTCGTGCTGCTCCTCGTAATAGAGGCTCGACGCGATCGGATGATGCGTGTCGTGCGCCTCATCGACAATATCGGCGATCGTCAGCTGCAGCTGATGCGCCCACAACCGGCCGGCCTCCTCGCGCGGCGCGAGGCCAAGGCGGCGGCCAACATAGAACAGGATGTTGGCGGTCTGCGCGATCAGCACGTTGCCGTCTTGCAGAAAGGGCGGCGCGAACGGCGGATGCGGCGCGGCGGCGCCATCCATCAGCCGCTGCATCGCCGCGACGCCGCCGCGCCGGCGCGCGACGTCGACGTATTCGGCGCCGGCCTCTTCGAGCGCCAGGCGGACGAATTCGCCGCGGCCCTGGATCTCCGGCCAATAATAGAGTTCGTAGGCCATGGGTCCTCCCGCGGCAGCGCATGCCGAGCGGCAGCGATTCGCTGTGCGCCGGCGGCGGCATGCCGATCTGGCGCGGCGACGGCCGCATCGTCGCGTGTCATAATCGATCCGGAAGCATGGACGAGGCAAATGATGAAAGCCATCGTGATCGGTGCCGGCGTCATCGGCGCCTCGGTCGCGTATCGGCTGGCGGAGGCCGGCGCCGAGGTCACGGTGCTGGAAGCGTCGCGCGTCGGCGGCGGCACCTCCGGCACGAGCTTCGCCTGGACCAACGCCCACAAAAAGCCGCCCAGAGCCTATCACGAGCTGAACGTCGCCGGCATGAAGGCGCATGCCGCGCTGGCCGACGAGTTCGGTGCGACGCCGTGGTGGCACGGCGGCGGCAGTCTCGAATGGGTCGCCGAACCGGAGCGCCGGGCGCAGGCCGAAAATGTCGCGCAGCTGGGCGGCTGGGGCTATGCCGCGGAATGGATCACGCGGCGCGAGACGCTGGAACTTCTACCCGATATCGACGCGGCGGCGATCGGCGACGCGCCGGTCGCATTTTTTGCCGACGAGGGCTGGCTCGACCCGGTCGTCTACGCGCATGCGATGCTGGCGGCGGCGCGACGCCGCCATCGCGCGACCGTCATCTGCGGCGTCCGGGTCGTCGATCTCGGCATGGCGGGCGATCGGGTCACCGGCGTGCGGCTCGCCGACGGCGCGCGCCACGACGCCGACATCGTCGTCAACTGCGCCGGCCGCTGGACCAACGATGCGACGCGCGACGCCGGGCTGCACCTGCCGCTTGCGCCGACCGTCGGGTTTCTCGTATTGACGCCGCCGGTCGCCGGTGGAATCAGCCGCGTTATCCACGCGCCGACGATCAGCCTGCGGCCCGACGGCGCCGGCCGCCTGATGCTGCACTGGGGCCCGACCGATGCGGCCATGCGATTGGACGCCGCGCTCAGCCCGTCGCTGCCGGAGGCGCGCGAGCTGGTGAGCCGCGCCCGCCGGCTGCTGCCCGGCATTGGCGAGGTCGAACCAGAGGCGGTGCGCATCGCGGTCCGGCCGATCCCCGGCGACCAGTTCTCCGCCGTCGGACCCATGCCGCGAATATCCGGCTATTACCTTGTTGTCACCCATAGCGGCGTCACGCTATCGCCGTTTCTCGGCGCGGCCGCGGCCGACGAGATCGTGCACGGGCAGCAGCGGCCGGAACTCGCGTCGTTCCGGCCGGCGCGCTTCTTCAATTGACCTGGACCGGAGCACCCGATGCCTCGACCGCGGGCAGCCGACGATTTCAAGACGATCCGTGACCGCCTTGAGGAGTTGCGGCGCGAACGGCTGCCCGACCGGCCCGCCGCCGCGACGAGCGGGCGGAACATCGTCGGCCATCGCGGCCCGTGCGCCTGCGGCATGAGCCTGTTCCCAGACGAGTGCGACGGCGCGTGCAAGGCACTTTGACGATCAGATCGGCATGCCGATCTCGGATTGGGCGAGCCGGCCGTCGGGCGTGACGTGACGGCGGCGGTCGAGATTTATCGTCGTCCGCTTCATCAGGCGTCGCGCCGCCGGGTCGAACGGCGTTCGCCGATGCATCGTAAAGCCGTTGTCCCACAGCACGAGATCGCCGACCTGCCATTCGTGGGCATAGACAAATTCCTCGGCGGTGGCGCTGGCGTAAACCTCGTCCAATAGCGCGAGGCCGGTCGCCGTATCCATGTAGTCGATGCCGATCGTCGTCGTCGAATCGAGGTAGAGCGAGCGCTCGCCGGTCTCGGGGTGGGCGCGGACCAGCGCATGCGTCACCGGCGGCGTCAGGCGCCGTGCCTCCTCCGAAATCTGCCGATCCGTTGTGCGGCCGTAGCCCGCGAGGCGCTTCGCGTAATCGAAAATGCCGCGCTTGCCGGCAATCTTCGCGCGCAACGGCCGCGGCAGGCCGGCATAGGCGGCGCGCAAATCGACCCAGAACGTCTCGCCGCCCTCGGCCGGCAGTTCGAGTGCGTAGAGCGCCGCGCCGGTTGCCGGGCGCAGCATGTAGGACTGGTCAGAATGCCATTGCAGTTCGCCGTCGCCGAGGCCGCCGATCGGCTGGCCGAGCCCGTCCCGCAGGTTGGAGATGATCGTGACCTCCGGCGTCGCCGGCGAGGCCCAGTCGCTGCGCACGGTGCGTTCCAGCGGCCCGAACAGTGCGCAGAATGCGGCAAGCTCGGCTTCGCTCAGCGGCTGGCGGCGAAACACCAGGACGCCGTGCTGCGCGTAAAGGCCGCGCAGCGCCGCGACCGTCTCCTCCGGCAACGCTTCCCACAACCGCAGGCCGACGATTTCACGCGCCAGGGTCGGGTGGAGCTGTCGGGTTTCGAGCATCGCTGCATCCTTGCTTCGCAGGGCGGAGGCAAACTCAGAACCGTTCCGCACGAAACGGCCGCGGGTCGACGAACGGCGCCTCGCCCGTCATCATCTCGGCAAGCAATCTGCCCGTCGTCGGGCCGAGCGTGAAGCCTTGATGGGCATGGCCGAAGGCGCACCACAGATTCGCCTGGCCCGGCGCGGGGCCGATGATCGGCAGCATGTCGGGAGTACACGGCCGGACGCCCATCCACGGCGTCCGCTCGACCGCGTCGCCGAGCGGCAGCAGGCGGCGCGCGACCGGTTCGGCGCGGCGCAGCTGCACGGGAGTCGGCGCGGCATCCGGGCGGGCGAATTCGACGCCGGTCGTCAGCCGGATGCCGGCGCGCATCGGCGCCAGCAGAAAGCCGTTCGAGGCGACCGGCCGGGTGAGGCCGGCATTGCCCTTCGGCGTGAAATGCAGATGGTAGCCGCGCTTGCCGAACAGCGGCGGCGCGTAACCAAATCGCCGCGTCACGCGGTCTGACGCGATGCCGAGCGCGACGACCGCGTCGGCTGCTTCGACCGTCGCGCCGTCGGCGGCCGCGACGCGCCAGCCGGCGCCCTCGCGCGCCAGCGTTGCGGCGTCGCCGAGCACGAACCGCCCGCCGAGGCGCGCGAACAGCGCAGCATAGCTCAGCGTCAGCGCATGCGGATCATTGACGGCGTAAGGCTCCGTCCAGTGCAGTGCGCCGGCGAAGGCGGCCTGCAAATGCGGCTCCGCCGCGGCGAGCCCGGCGGGGTCGAGCGCGACGAAATTGACCCCGAATTCGCGTCGCACCGCCTCGGCCTTGGCGAGGTCGGCGGCAAACGCTGCGGCATCTTCATAGGCCCTGATGTAGCCGACGGGTCGCAGCAACGCGGTCGCACCCGCTGCCGCGGCGAGATTTTCATGCTCGCCCTTACAGGACGCGATCAGCGTGCTGTACGCTCGGGCAATCGCGGCATGGCGCGCCGGCGCCGAATTGCGCCAGTAGCCGAACAGCGGCCGCAGGAGGCCCGGCAGCGCGCCGGGGTGGTAGCAGGCGTCGATCGAGCGGTTGCGGGCGATGCGGCGCAACTCGGCAAAGGCGCGGGGAAACGGGTAGGGCGACACCGCCTCGCGCTGGATGAGGCCACCATTGCCGAAAGAAGCCTCCTCGCCCGGCCGCCGCCGGTCGAGCAGCACGACCGATTTGCCGCGCTGCTGCAGGTGCACGGCGACCGAAACGCCTACCATCCCGGCCCCGAGGACCACCACATCGGCTTGCATCGAACCAATTTATCGCATGCACCGGTCGCGTCCATGCAGCGATGCGGTCTGCCGACAGGGCACCGGAACGCGGATCGGACCGCCGGCACGGCGAGGGGAGGGATGCGGGTGCATCGCCGGCGATCAATAAGCGAACCGGCTCCTTCGATTGCAAGGCATGGTTTCTGCAACGTACCGCGCGGGTGTTCCCGTCGGAGGATGCTGCGATGCCGGTGTTGGAGCCGACCGAGGCCGATAAGGACGTGGCGCTGCGCGAGGACATCAGGCTCCTCGGCCGCATTCTCGGCGACACGATCCGCGATCAGGCGGGTGAGGACGTGTTTACGACGGTCGAGAGCATTCGCCAGGACGCCGTCCGCTTTCACCGCGATGAAGACGCCGCGGCGCGGCGCGTGCTCGAGGCGACACTGAACAACCTGCCGCCGGCCGAGGCAGTGCAGATCATTCGCGCCTTCGGCTTCTTCTCGCATCTTGCGAACATCGCCGAAGACCAGCATCACGTCCGCCGCAGCCGTGCGCACATGCTCGATGGCGCCGCCCCGCGCGAAGGCACGCTCGCGTATGCGCTGGCCTGCGCTCGCGCCGCCGGAATCCCGCCGTCACGCCTGGTGGCGTTCTTCGCCGGCGCGCGCGTCGTGCCGGTGCTGACCGCGCATCCGACCGAGGTGCGGCGCAAAAGCACAATCGACCGCGAACGCGATGTCGCCGACCTGCTGGCCGCGCGCGATGGCCGCCCGCTGACCGGGCCGGAAGTGAAGGCCAACGAGGCGGCACTGCGCCGCGCCGTGCTGACGCTGTGGCAAACCAGCCCGCTGCGCCGCACGCGCCTGCGGGTCATCGACGAGGTGGCCAACGGCCTGTCGTATTACGACTACACGTTCCTCGACGAATTGCCGCGGTTCTACGCCGCGCTCGAAGAACAACTCCGCGACGAGGGCTTTCCGATCGACGGCATGTTGCCGTCGTTTTTGCGCATGGGCAGCTGGATCGGCGGCGACCGCGACGGGAACCCGTTCGTGACGGCCGACGTTCTGCGCGCCGCGCTGCACGCGCAGAGCAGCCGTATCTTCCGCTATTATCTCGAAGAACTGCATCGGCTCGGCGGCGAACTGTCGCTCGACAGCCGGCTGGTCGGCGCGTTGCCGGCGCTCGACGAGTTGGCGGCGCGCTCGCCCGACCGCTCCGCCAACCGCGAGTCGGAGCCGTATCGCCGGGCGATCACCGGCATTTATGGCCGGCTGGCGGCGACGGCGCGCGAACTCGACCATCTCGAGGCGCCGCGGCATCCGGTCGGCGATGCCGCGCCCTATCGCGATAGCGGCGAATTCCTCGCCGACCTTTCGGCCATCGACGAGTCGCTCGTGGCCAACAACCTGGCGGCGCTTGCCGCGGGGCGGCTCAAGGATTTGCGGCGCGCCGTCGACGTGTTCGGCTTTCACCTGGCCGCGCTCGACCTGCGGCAGAACTCCGACGTGCACGAGCGCACGGTCGGCGAGATGCTCGGGCTCGTGCAGCCCGGCCTCAGCTACGCCAATCTCGACGAATCGGGGCGCGTCCGCCTCCTGTTGAGCGAACTCGGGACGGCGCGGCCGCTGTCGTCACCTTATTTCACCTATTCGCCGGAGACCGAAGGGGAATTGGCGATCTTGCGCGCTGCCGCCGAGGCACATCGCCGCTACGGCCGGGCCGCGGTACCGCATTACGTGATCTCGAAGGCGACCAGCGTCTCCGATATTCTGGAGACCGCCGTCCTGTTGAAGGAAGTCGGGCTCTTGCGACCCCGCGAGGGCGCGCTTGACGTCGATATCGTGCCGCTGTTCGAGACGATCGAGGATCTGCGCAATTGCGGCGCGGTCATGGACAAACTGCTCGGCATCTACGAATACGCCCGCCTGCTCGAAAGCCGCGGCCGGGTCCATGAGGTCATGCTCGGCTATTCCGACAGCAACAAGGACGGCGGCTATCTCACGTCGGGATGGGAGCTTTACAAGGCGGAGATCGCATTGGTCGAGGTATTCCGCCGCTTCGACGTAAAGCTCAGCCTGTTCCATGGCCGCGGCGGCTCGGTCGGGCGCGGCGGCGGCCCCTCCTATCAGGCGATCCTGGCCCAGCCGGCCGGCGCGGTGCAAGGTGCGATCCGGATCACCGAGCAGGGCGAGGTCATCGCCAGCAAATACTCGAACCCCGAACTTGCCCGTCGCAATCTCGAAACCCTCGCCGCCGCGACGCTCGAAGCGACGCTGTTGCGGCCGGCGGACGCCGCGACGCCGGCGGAATTTCTCGAGGCGATGGATTTCCTGTCCGCCGAGGCCTACCGCGCCTATCGCAACCTCGTCTATGAGACCGACGGGTTCGATCGCTTCTTTCGCGATTCCACAGTGATCGGCGAGATCGCCAACCTCAACATCGGCAGCCGGCCCTCCTCGCGCAAAGCCTCGGAACGGATCGACGACCTGCGGGCGATCCCGTGGGTGTTCAGCTGGGCGCAATGCCGGCTGATGCTGCCCGGCTGGTATGGCTTTGGCAGCGCTGTCGAGGCCTGGCTGGAAAGGCGCCCGGACGACGGCATGGCGGTGCTGCGCGCAATGCACCGCGACTGGCCGTTCTTTCAGATGCTGCTGTCGAACATGGACATGGTGCTGGCAAAGAGCGATCTCGCGATCGCCTCGCGCTATGCCGAACTGGTTGAGGACAGCGAACTGCGCGAACGCATCTTTGCCCGGCTGCGCGCCGAATGGCAAAGCGTCGTCAGCGCCTTGTTGGCGATCATGGAGCACAACAGCCTGCTGGAAGGCAACCCGCTCTTGGCGCGTTCGATCCGCAACCGTTTCCCCTACATGGATCCGCTCAATCACATGCAGATCGAGCTGTTGCGCCGCTATCGCGCCGGTAACCGCGACGAGGCGGTCGTGACGGGCATCCACCTGACGATCAACGGCATCGCCGCCGGCCTCAGAAACAGCGGGTAACACCACCCCGAAACCTCTGAATGCCCTGATGGCGCCGGCTTCTTCGCTACTCGACCGCGATGAGCCGCGGCGGTTCGCGCTTGTCGTCGAAGGCCGCGTGCGCGGCGTTGATATCGGCAAGCGTCGGCAGACTGTCTTCATTGCCGAGACGCTGGATCGCATGCGCCGAGGCGGCGCGCGCCAGCCGGAAATGGTCGTCCCACCCGGCGAACGGGTTGGTCAGATAGGAATAAATGTAAGCGCCGTGAAAGATGTCGCCGGCGCCGTTGGTGTCGATGATGCGCTCGTCCGGCACGGCGAGCGCCGGCATGATGCGGTCACCGCCGTCGCCCTGGTAATACAGCATGCCGCGCGGCCCCAGCGTCACCGCGCCGACCCGGCAGCCGCGCGAGCGCAGATAGGCCAGCATGCCGCCCGGCGACAGGTGCATCTGCTCGCACAGCCGCTCGGCGACGACGGCGATGTCGATGAATTCAAGCACATCGTGCGTGTTGGCGCGCAAGCCGCCGCCGTCGAGCGAGGTCAGGATGCCGGCAGCGCGACAGGCCTTGGCGTAAGAGAGCGCCGCATCGGGCTGATGCCCGTCGACATGCAGAGCGCGACAGCCGGCCAGGTTGAGCGAAGGATGCGGATGCGGAAAATCGTCATCGCGGCAGCGCACGATCGCCCGCTGGCCGCCTTTCGGCATGACAAACGACAAGGACGAGCGCGCCACCTTGCGATGATGCAATGACACGCCGTAGCGATGCGCCATGTCGATGAACATGCGTCCGAGCCAGTCGTCCGCGACCGAGGCCAAAAGATCGGGCTTGACGCCGAGCTTGGCGCAGCAGAAAGCCGCCGTCACGGCGTTGCCGCCGAACGATACGGCATAATGCCGCGCGACGGTCTTCTCGTCGCCGGTGGGCAGTTCGTCGGCGAGGAAGGTCACGTCGATATAGGCCTGACCGATGAACAAAGCCTGCATTGGCGTCGCCCCGCTGATCATCGACGTGGATAATATCGCGCAGGATCGGACGAACTTCGCCGGCCCGGCCGACCCCGGCGCATCTTCGGGAAGGCAATTGGCCTGCCTCGCACGCTGCGCGTTGCAATATGCGCACCAGCCGGGTCGCACCCGATTGGCACGGCGATTGCGTCGAATGGCGACGGTCGGCTGCAAAACCCGCGACGAAAACCGATGGCCGATGGGGAGTGAATGTCGATGGCCCAAGCCACCCTGACGATCACCAGCAAGAATTATTCCTCGTGGTCGCTCCGCGGCTGGCTCATGGCGCGGTTTGCCGGTCTTGATTTCAGCGAGAAGATCGTCCCGGCCGACGACCCGAGAATGCGCGCCGAACTGCTGCTTCTCTCCTCGTCGATCCTCGTGCCGTGCCTCGAGCATAATGGGCTGGCGGTGTGGGACACGCTGGCAATCGGCGAGTACCTCGCCGAGATCAGGCCGAAGGCAGGGCTGTTGCCATCCGATCTGGCGCGCCGCACGCGCTGCCGCGCGATCTGCGGCGAAATGCATTCCGGCTTTGCCGCGCTGCGTTCGTCGCTGCCGATGAACCTGAAGGCGCATTTCCCCGGCTTCAAGGTGTGGTCGCGAGCGCAGGCCGATATCGACCGCATCGTGCAGATCTGGAACGACTGCCTGGGGGCGTATGGCGGCCCGTTTTTGTTCGGCAAGCGCTCGATTGCCGATGCGATGTATGCCCCCGTCGTCACCCGCTTTCGCACCTACGACGTGTCGATGACCGGAGCCTGTGCCGCCTATTGCGAACGCATCATGGCGATGCCCGAGATGGCCGAGTGGATTGCTGCGGCGCTGCTGGAACCGGAGGAAATCGACGAGTTCGAGGTGGAGTTTTGATGCCGGCAGACGCCGCGCCGAAACTGTGATCTGGTTAATTTAATGTCCGGGCGGGCGTTGGCTGAGGCTTTGCAGCAGCGGGTGAAGTGCGTCGAGCTGCGCGCCAAAGCCGCTCCAGTCGCCGGCCTTCAGCCGCTCGATCGCGCGGTTGTAATCGGCGAGCGCCTCGGCCGCGAGATTGCCGGAGGCAGGCGGCAGCGCGGCGAATCGCGCCGTCGTCGCGACCACCGGCCGCGCCGGCGCCGGTGCGGCCTGGAACAGCGCTGCCAGCGCCTGCGGCAGCGTGTCGGCCATCACGACGCGGTCGCCGTAGGCGGCAATGACGCGTTTCAGCTCGGGCAGCTGGCCCGTTTCGGCGCGCAGGTAAAGCGGCGAGACATAAAGGATCGAGTGTTCCACCGGGATGACCAGCACATTGCCCCGGATCACCCGCGAACCCATCTGGTTCCACAGGGAGATCTGCTGTGAGATCTCGGTATTCTGGTTGATCCGCGCCTCGATTTGAAACGGGCCGTAGACCTGTTTCTCCTTCGGAAACTCGTAGACGATGAGCTTGCCGTAATCGGGCGGGTCGCAACCGGCAGCGAGCCACGCGATCATGTTCTCGCGCTGGTTCGGCACCATCGGCACCATCAGGAAATATGCCGGCTTCGCCTCCTCGGGAAGCCGCATGATCATGTAATAGGGCGCCATTGCGGTATTGTCGCCGGCCTCGACGCCGCCGACGCTGCTGGTCTGGCGCGGGAACTGCCAGAGATCCTCGCGGTTATAGAACACTTCGGGCACGCTCATGTGGTAGGCCCGGTACATCTCTGCCTGTATCTGGAACATATCCTGCGGATAGCGGATGTGCTTGCGCAGTTCGGCCGGCATCGCGTCCAGCGGCTTGAACAGCCCGGGGAAGATGCGGCGGTACGCAGCCAGCAGCGGGTCCTGCGGGTCGACGTCATAGAATTCGACCGATCCGTTATAGGCGTCGACGACGACCTTGACCGAATTGCGGATGTAATTGACATCGGTACCGGGCGCGGGCGGTGAATAGGGAAACCAGCGGCTCGTCGTATAGGCGTCCTGAATCCAATAAAGCCGGCCGCCGCTGACGACGACGTAGGGGTTGCGGTCGAGGTGGAGGAACGGCGCAATCGCGGCGATGCGGTTCTGGACGTCGCGGTGGAAAAGAACGCGGCTCTGCGGCGTCAAATAGCTCGAGATCAGGATGTTGGGATCGCCGAAATGCCAGGCGAACAGGGCGCGCCGCGCCAGGCTGTCGAGGACGACGCCGGCGGTGCCCTGGTAGGTCGCGTAGACGTTGTCGCTGCCCTTGGGATAGTCGAATTCCTGCATGCCGGTCTTCACGATGACGTACGGCAGCGATCCTTGACCGAAATAGATGCGCGGCTGATCGATAGCAGGACCGCCGGACGCAACCGGCGGCACGTCGCTTTCATAAAAGATCGGCAGCCCTTCGGCGGTCTTTTGCGTCACCGGCGACATGACGACGCCGTTGCCGTGCGTGAACAGCAGGTGCAGGTTGACCCAGGTCTGGGCGCCTTGCGGCAACAGGCGCGGGTCGATCTCGCGCGCCGCCAGCATGACCTGCTGATACGAGCCGCCGAGTTCGTAGCGGTCGACGTTGACCTGGTAGAAGCGGTAATACGTGCGGATCTCCTGGAGCTGCGCGTAGGTGTCCATCAGCGGCTGCGGATCCCACAGCCGGACGTTGTCGATCGTGCCGCGGTCCGCGTCGAGCGTGTGGCGCGTCAGGTCATACTCGACCGGGAACGGCCGCACGATGACGTGGCGGAGATCGTAGGCCTCCTGCGTCAAAGCGATGTTGTGTCGGAGATACGGCTTCTCGAGCGCGAGTTCGCTCGGCTTTACATAAAACCGTTCGAACAGCGGCGGGATGACCAGCGACAGTGCCGCGATGCCGACAAAAGCGGCAATCGCCGCACCGGGGATCCAGTATGTCTGCGCCCGGACATTGAGCCATGAGGCGAGGGCGGCCGCCGAGGTCAGGCCGATGAGGAGCCAGAGGATCGGGAGAGCAATATGCACGTCGGTATAGTCGGCGCCGACAACGACGCCGTTATTGCCGTAAAGCAGTTGATAGCGGTCGAGATCGTATGACCAGGCCTGCAGCGCGAAGAACAGGCCGAGCAGCAGCGAGCCGTGGATGAGGACGGCGGAAGACAGCTGCCAGGGGCGCGCGTCGAAGGAAAAATCGCCGTGCGCCATATAGACCGTTCCGGCCACCAGCGCGCTCAACGCCAGCACGGCGAACAGCCAATGCAGGAGCGCCACATAAGCCGGCAATGCGAAGAGATAAAAGCCGATGTCGCGACCGAAGATCGGTTCGGTCCGGCCGTACGGCACGCGGTCGATGAACCGGAGCACGACACCCC
>DATJSO010000208.1:0-10219 GCA_035504075.1 Allostellaceae bacterium | reverse complement strand
GCGTCACCGATTTCGCCGCGATGACCAATTTGGCCAGAGGTTTTCGCGAGCGGCTGGCGGCGCATTACGAGCTGCGCCGGCCGACGGTCAGCCGCGCCCTTGCATCGGCCGACGGCACCCGCAAATGGCTGTTGCGCTTCTCGGACGGGCAGGAAGTCGAGACGGTCCACATCCCGGAAACCGACCGCGGCACGCTGTGCGTTTCATCGCAGGTCGGCTGCACGTTGAACTGCACATTCTGCCACACCGGCACGCAGCGCCTCGCGCGCAATCTCGGCGCCGCCGAGATCGTCGGCCAGGTCATGCTGGCGCGCGATGCGCTCGGCGAATGGCCGAGCCCGAAGGACGACCGCCAGTTGACCAATATCGTGCTGATGGGCATGGGCGAGCCGCTCTACAATTACGACAGCGTCGCGGCGGCGCTGAAGATTGTCATGGACCCCGAAGGGCTGGCGATCTCGCGCCGGAAGATCACGCTGTCGACCGCCGGCGTCGTGCCGATGATCGCGCGGGTCGGCGCCGAACTCGGCGTCAATCTCGCGATCTCGCTGCATGCCGTCAGCGACGAGGTGCGCGACCGGCTCGTGCCGCTCAACCGGAAATATCCGCTGCGCGAACTGCTCGACGCCTGCCGTGCCTATCCGGGCGCTAGCAACGCACGGCGCATCACGTTCGAATACGTAATGCTGAAGGGCGTCAACGACAGCCCGGCCGAGGCGAGGGAACTGGTGCGCCTGTTGCGCGGCATCCCGGCCAAGGTCAACCTGATCCCGTTCAACCCGTGGCCCGGCGCGCCCTTCGAGTGCTCGACGGACGACGCGATCGCGGCGTTCTCCGACATTGTCTTCGCCGCCGGTTATTCGGCGCCGGTCAGGACGCCGCGCGGCCGCGACATCGCTGCCGCCTGCGGCCAGCTCAAATCGGCCAGCGTGCATCCGCGGTTGGCCGGCCGCGCGCCGTCGGCGCCCGCTGTCGCCTCGCCGGCACAAGCCGAGGTCTCGACCGCGCCGGCACAGCGCGCTATGACCCGATAGCACGGGCGCACAAAGAGGGGACGATGGCCGAGCTGCGGGTCAGGAGCGAGATCGCCGGCGCGGTATGGCGGATCGAGGTCGCGGTCGGTGATCGGGTCGCCGAGGACGATGCGCTGCTGATCCTCGAATCGATGAAGATGGAGATACCGCTGTTGGCGCCGCGCTCGGGCGTCGTCCGCGAGATCCTCGTCGCCGAGGGCGACCGGCTTGCCGAAGGCGACATTGCCGTCGTGCTCGACTAACACGGGAGGAAAACGATGCGCCTTGCCGGAAAAATCGCCGTGGTCGTCGGCGCCGGACAGAGCCCCGGCGAGGGCATCGGCAACGGCCGCGCGACGGTGCTGCGCTTTGTCCAGGAGGGCGCTAAAATACTGGCGGTCGATCGCGACCTTGCCGCGGCCGAGGAGACCGCGGAGATGGCGGGCAGGGAAGGCGGCGCCGAATGCTGCGTGCCGTTCCAGGCCGACGTGACGCGCGAAGCGACACTGAAGGCGGCGCTCGACGCGGCGGTCGCGCGCTGGGGACGGATCGATATCCTGCACAACAATGTCGGCGTGTCGATCGCCGGCGGCGACAAGCCGCTCGACGAACTCTCGGAAGCGGGCTTCGATCGGGTAACGGCGATCAACCTGCGCGGCACGATCATGGCCTGCAAGCACGTCATCCCGATCATGCGGCGGCAGCGCGCCGGCGCGATCGTCAACATCTCGTCGGTCGCCGCCTACGAGAACACCTATCCGCTCGTCGCCTACAAGGCGACCAAGGCGGGAATGATCGCCTTTACCGAGCAGCTGGCGCTGCACAACGCGCCCTATGGCATCCGCGCCAACTGCATCCTGCCGGGACTGATGGATACGCCGATGGCGGTCGACACGAGGGCACGCGCGACGAACCGCAGCCGTGCCGAAGTGGCCGCCGCGCGCGACGCGCGTGTACCGCTGCGCGGCAAGATGGGAACTGGCTGGGACGTCGCCAACGCGGCCCTGTTTCTCGCCTCGGACGAGGCCAATTTCATTACCGGCGTGGCGCTGCCGGTCGATGGCGGCGCACTGGTCAAAATCGGCTGAGGTGCGTCGTGCGGCGCTGTCTCGCCGGCCTGTTCGCGGCGGCCGTGCTGGTTTCGGCTGGCGTCGCGACAGCCGCGCCGTCCGGCGGGGCGAACGAGTTGCCGCTGTTGACGACGCCGGAATTTCCGTCGCCCGGACCGCCGCCCGCGACGGCCGCCGCCGACGCGGCGACCTACGCGCGTTGCATCAGGCTGGCCGCCAGCGATCCGGCGGCGGCGAAAAAGCTGGCCGAGGCCTTCGCGAAGCGCGGCGGCGCCCACCCTGCCGAGCATTGCCTTGCAGTCGCGCTGATCGGCCTCGGACAATACCGCGAAGCCGCCGCCCGCCTCGACGCGCTGGCCGAGGCGATGACCCATGCGCCGGCGGATTTGCGCGCCGGCGTGCTCGACCAGGCGGCGCAGGCTTGGCTGCTGGCCGGCGATGCGGCGCGCGCTTATGACGATGACAGCGCCGCGCTCGCGTTGCATCCGGACGATGCGGCGCTGCTCGTCGATCGCGCCGAGGCGGCCGGCGCGGCGCGCCGGTACGACAAGGCGATCGGCGACCTCGATCGCGTGCTGAAGGGCGATCCGAAGCGCCTCGACGCGCTGATCTACCGCGCTGCCGCCTACCGGGAGCTGGGAAAGCTCGCGCCGGCCATGATCGATATCGATGCGGCGCTGAAACTGGCGCCGGGTTCTGTCGCGGCGCTGTTGGAGCGGGGAAACATCTTCCGCATCATGGGCAACGCCGCCGGCGCCCGCGACGACTGGCAGCGCGTTGCGGCGCTGGCGCCGGGCAGCGCGGCCGCCGCCGCCGCCAAAGACAACCTGGCGCGCCTCAACCTGCTTGGCCCCGACATCCCGACCGCGAAGCCGCCGCCCGGCCGCTGATCGCGGCTCGCAGACCGATGCGGCGGCCGCGCGTTGCGGCACTGCATTCCGAAGGGTTGCGCGGAGCGGCGTTTCGCCAAAGGATGCGAGCTGCCTCGTTTCCCAGTGAGAATGGCCGCCGATGCCCGCATCCAACCCCTTGAACCCGCTTCTCGCCCCCGCGTCGGTCGCGATTTTCGGCGCGTCCAACGACCCGACCCGCATCAGCGGCCGCTCGCTGCGCTATTTCCGCGAGGCCGGTTACCAGGGCGGCCTTTATCCGATCAACCCGACGCGGGACGCCGTGCAGGGGCTCAAGGCCTATCCCGATATCGCCAGCGTGCCGGGGCCCGTTGAATGCGCCGTCATCGCCGTGCCGGCCAATCTCGCGATCGAGGCGATGGAGGCGTGCGTCGCGAAAGGCGTCAGGGCGGTCGTCATGTTCACCGCCGGCTTCGCCGAGATCGGTGCCGAGGGCCGCGCGATGCAAACGCAGATCACCGCGATCGCGGCGGGCGGCGGCATCCGGCTCTGCGGTCCCAACTGCCTCGGCCTGTTCAACATGCGGATCGGCCACACGCCGACCTTCTCGTCCTTTCTCGAAGAAGGACCGACCCCCGCCGGGCCGCTTGGCATGGTCACGCAATCGGGCGCCTTCGGCACGCATCTGCTGGCGCTGACCGCGCGGCGCGGCATCGCCGTCGGCGTCTGGCTGTCGACCGGCAACGAGGCCGATGTCGCGGTCGCCGACGGCATCTCGTTCATGGCCGACGACCCGGACACGGCGGCGATCGCCTGCTATGTCGAGGCGATCAAGGACGGCGCGCTGTTCGCCGATGCGGTGGCACGCGCCCGCGCGAACGGCAAGCCGGTCATCTGCATGAAGGTCGGCGGCTCAGCGGTCGGCCACGCGGCGGCGGCATCGCACACCGCCTCCTTGGCCGGCAACGATGCGGTCTACGACGCCGCCTTGCGCCAACTCGGCGTCGAGCGCGCGAAGACGCCGGAAGACTTGGTCGAGATCGCTTATGCGTGCACGCGCGGACGGCTGCCGCGCTCGCGCCGGCTCGCGGTGGTCACGATGTCGGGCGGCGCCGGCGTTCTGATGGCCGATGCCGCCGAGGAGGAGGACCTCGAACTGACCCCGCTCGCCGACGATGCGCAAAAGCAGGTTCTCTCCTGGGTGCCGTTTGCCGCGCCGCGCAACCCGGTCGATGTGACGGCGCAGGCGCTTAATGACCCCTCGATCCTCGACAAGGGGTTTGAATTGCTGCTCGGAGAGGAGAAATTTCCCTCGCTCGTCGGGTTCTTCACGACCTGGGCATCGTCACCGCAGATGGCCGAGCCGCTTTACAAGGCCGTGACGGCAGCGGCGGCGCGCTATCCCGAGGCGTATTTCGCACTGTCGGCGATCGCTGCGCCGGAAATGCTGCGGCGCTACGAAGCGGCCGGGATCGGTGTCTACGAAGACCCGTGGCGCGCGGTCGAGGCGATCGCCGCCGCGGTGCGATGCGCCGAACGGCTCCGCACGCCGCCCCTGCCCGTACCCCCGGTGCCGCCCGACCTGCCGCCATTGCCGCAGGGCCGCATCGCCGAGCACGAGGCCAAGCGCATCCTAGCCGGCGCCGGCATTCCGGTGCTCGACGAAATCCTCGCGACGAGTTCGGCCCAGGCCGCCGCGGCGGCGGCGAACCTCGGCGAAGAGCATCTCGTGCTGAAGATCGTCTCGCCCGACATCCCGCATAAAACCGAGATGGGCGGCGTCATGCTCGGCGTGCCGGCGGGCGAAGTCGGCGAGGCTTACGAACGGCTCGTCGCGCGCGTCAAGGCGCGGGCCGGGCGGGCGCGGATCGACGGTGTGCTGATCTCGCCGATGCTGAAGGGTGGCACCGAGATGATCCTCGGCGTGCAGAACGATCCGGTTTTCGGCCCGGTCGTCATGCTCGGGCTGGGCGGCATCTTTGTCGAAGTGCTGCGCGACGTTACGTTCCGCATCGCACCGTTTGGCGTCGAGGAAGCGCGCCGCATGATCGCCGAATTGCGCGGTGCGGCGATCCTCGCGGGAGCGCGCGGCCAGCCGCCGGCCGATCTCGACGCCCTCGCCGCTGCGTTGGTGAAGCTGTCGCTGTTCGCCGCGGCCAAGCGCGACGAATTCACGTCGATCGACATCAATCCGATCCTGGTGCGGCCGCAGGGCGAGGGCGCGGCTGCGCTCGATGCCCTGATCCTGACGCCGGCGGCGGTCCCGGGCGACGCCGAGCCGGCGCCTTGAGGCTTTTGCCCGCCCCGACGAACGCGAATCAGTACGGCGGCGGCTCGTCGCCGGGCGGCGGCATCGGCGGCGGTCCCTGCTGCATCTGGACCTGCCCCTCCTCACCCTCGTGCGGCTCGCCGTCGCCGGCCATTTCGAGATCGGCCGGCGTCGTCGGGCGCGGGGCGCCGTGGCCCTGGCCTTCGCCCTGGGCGTTCATGATGCGGAAATAGTGTTCCGCGTGCTGGTAGAGATTCTCGGCGGCAATGCGATCACCGCCGGCCTGCGCTTCACGCGCCAGCGCGATATAGCGCTCGAAGACCTGGTAGGCATTGCCGCGAATTTTTACGTTCGGCCCGTTGCTGTCGAAGGTTTGCGACCGGTGCGGCGGGCGCGGGCCGCGATTGTGGTGCAGCCCACCGCCGCCCCCGTTACGACCGCGTGATCGCTTGTTCTGTCCTGGCCTCATTTTACCCGTCTGTGGCGGTGGATCCTGGCGGACTGTTCGTCGTCCGGCGGGATGCGGCCCGGTCGCGGCTGCCGCGGCGCACCGGAGGGCGCCGCCACATCGCGGACGGCGCGGGGATCCCGAACGGCGCAGAGCCTAGACGGGACGGCGAAGCATTCCAATCTTTTTTTGCGCTCCGACGGATGCGTGAACGCACCCCGGCATCGGCGCGGATTGCCTCGCCGGCAGCGGCGAACCTATGATGCGCGGCTCCATGCGACGCCGCCGGCCATTGTGGCCAGAGGACTCCGACCGATGACGTCCCGCCCAAATACTGCGCTGTCGCAGATCCATCTGCAGATCATGTGGTCGCGCCTCATCGCCGTCGTCGAGGAGCAGGCGCAGACGCTGGTGCGCACCGCGTTCTCAACCTCGGTGCGCGAAGCGGGCGACCTGTCGGCCGGCGTCTTCGACAAAGAAGGCAACATGCTGGCCCAGGCCGTGACCGGCACGCCCGGGCACGTCAACTCGATGGCCGCAGCGGTGAAGCATTTTCTTGCCGCCTTCCCGCTCGACACGATGGCCGAGGGCGACCACTACATCACCAACGACCCGTGGCTGACCTGCGGCCATCTTCATGACCTGACCGTCGTTAGCCCGACATTTTTGCGCGGCGATCCGGTCGGCCTCTTCGCCTCTACCGTGCATGTCGTCGATATCGGCGGCCTCGGCATGGGGCCGGACGGTCGGCAGGTCTATGAGGAGGGGTTGGCGATCCCGCTGATGCCGCTGGCACGCCGGGGATGTTTCAACGACGACCTGATGCGAATCGTCCGTGCCAATGTCCGCGAGCCGCTGCAGGTTGAGGGCGACATATATGCGCTCGCCGCCTGCGACGACGAAGGGAGCCGCCGCCTCATCGACATGATGGAGGAATTCGGCATCGCCAATCTCGACCGCCTCGGCGGGCACATCATCGAAACCTCGCGAGCCGCGACGATCGAGGCAATCGCCGGACTGGGCCGCGGCACGTACAAGAACAGCCTGACGATGGACGGCTACGACCGGCCGATCACGCTGGCCGCCGAGATGACGATCGGCGAGGACGGCATCCATGTCGATTACGCCGGCACCTCGCCGGCGAGCCCCTATGGCATCAATGTCGTCATGAACTACACGCTCGCCTACACCGCGTTCGGCGTCAAATGCCTGGTCGCGCCGGAAGTGCCGAACAATGCCGGCTCGCTGGCGCCGATCACCGCCAGCGCGCCCGAAGGCTGTCTCCTCAATGTCAGGCGGCCGCGCGCCGTGGCGGCCCGGCACACGGTCGGCCACATGCTGCCCGATGTCATATTCGGCTGCCTGCACCAGGTCGTCGCCGGCGGCGTGCCCGCGGAAGGCGCCTCGTCGCTGTGGATTCCACAGATCTACGGCGGCGCCGATGTGGACGCCGCGGAGGGCGGCGCGACGGCGGAATCGCCGCCTTTCAGTACCGTCATCTTCCACTGCGGCGGCGCCGGTGCGCGGCCGGGCAAGGACGGCCTCGACGTGACCGCCTTTCCTTCCGGCGTGCGCACAATCCCGATCGAGGCAACCGAGGCCGTGGCGCCGGTCATGTTCCGCCGCCGCGAATTCCGCGAAGGCTCGGGCGGCGTCGGGCGGTATCGCGGCGGCGTGGGACAGGTCATCGAGTTGGGAGGCGCCGAGGGCAGGCCGATCGCGCTGCTCTGCAATTTCGAGCGCATCGACAACCCGGCGAAGGGACGCGCCGGCGGCGGGCTTGGGGCGCCGGGGCGCGTGACGCTGCTCTCCGGTCGGCCGATGCGCGCCAAGGGGCGCCAGACGATACCGGGCGGCGATGTCGTTCGCCTCGACCTGCCAGGCGGCGGCGGGTTTGGCGACCCGGCCGAACGCGACCCCGAGCAGGTCGCCGCCGATGTTGCCGACGGAATCTATGACCGCGAGACGGCGGCGCGCGACTACCGCGTTGCGCTCGCGCCCGACGGTGCCGTCGAGGCCGCCGCCACTGCCCGCCTGCGGCGGCGCGCGGCGGCAGAGTGAGCAACGCAAAATCGGGAACTTCGCCGATGCCGGATATCCAGGTCTTCGCGCCGGGCGGCTACCGCTTCCTCGCGCATCAGTTCCAGTATTCGGGCGGCGTCGCTGCGCTGCCCGGCTTCCGCGTCGAACGCGCGCGCTTTGCGCGACCGCTGCCGCTCGCCGAGGGATTTGCCGCCGCCGAGGCGCACCTCGCCCAGCTCGGCCGGCCGCCGACGGCGTTCTGCGCCTGCGAATTGCGCTCGCCGCGGCAGTTCACCGAAACGGGCTTTGTCGCGTTCAACCGGCACTATGTGCAGCGGCTCGCCGCGTGGGGCATCTTTGCTGACGAGGTCAATCCGGTGGCGCGCTCGAACGTGTGCCCGGAACTGGCGCCCCCCGGCGAGCCGTCATTTTATGCCTTCAGCTACACGGTGCCGGGCGGCGAGGGCGGCTTTGTCGCGGCGGGAAGCGGCGAGGCGCGCGAGGGTTCCGGCAGCTATGCCGAGCGCATCGTCCGGCTCGGCGACCACTCGGCCGATGCGATGCGCGAAAAAGCGCACCTGGTTCTCGCCGTCATGGAAGAGCGCATGCGCCCGCTCGGCTTCGGCTGGGCCGACGCGACGGCGACCCAGCTCTATACCGTTTATGACGTGCATTCCTTTCTCGCCGACGAGTTTGTCTCGCGCGGCGCGGCTGCCGGCGGGATGACCTGGCATTTCGCGCGCCCGCCTGTCGAGGGGCTCGATCTCGAAGTCGATGTGCGCGGGATCAGCCGCGAGATCGTGCTCTCTCAGTAGCAGGCGATCTCGATCGAGTGCTGGTCGGGATCGTCGATATAGACCGACTGTATCGTCCCGGTCGCGCCGGCCCGCGGTCCCTGCATGCGGATCGGCACGCCGCAGCGTTCGACATGCGCGGCAATCTCGGCCGCCGGCGTCTCGGTGATGAAGCAGATATGCGCCGGCTGCCGCTTGTCGCCGCTCATCGCCGTCGCCCCGGCGAGGTCGAGGTGTATTTTCTGGTTGCCGAACAGCAGTGCGGCGCGGCCTTCGCCCATCCGCTCGCTTTTCATGCCCAGCACCCGCTCGTACCAGCCGATGCTGCGGTCGATGTCGGCGACGGTGATGTTCAAATGATCGATCCGTTCGATCTTCATGGCACCCTCCCGAAAGAAGCACCGAGAGCTTGCCACGTCGATCGGCCGCGGGCCAGCACTACCCGAGTGATGCGGCGCCGGCCGGGCGGCTCAGCGGCGTGCTTCGGCGCGGCGCAGCAGCTGCGCGATCGCGGTCTGGTCGCTGTCGGCGGCCCAGTCGACCGCGTCGCGTCCGGTATAATCGGTCTTCGTGGCGCTTGCCCCCTTTTCCAATAGCGCCTGGACAATCTCGAAATGACCGTGGCTTGCCGCCAGCATCAACGGCGTCATGCCATCGCGGTTCTGCGGATCGACGGCGGCATGCGAATCGAGCAGCAGGCGGGCCATATCGGCATAATTGCGCTCGGCCGCGTAATGCAGCGACGTATTGCCCAGCCGATCGACCGCATCGACATGCGCGCCGGCCTTGATCAGCATTTCGGCGATCAGCATGTTGTCGTTTTTGGCGGCGATGATCAGGCCGGTCTGCCCCTGATCGTCTTCTTCATTCGGGTCATGGTTGTCGGCGAGGAGGGAACGCACGGCGGCGGCATCGTTCTGCGCCGTCTGCCGCGCGACGTTTTCCCAGTACGAACCAAACAGCGCAAAATCCGCTCGCGAACGGGCGGCCGGCACGACGAGCGGGAGCGCGAGCGCGGCAACGGCAAGCAGCCGGGCAAGGCGAAGTTTCATGGCACCGTCAGCGCCTCCAGCTTGCGGTCGAGGGCGGTCAGCCAGGCGAGCGCCTCCTCGACCGACGCGACGGCCGGACCCGGCTCGCGCGGCGGCCGGCGTACCATGACGACCGGCAGGCCGCGCTCGCGCGCTGCGAGGAGCTTTGCTTCGGTCGCCGCGCCGCCGCTCGCCTTGCAGACCAGCACATCGACGGCGTGACGCTGCAACACTTGCCGCTCCTCCGCAAGGCTGAAAGGCCCGCGTCCGAGGAGAATGACGGCATCGGCGACGGGTAAGGGCTGGCGCGGCGGGTCGATCAGGCGCACGACGAATCGCGTGTTCGCGGCGGTGCCTGCAAATGCCGCGAGCGAGCCGGCCCCAACCGTCAGCCAGGCGCATCTGCCGAGCCGGCCGACCAGCAACGCCGCGGCCTCGATGCTGGCGACCTCGATCCAGCGGTCGAGCGGGTCACGGCGCCACGGCGGTCGCACCAGCGCCAGACGGGGCACCCCGGTGCGGTCGGCGGCGACCCGCGCCGATCGCGAAATCGTCGCGGCGAAGGGGTGGGTCGCGTCGATGAGGCGGTCAACCCGCTGCTCGATCAGGTAGGCGGCGAGACCGGCCGGCCCGCCAAATCCGCCGATCCGCACCGCGCCGGCGAGGGGTCCGGGGCGGCGGGTGCGCCCGGCCAGCGCCGTCGTCACCCGCATCGCCCCGT
>DATJSO010000207.1:0-10321 GCA_035504075.1 Allostellaceae bacterium | reverse complement strand
CGACATCAGCCGCGGCCGCATGTTCTCGATCCTGTCGGCGCTCGGCCTGTCGTGCACGTTCATGGCATCCTGCGAATTTGCCGAGGGGGCAAACACGCTAATCGAGATCGACGGCTTCATCCCGCCCGCAGACCCCCGGCTCGAACGATTGCGGGGTCAGCTCGGTGCGGCCCTGTCGCGGTTGGTGCGGTTTGGCGGCTATGCGGTGCCCCTGTCGGCAACAGATCTGGCACCCCCCCCATCGCCCGGATTTGCGGTTCCGGCCGGTGTCGCGGCCGGGGCGCCGGCCGCGGCAATCAGAGGCTGACGTGACGGAGCCCGCAACCGGCCCGGTCCCCGGGCCGGGCATCCTCGACATCTCCCCCTATATCGGCGGCGAATCACAGGCGCCGGTCGGCGTGCGGCCGATCCGGCTGGCGTCAAACGAGAGCGCGCTCGGCCCCAGCGCAAAGGCGGTCGCCGCCTATCGCGCGCTGGCCGGTGACATCCACCGCTACCCCGACGGCAGCGCCGCCGAACTGCGCGCGGCGCTTGGCCGCCACCACAAGCTCGATCCGGAGCGCATCGTTTGCGGTGCCGGCTCCGACGAGTTGATCTCGCTGTTGCTGCGCGCCTATGCCGGGCAGGGCAGCGAAGTGCTGTACAGCCGGCACGGTTTTCTGATGTATCCGATTGGCGCGCAGGCAGTCGGCGCGACGCCCGTCGCGGTGCCCGAGCGCGACCTGACGGCCGATGTCGAGGGATTTCTCGCGCGGGTCACCGAGCATACCCGGCTCGTCTTCGTTGCCAATCCCAACAACCCCACCGGTACGTATCTGTCGTCGGCCGAGCTGGCGCGGCTGCATGCCGGGCTGCCGTCCAATGTCGTGCTGGCGATCGACGCCGCCTACGCCGAATTCGTCAACCGCAACGATTACGAACCGGGCATCGCGCTGGTCAACCGCGCCGAAAACGTCGTCATGCTGCGCACGTTTTCGAAAATCCACGCGTTGGCCGGGCTGCGCCTGGGATGGGCCTATTGCCCGCCGGCGATCGCCGATGTGCTGAACCGCATCCGCGGCCCGTTCAACGTCTCCTCGCCGGCGATTGCGGCCGGCATCGCTGCGGTCGAGGATGTCGAGGCGGTCGCGCGCGCCCGCGCTCACAATGACAAATGGCAGCCCTGGCTGTCGGCAAAGCTCGCGGCGCTCGGTCTCGAACCGACCTCGAGCGTCGGCAATTTCGTGTTGCCGCGCTTTCCCGACGAGCCGCGCCACAATGCCGAGGCGGCGCATGATTTTCTCCATGCCCGCGGCATCCTCGTCCGCAAGATGGGCGGCTACGGCCTGCCGCACTGCCTGCGCATCACGATCGGCACCGGCGAGGAGATGGAGATCGTCGCCGCCGCATTGGCCGAGTTCATGGCGCGCTGATGCCGGACGCGCTGTTCGACCGCGTCGCGATCATCGGGATCGGCCTGATCGGCTCATCGCTCGCCCGCGTGCTGCGAAGAGACAATCCGCAGACCCGCATCGTCGCCTGCGCCCGGCGCGCGGAAACGCTCGCGGCGGTTGAGCGGCTCGGCATCGCCGACGAAGTGACGGACGACCCCGCGGCGGCGGTCGAGAGGGCCGATCTCGTCGTCATTGCGACGCCGCTCTCGGCCTATGCGGAGATCGGACGGCGCATCGCGCCGTCGCTACAAGACGGGGCAATCGTCACCGATGTCGGCTCCGTCAAGGGGGCGGCGATCGCCGCGCTTCACGCGGTGTTGCCGGACAGGGCGCATTTCGTACCGGGCCATCCGGTCGCGGGCACCGAGCATTCCGGGCCGGAGGCCGGCTTTGCCGAGATGTTCCGCGACCGCTGGTGCATCCTGACGCCGCTGCCTGAGACCGCGCCCGACGCCGTTGCGAAGGTTGCGGCCTTGTGGGAGATGGCCGGCATGCGGGTCGCGACGATGGCGCCCGACCATCACGACAAGGTGCTGGCGGTGACCTCGCACCTGCCGCACCTGATCGCCTACACGATTGTCGGCACCGCGACGCAGCTTGGCGAGGATCTGCAATCCGAGGTCGTCGCCTATTCGGCCGGCGGATTTCGCGACTTCACGCGCATCGCCGCTTCCGATCCGATCATGTGGCGCGATGTTTTTCTAACCAACCGAGAGGCGGTACTGGAATTGCTGCAGCGGTTCAGCGAGGACCTGACGGCGTTGCAGCGGGCGATCCGCCGCGGCGACGGCGAAATACTGCACGACTGGTTCACCCGCACCCGCGCGATTCGCCGCTCGATCATCGAAGCCAAACAGGCCTGACACGCGATGAGCCGTTCTGCCGACCACAAGCCCGACGCGATGTTCGACTGGGCCGACCCGCTCTTTTTCGAGGACGAGATTGGGGAGGACGAGCGGCTGATCCGCGACAGCGCCCGCGCCTATTGTCAAGAAAAGCTGTTTCCGCGCGTCCTGACGGCAAATCGCGAAGAGCGCTTCGACCGCGAGATCATGAACGAGATGGGTGAATTGGGCTTTCTCGGTTCGACAATCGACGGCTACGGCTGTGCCGGCGCCAGCTATGTATCCTACGGCCTGATCGCGCGCGAGGTCGAGCGCGTCGACAGCGGCTATCGCTCGGCGATGAGCGTGCAGTCCAGCCTCGTCATGTATCCGATCCGGGATTTCGGAACCGAAGAACAGCGACAGAAATACCTGCCGAAGCTGGCGACCGGCGAATGGGTCGGCTGTTTCGGGCTGACCGAGCCGAACCACGGCTCCGACCCCGGCAGCATGGAGACGCGCGCCCGCAAAGCCGCAGGCGGCTATGTGCTGCGCGGCAGCAAGATGTGGATCACCAACGCGCCGATCGCTGATGTCATGGTCGTGTGGGCGAAGACCGAGGACGGCGTGATCCGCGGCTTTATCCTCGAAAAAGGCATGCCGGGCCTGAAGGCACCGAAGATCGAGGGCAAGTTCAGCCTGCGGGCGTCGGCCACCGGCGAGATCGTCATCGATGACGTGTTTGTGCCGGAGGCAAACCTGCTCCCCGGCGTCTCGGGGTTGCGCGGCCCGTTTTCCTGCCTCAACAACGCGCGCTACGGTATCGCCTGGGGCGCGCTCGGCGCCGCCGAATTCTGCTGGCATGCGGCGCGGCAATACGTCCTCGACCGCACGCAGTTCGGCCGGCCGCTCGCCGCCAACCAGCTGGTCCAGAAAAAACTCGTCGACATGCAGACCGAGATGACATTGGGGCTGCATGCCTGCCTGCGCCTTGGCCGCTTGAAGGATGCGGGGCGCTGCCCGCCCGAGGCGATCTCGCTGCTCAAGCGCAACAATTGCGGCAAGGCGCTCGATGTGGCGCGCCTCGCCCGCGACATGCACGGCGGCAACGGCATTCATGACGAGTTCCACGTGATCCGCCACCTGATCAATCTCGAAACGGTCAACACCTACGAGGGCACGCACGATATTCATGCGCTGATCCTGGGGCGCGCACAGACCGGCATCGCCGCGTTCGCGAATTAGCAGGAGCCGGATGGCCTGTCGATTGTGCGGCTCGGGGGCGGGGCGGCGCTCTGACAGGGGTCGGCCGCACAGAGATAAAGGTGAACGGGATGACGACGATCGGGTTTATCGGGCTCGGCAACATGGGCGCGCCGATGGCGGCGAACCTGTTGAAGGCGCAGCATCGCGTCGCCGGCTACGACGTCGTCGCAGCGGCGCGCGACAGGCTGGCGGAACAGGGCGGGCACGACGTCTCCGGGGTTTCCGAGGCGGCCGCTGCGGGCGACATCGTCGTCACGATGCTGCCGGCCGGGCCGCAGGTTCGCGAGGTGTATCTCGGGCCGAACGGCGTCCTGGCGCATGCGCGTCCCGGCGCCCTGCTGATCGACTGCTCGACGATCGATGTCGAGACCGCCCGTGCCGTCGCCGCCGAAGCGGCCGCCAGAGGCCTGCAGATGGTCGATGCGCCGGTGTCGGGCGGGGTCATCGGCGCCGAAGCCGGCACGCTGACGTTCATGGTCGGCGGCGCCGCGGAAACCTTCGCGCGCGCCCGCCCGATCCTGGAGGCGATGGGCCGCACGATCGTCCATGCCGGCCCGGCCGGCGCCGGGCAGACGGCGAAGATCTGCAACAACATGATCCTCGCCGCCTCGATGATCGCGGTCTGCGAGGGGTTTGCGCTGGCCGAGAAACTCGGGCTTCCGGCGCAGACGCTGTTCGACATCTGCAGCAAATCGACGAGCCAGTGCTGGGCGATGACCGGCTATTGCCCGGTGCCGGGGCCGGTGCCGGCGGCGCCGTCCAACCGCGGCTACGCGCCCGGCTTCACCGCCGCCAACATGCTGAAGGATCTGCGGCTCGCGCAACAGGCAGCCGGTGCGACCGGCGCCGCGACGCCGCTCGGCGCCGCCGCCGCCAACCTCTACCAGCTCTATGTCGACACGGGCGGCGGCCCGTTCGATTTCTCCGGCATCATGCAGTTTCTCAGCCGCACGCAATCCGGGCAATGACAACGAAAATTTAACGCAATACGCGTTAGATCGCCGCGCACGGGGCATGCGAGGCTGTCATGACCAACAACTATCTCGAGGTGATCTCGCTCGTCGAGCGACTTCACCGCCATTTTCTCGAAGTCGTCAAGCTGGAGCTGGACGGGCTTGGTATCCACGACATCAACAACGTGCAAGGGCTGATGCTGTTCAACATCGGCGACGCCGAGATGACCGTCGGCGAGTTGACCTTGCGCGGCTGCTATCTCGGCTCCAACGTCTCCTACAACGTCAAAAAGATGGTCGAGAACGGCTATCTCGAACAGGAGCGCTCGGTGCATGATCGCCGCTCGATCCACGTCCGGCTGACCGACAAGGGCCGGGCGCTGTGTGACCGGCTCTCCGGCATGCACCGGCGCCACATCGAGATGCTGACCCAGACGCCGATTACCGAGGCCGATATTCAAACCGTCATCACGACGCTGCGGCGTCTGGAGCGGTTCTGGGTGCGCGCCAGCGATCTGGCGCAGCGTCCGGGGCAGTACGCCGCCTGAATGGAGGTGCTGTTCGCCTCGCGGCGATCGGGGTTTGCGCTGCCGGGTGATGCAGGTCGGCCATTTTTCCGGTGACGGAGCGACGGCTTCCTGCGAGTCTGGCGGGCGTTGGTCTCTGGGAGCTGCACGATGCCCTCGCATTCCCCGCCTCTCGCCGAGCTTGCCCCGGGGGTGAGCGCCGCCGCCGCGCTCGATCGCGACGATATCGAGGCGCTCGCCGCCGCCGGCGTGCGCACGATCGTCAACAATCGCCCGGATGGGGAAGACTGGGGTCAGCTGCCGGCGGCCGAGGCGCAGGCGCTCGCCGCCGCGCACGGCATCGCCTACCATCACATCCCGTTTACCGGCCCGACGCTGTCGAAAGCCGATGTCGATGCGTTTGCCGCGGTGCTGGCGAGCGCGCCGCACCCGATCGTCGCGCATTGCCGCAGCGGCACCCGTTCGACCTTGTTGTGGGCGCTCGTGCGCCTGCGCGCGGGCGACGACCCGGCGGCGCTCATTGCTCAGGCGGCGCGTTACGGCATCGATATCGCCGCGTTGCCGGCGATCGGCGCCCGGCTCGGCTGAGGCATCGCGTTATACCGCCGCCAAGCGCCGGTGCCGCAGCGCGTGCGGCGCCCCGGCGAGGAGATAGGCGGCGCCGCTCAGCGCCGTGATCCAGAAGCTCGTCGGCCAATCCGTGTAATAGGCCGCGGCGAGGCCGGCCCACGCCTCGGCGACCGCCAGCGTCGATGACAGTACGACCCCGGCGGCGACTGTCTGCGACAGGCGCTGCGCCGCCGCCGCCGGCCCGACCATCAGCGCGAAGACCAGCAGGACGCCGACGATCTGCGCGCATTCGGCCGTCGCCAATGCGACGATCGCAAGAAACAGCATCGAGTAGAGCGACAGCGATACGCCCTTGGCTTCGGCCAGTTCTGGCTGCAGGCTGGCAAACAGCAGCGGCCGGCCGATAACCCCGAGCAGCAACAGGCTCGACGCAGCGAGCGCGGCCAACACCCACACAGTGGTGCGATCAACGGCCAGAATGTTGCCGAACAGCAACGCCGTCGCCTGGCTCGCATAGGCCGTGTAGAAATGCAGGAACAACAGGCCAAGCCCGAGCGACAACGCGAGCACGAGGCCGATCGCGACATCGCGCTGCGCCAGCCCGCGCTCACCGATCGCGCCCATGCCGATGCCGGCCGCCAGCGTCATCGCGACGAGACCCCAGAGCGGCGCAATACCGACCAGGACGGCGCCGGTAGCGCCGGTGAACCCGACATGCGCCAACGCGTGCCCGGCGAAGGTCTGGCCGCGCAGCACGAGGAAATAGCCGACCGCACCGGCCAGGATCGCGACGATTCCGGCAGCGGCAAACGCGTTGCGCATGAAGTCGTAGTCAAGCATCGGATGCCATCTCGCGATGTTCCGCAACGGCCGGATCGTGGCGATGTGCTTCGCGCTCGACGCTGTGATCGCCCGACATCACGAAAATGCGGCCGCGCGTGCGCACGACCTCGATTTCGGTGCCATAGAGGCGCGACAGCACCGGGCCGGTTATGACCTCGTCGAGGGTGCCGAGCGCCGCCTGACGGTTTCCCAGATAGAGCACGCGGTCGAGCGCGCCCAGGAGCGGGTTTACCTCGTGGGCGCTGAACAGCACCGCGACGCCGATCTCGCGCTGCAGGCGTCGGACGAGTTCGACGACTTCGCGCTCGTGATGCGGATCGAGGCTGATCAGCGGTTCGTCGAGCAGCAGCAGGCGCGGGCGGCCGATCAGCGTCTGCGCCAGCAAGAGCCGCTGGCGCTCGCCGCCGGACATTTCCGCAAGCGGCCGATGTGCCAGCTCGCTCGCGCCGGCCAGCGCCAGTACCCGATCGATCTCGGCGCGGGCGGCACGTCCCGGCAGCGGCAGACCAAGACGATGGCCATCGACGGCGCTGGCGACAAATTCGCGGCCGCAGAGGCGTGTCGTCGGGATGCCGCCGCGCGCCTGAGGCATATAGCCGACCGCCGGATTGCCGCGTGTCGCGGCGCGCCCCAGCACGCGGATCGTGCCGCGCGCCGGCGGCACCAGCCCGAGCACGGCGCGCATCAGCGTCGATTTGCCGGCGCCGTTGGGACCGAGAACTCCGACGAAATCCCCGTCGGCGATATCGAGGCTGACCGCGGCGAGGACGACGCGCCCCGCCAAAGTCAGCGTCACATCGCGAAATTCGACTGCGTTCATCGCTCCTCGCGCGGCGGCAATGCGCGCGCGACCGCGTCAAGTTCACGCATCATCCATGCCTGGTAGTCGAGGCCGGGCGGTTCGGTCTCGGTCGCGCCGATGACCGGCACATGCGCCGCCGTGGCGATCGCCACCATGCGCCGTGCGACCTCATCCGTGGCCTGGCTGTTATAGACGAGGAGCTGCACCCGGTGGTGCCGCAGATCATCCTCGAAGGCGGCGACGTCGCCGGCGCTCGGTTCGGTGTCGTTCATGACCGCCAGCTGAAATCGCTGATTGCGGCTCGGCATGCCGAGCGCCGCCAGCATGTAGCCGAACACCGGCTCGGTTGCAGTTGCCGGCGTGCCGGCAAGCCGCCGTCGCAGCGACGCGACCTTGGCGTCGACCGGCTGCAACGAATTCTCGAAGCGCAGCAGGCGCCGCTGATACGCGGCACGGTGCGGCGGGTCGATCGCGCCGAGATCGGCCGCCAGCGTCCGGGCGAGCGCCGGCATTGTCGCCGGATCGTACCAGATGTGCGGATTGTCGCCGGATTTGCGGTGGGTCAGCGCGGCGACATCGATGACGGTGCGGTCATGGCCGCCGACCGCGTGCAGCAGCTTCACGATCCACGGGTCGTAATCGATGCCGCTGTACACGACGATGCGCGCCCCGGCAAGAGCGGCAGCCACCGATGGGCTCGCCTCAAACAAATGCGGGTCCTGATCGGGGTTGCTGAGGATGCTGGTCACCGCGACGTCCGGGCCGCCGATCTGCTCTGCGACATCGCCGTAAAAATTTTCGGCCGCGACGACGGCGATCGGCGCGGCCGCGCGGGCCAACGGCGGCGCGGCCACCAGCATAGCCGCCGCCAGTATCGCCGCTACTTTCATCGCTCGCCTCCGCAACCTTCGGTTTCCGGCCGCTTGCAGAACGGAACGATATAACATATCGTCCAACCGACCACTGAGAGACGATATAACGTAACCATGCCCCGTGCAAACTGTCTTGCCGCTTCTCTGCTCGCCGGCCTCGCCGTCGTGCCGCCGCTTACTGCTGCGGCCCAAACCGTGCCGCCGCTTACTGCTGCGGCCCAAACCGCGCCGCCGCAACTCGTGCCGGCGCCGGCGCCCGATCAGGCAAACGGCAATCCGCCGGCGGGCGCGGCCGGCGGCGGCGACGCGACGATGTCGTTGAACCTCGACATCGTCGCCGAGCGGCTCAATGCGGCGCGCATCAATATCGAGCCGACGACCGGCGCCTCGACCTACACGATGACGCACAGCGCGATCGAGGACCTGCCGGGCGGCGAGAACACGCCGATCGATGACGCGATCCTGCAGATGCCCGGGGTCGATCAGGACAACGCCGCCAATGGCGGCCTGCATGTCCGCAATGAGCATCTCAATGTGCAGTACCGGATCGACGGCGTCATCATCCCGGACGGGGTCAGCTTCTTCGGCGAGGATCTCAGTACGCGTTTCGTGCAGTCGATGCAGCTGATCACCGGCGCGTTGCCCGCCGAATATGGTCTGCGCACCGCCGGCATCGTCGATATTCAGAGCAGGGACGGCTTGTTCGAGCCGGGCGGCGCCGTGACGATGTTTGGCGGCAGCAATGCCACCATCAATCCCAGCGCCGAATACGGCGGCTCGATGGAAGGCTACAATTATTACGTGACCGGCAGTTATTTACAGAGCGACCATGGCGTCAATGGCGTGACGCCAAGCTATAACCAGATCCATGACGATGCCTCCGAGACCCATGATTTCGCATATCTCGACAAGATAATCGATGCGAACAATAAGATCAGCGTGATGGCCGGGGAGTTCAACTCCCAGTTTCAGATTCCAAACAATCCGGGCCAGCCGACATTTCCGGGGATTACCGCGATCAACGGCACGCCGATCGCGGCATTCAACTCGGCCGAGTTGAACGAAAGCCAGCTCGAAGGCAGCCAGTTCGGCGCGCTCTCGTTTCTGCATTCGCTCGGGCCGCTGGATTTCCAGGTCTCACTAATCAGCAAATACAGCGGGTTGAGTTATCATCCGGACGAGTTGGGCGATCTGGCTTTCAACGGCGTTTCCGAGCAGGCGACGCGCACCAGCTGGGCCAATAATCTGCAGGCCGAGGGAACCTATCGGCTGACGCCCGCGCACACGCTGCGTGCCGGAATCTTGATCGGCGAAGAGCATGTGACGGCCGATACCAGTTCGGACGTATTGCCGCAGATCGGCACCGATTCGTCCGGCAATCCGATCTACGGCACAACGACCGAGACGATCGTCGAACAGAGCGCCAAAACGAGCCTGAGCTACAGCGCCTATCTGCAGGACGAATGGAAGGCGTTGCCGAACGTGACCGTCAATTACGGCGGCCGCTTCGATGTCGTCAACGGCTACACCCGCGGCAATCAGCTCAGCCCGCGCATCAACACGGTATGGCGAGCGACGACGACGACGACCTTGCATGCCGGGTACGCGAGCTATTTTACGCCGCCGCCGCAGGAACTGGTATCGACCGCCAACCTCGCGGCATTCGCCAATACCAGCGCCGCGCCGGCAGTTACTGAAAATTCGCCGATCAAAAACGAAAGCGCCCAGTATTTCGACGTCGGGGCAACCCAGGAATTCCTGCCGGGACTAAAGGGCGGTGTCGATTTCTATTATAAGTTTTCGACAAACCTGCTCGACGAGGGGCAGTTCGGCGCACCGGTGATCCTCACTCCATTCAATTATCATCACGGCATCAATCGCGGCGTCGAGCTGACGGCGAACTATAACCGCGGGTCGTTCCTGTTCTATGGCAATCTCGCGATCGCCGAGCAGGTGGCGAAGGGGATCGATTCGGCGCAGTTCAATTTCACGGCCGCGGACCTTCTGTCGGCTGACAGCGGCTATGTGCACACCGATCACAGCCAGCTCTACACTGCCTCTGCCGGCGTCGCCTATACGTGGTGGGGCACGCGGTTCGCGGTCGATGTTGTCGCCGGGTCGGGGTTGCGCAGCCAGCCGGCGGACGATCTCGTCTATAACGGCGAGACCGTGCCGTCCTACGAACAGGTGAACCTGACGATCACCCACCGTTTCGCCCATGTCTGGGGCGG
>DATJSO010000206.1:0-19275 GCA_035504075.1 Allostellaceae bacterium | reverse complement strand
ACGAAACCACCGGTTTTCCGCATCGAGCGGCGGATCGTCTCGATATCCAGCGGCACCAAAGTGCGCGGATCGATGATTTGATTCTACCTGAAAATCATCTGACGCGTCAGATGTCTCCCTCGACATCGTTTAAGACATGCGGACTTCTCGTATGACGACCCATTGCAAAAGACTGGGGCGAGTGATCGGGTTCGAACCGACGACATCCAGATCCACAATCTGGCGCTCTAACCAGCTGAGCTACACCCGCCACCGCGTCTGGAGGTAGCGAATCGCCGGCGCAGCGTCAAGAATGCAGCCGGCACCGCGACACGCCTTTTTCCGGCCGGCCGGTCTCCCCACCTGTGCCCGGCATGTGCGAATCTTCCGCCTGGAACCGCCACGCCCTGCTGCCGCCCGGAGAGATGGGCGCGGCCGACCGGCTGACGATCGCCGGCGGCACCCTCGGTATCGCATTGATGGAAAACGCCGGGCGGGCGGTGGCCGACGCGGTGGCGCGGCGCTGGCCGGTTCGGCCGACGGCGGTCCTGTGCGGCCCCGGCGACAATGGCGGCGACGGGTTTGTTGCCGCCCGCATTCTGCTTGAGCGCGGCTGGCCGGTACGGCTGGCGCTGTTCGGCGAGCGCAGCGCGCTGACGGGCGACGCCGCGCTCGCCGCAGCACGCTGGCCGGGGCCGTTCGAGGCGCTCGCCGCCGCCGGCCTCGACGGCGCCGAACTCGTCATCGACGCGCTGTTCGGCGCCGGCCTGGCGCGGCCAATCGACGGCACTGCGGCTGCAGTCATTGACGAATTCGAGCGGCGCGGCCTACCGGTCGTCGCGGTCGATGTGCCGAGCGGCATCGACGGCGGCAGTGGCGAGGTGCGCGGCACCGCACCGCGTGCCCAGCTGACCGTGACGTTCTTTCGCCGGAAGCCGGGTCACCTGCTATTTCCGGGGCGCGCGTATTGCGGCGAGACGCTGGTTGCACCGATCGGCATCTCGGACACGACCCTCGACCGGATCGCGCCCCGCGTTGCCGCCAACCATCCGGACTGGTGGCGCGGCGCCTTCCCGTGGCCGCAGCGCGAGGGCCATAAATACAGCCGCGGCCATGCGATCATCGCCGGCGGCGCGACGATGACCGGCGCGGCGCGCATGGCGGCGCGCGCCGCGGCCCGGCTCGGTGCCGGCCTTGTCACCGTGGCGGCGCCGGAGGCGGCGTTTCCGGTCTATGCAGCGGCGCTGACCGGCGTCATTGTACAGCCTGCCGGCACGCTGGCCGCGATCGAGCGGTTGCTCGTCGACCCACGGCGCAACGCCGCGCTGATCGGGCCGGGCGCCGGCGTTGGCCGCGAAACTCGCGACAAGGCGCTGGCGATCCTCGCGGCCGGCAAGCGCGCCGTGCTCGACGCCGATGCACTGACCATTTTTGCCGACGAACCGCAGGCGCTGTTTGCCGCGATCCATGCCGACTGCGTGCTGACGCCGCATGAGGGGGAATTCGCGCGCCTGTTCGATACCGCCGGCAGCAAGCTGGAACGCGCCCGTCGCGCGGCGCAAACAAGCGGCGCCGTCGTGCTGCTGAAGGGCAACGACACTGTCGTCGCCGGCCCCGACGGGCGCGCCGCGATCAACGAGAATGCGCCGCCCGATCTGGCGACCGCCGGCTCGGGCGACGTGCTCGCCGGCATGGTGCTGGCGCTGCTGGCCCAGGGCATGCCGGCGTTCGAGGCAGCCGCGGCCGCGGCCTGGCTGCACGCCGACGCCGCTAGCCGATTTGGCGCCGGTCTTGTGGCCGAAGACATCATCGATGCGCTGCCGGCGGCGCTCGCCGCGCTGAAGGCTCGTGCGCCGAGGCTGCGCTCGGGGTAATCTGCATGCAATCGCAACAACATTCCGGGCCCTGATGAGCGATCGCGCCACTGCCGGGTTTCACGATGGCGGCTTCAGTCGCACACTGGCCAATCTGCGCAGCGCTTGGCGTGAGATCGCGCTGTCGGCGCGCGGCGTGTTGTCCGGCGCGCCGCGCCCCGACCTGCCGGAGGATGATGTCGCGCGGCTGCGCCAGCAGATGCTGAATTGCCTCGAGGGGCGCGGCGGCGAAGTTACCGCGCGCGCCCGCGCCGCCGAGTTGGGCCGCAGTTTTCTCGCCCTCAACGCCGCCGGACGTGAGCGCTTTCTGCGCCTGCTCGCCGAGGAATTCGATACCGATCACCGGATCGTCGACGATTGCTGCGCGCTGGTCGCCGCCGCTGCCGACCCGCCGGCGCGCGCCGCCGCCGAGCGGGCGTTGCGGGCGGCGCTGACGCCGCGGCGGGTGACGCTGCTGCGGCAGTTCAACGCCTTGCCGGAGGGCGTTAAATTCCTCGTCGATCGGCGCGCCGAATTGCTTGCCGCGGCCGGCAACGATCCGGCGATGCGGGGCCTCGCCGACGATCTGCGCGACCTGCTCGCCAATTGGTTCGATATCGGCTTTCTGGAATTGCGCCGGATCAGCTGGGATTCGCCGGCCTCGCTGCTGGAAAAGCTGATTGCCTACGAGGCGGTGCATGAAATCCGCGGCTGGACCGACCTGAAGAACCGGCTGGAGGCAGATCGCCGCTGCTTTGCTTTCTTTCATCCGCGCATGCCGGATGAGCCGCTGATTTTCGTCGAGGTCGCGCTGGTCAACGGCATCGCCGACAACATCCACGCCCTGTTGGACGAAGCAGCGCCGATCGGCAACCCGCAGGCCGCCGATACCGCGATTTTTTATTCGATCTCGAACTGCCAGAAGGGACTTGTCGGCATCAGCTTCGGCGATTTCCTGATCAAGCGCGTCGTCGATGCGCTGGCGCTGGAACTGCCGCGCCTGAAAAATTTCGCCACGCTGTCGCCGCTACCCGGCTTCCGCGCTTGGCTCAAGGCGGAGACCGAGCGCAGCGGCCTGCTGCTCGGCGGCGAGGGGCGAAGCGTGCGGACCTTGGCGAACGGCCTCGACGATGACAATGCCGATCGCCTGCTGTTGACGCTGCTCGACAGCGCCGGTTGGGCGGTGGACACCCGCACCGCAGCGGTCCTGCGCGAGCCGCTGTTGCGGCTCAGCGCTCGCTACCTGCTGCAGGCGCGCGCGCCGTCGGGCCGCGCCCTCGATCCCGTCGCACATTTTCATTTAAGCAATGGCGCGCGGGTCGAGCGCCTCGACTGGCTCGGCGATGTCTCGCCCAAGGGTTTGCAGCAATCGGCCGGCATCATGGTCAACTATCTCTACCGCCTCGATCATATCGAGGCCAACCATGAGGCTTATCGAGACGAGGGGCGGGTCATCGCCTCCAGTGCCGTGCGCAGTCTGATTCGGGCACCGTAGCCACGCGATTGCACCGAATCGGACCAGCCGCGGGCGCGCCGCGACCTGGATTTTATCCACAAACGAATCGCCATTCTCGCGGCGCTACTTGTGGATAAATGGAAAATCCCGTTATGTAACAATTATATAGAGAATTGTAACCGGGTAATTGCTTTGTGACTCCAAATGTTACGAAATTAAGGATTGCAAAGCAATTTTTTGCGCTATCGTGTCAGCGGGGGTGGTTGCGACGCACAGTCGCACCGAGGGCTTAGATGATTATTTCCGATCCTGTCGATGCGGCGCAAGCCGATGCAACTTCGACGATAGACCGCGACGGACGGCTGCCGCCGGGAATGGCGATCCTTGCGATCGGCGTGCTGTCTTCGCTTTCTTGGGCTGTTGTCGTTCTGGTTGGGTTGGGGCTGCGCGCCGCGCTTTAGCAGGCGGCCTGACAAAGGGCTCTGTTGCTGCATCGCAAACGGCGGCGCATATGACCGCGGCACGCCTGTAACCGTTTATCTCGCAATTGGCCAGGCGCGTAAGGATCCGGCTCCTATTGAGGCATTCGCGAGGCGGCCCGGCGGCCTACTCGGCGGCAAGGCGCCGGCCTACGGCGCCGAGTTCGGCAACGCGCACCTGCGTGTAAAGATCGGTCCAGTTCGACAGCGCGAAATCGGTGACGAGGCGCGGATCGTACGGCCGGTCCTCGATCTTCATTTCGCGCCCGGCGATGTGGACCGCCTTGAGCCGATTCTTGTCCTGCAGCACCCGGATGTCTTCCAGCGGCGACCCGTCCCAGGCGATGAAGTCGGCGGCGCGGCCGGCTTCGAGCGTGCCGATTTCGTCACCCTTGCCGTTGTTCATAAAGCGAGCGTTCACCTCGGTCGCGGCGCGCAGCGCGGCGGCTGGCGAGAAGCCGAGATCGGCGACGAACAACTCCAGCTCCTTGGCGTGCCATTCGCCATAGGGCGTGATCGCAAAACCGCTGTCGGTGCCGGTCAGGAATGGTACCCCGGCGGCGACGGCTCTGCGCAACCGCGCCGTGCCCTCGCGGTAGCGCTTGTCGGTCGCCTCGACCCGGCCCTTCTGCGCCGCCGGCTCGTGCGGCTGGGTAAAGTCGATCGTGTTGCGCGGATGGGTCAGCGTCGGACACAGCAGGCAACCGTTTGCCAGCATCGCAGCGATGCATTCGTCATCGAGATCGAAGGCGTGGAAGATCAGATCGACGCCGGCGCGCGCGGCGTAAAGCGTCGCCTCCCGGCCGACCGAATGGGTGATCGCCTTGCGCCCGAGACGGTGCGTTTCGCGCACGATTGCCTCGGTTTCCTCCTGCGTGAACGCGGCAATCAGCTCGCCGTCGGGCCGGCGCTGGATGCCGTCCAGCGCGATCTTGATGCAGTCAACGCCATTCTTGACCTGGCGCCGCACTTCTTCGATCGCTTCATTGAGGTTCGTGACAAGCTTGCCGATCGAGGTTTCCGGTGCGCCGATCCAGGTCGGGTACCAGTCGGTCAAGCCCTGGTGCGTCGTCAGGTACGGTCCCGCCGCGACGACGCGGGGCCCGTCGAACAGCCCCGCCTTGACGGCGTCGCGGATCGACAGCGAGATCTGCCCGGCATCACCCGGCGAGCAGATCGCGGTATAGCCGGCGGCGACGCATTTCTGCGCGAAGAACATGCCGCGCAGCGTGCGGAATTCAAGCGGCGAATAAAGGTCGATGTCCTCTTCGCTCTTGGCGTTGCCGTAAGCGAGGTGCGTGTGCACGTCGATCAGGCCCGGCATGACGAAATGGCCGGAATGATCGATCAGCCGGTCGCCGCGGCCACGCCGCGGCGCGGCCGCTTCCGGGCCGACATAGGCGATCCGGCCGGCATCGTCGAACGCCAGCACCTCGCCGTTGCGCGGCTCGTCGTCGCAGCCGGTGAACAGTTTCCCGCAGCGGACAAACGTGTACATTGGCATGGCTCCGGTGAGAGGCTGTGGCGTCTGCCCCTCGCCCCGACCCTCCCCGCGAGCGGGGAGGGGGAGTCCGACGCTCGGCGCCGGAGGGGTGAGGGGTTCGATCCCGACCTGCGATTACGGGCTGGCGTGGCCCATGAAGCGTGGCGACGGCGGGCCGCCCCACGGGCCGGCAAGCTCCTCGCGGCTGATCAGGTTCGGCGGCACGCTGGCGTTCAGCACGTCGGTGTCGGCCCAGTGCTCGTGCACCCGGCCCCACGGGTCGCCCCAATAGTCATAGACCTGGCTGCCGAGCGAATGGCGGCCGAGGCCCCAGTAGTGCTCGTAGCCCTTCTGCACCAGATGCTCGTGGCCGATCATGATGTCGTCGATGTCGGCGGCTTCGAACGACAGGTGATTGAGTCCCGCCTTGTCGCTGCGGATGCAGAAGAAGGCGTGGTGGTCGACATATTGATCGCCGCGGTCGAGCCGGTTGAACGAGCCGCCGATATTGGTCTTCTCGCCGTCGTAGACTTCATCGGAGCAGATGAAGCCGAACATTTCGCGATACCAGCCGAGCGTCTTCGCGAATTGCGGCGTATGGATGACAAAATGGCCAAAACGCTTGACGTGCGACGGGCCGCGCTCGACGTTCCTGTAGTAGAGCGTATTCCGGCGCTGCGTCTTGTCCTCGCCGTTGTTCACCTTCGGCCGCGCGACCGTGATTTTCGGCAACTGCGCGATGCCGTGAACGACTTCGACCTGATAGCCGTCGGGGTCGGTCAGGCGCACGCGCTTGCCGCCGCCTGGCTCGTCAATCGCTTCGATCGGCGAGGCGCCCGGCGCCCGCGAGATCTTTTCCAGGTCGTCCATGCTGCCCGCGTACAGCGCGATACCGACATATTTCGGCTCGCCGAGTTCGGTCACGTGGATGTGATGCGGCGGGTCGGTGCCGCGCATGTAGAGCGCCGTCGGCGTGCGCGCCGCGCGCACCATGCCGAACGAGGTCAGGAATTCCTCCTCCTTGTCGAGGTCGGGTGCGCGCAACCGCCCATACGCAAGATCGGCGACTTTGATGACGGGCATTGGAACCTCCCTGCGAAATGTTGCCGGCCGCGCCGCGGCCGCGCCAACCGTATGCTGCCTCGCTCCGGCGTGCGGAGCAAGCGGCTCGCGCGCGACTGCCGACGCTGCGACGCGGCGGCCGCTCCGTCCGGTTCGGCGACCGCCCGCGACTGTCCTTAACCCCGCGTAAATTGTCTGCCGTTACCGTCGCCCGCGATGCGCCGGTCTGCGGACGCATCCGCCATTATGCCGTTCCGTGCGGTGTGCCGATAATCGCGGCCCATGTGGAGGTCACTTGTGGAGGTCACTCCGCCCGCACCTCCGCCTGCCGCGCCATCGCGTCGCGGCGGCTGAGGGCTGGGCAGTGCACGGTCGGCCGACGGCGCCAGGCCCAACCGTCGCGGCTGCGGCGTCAGGCGGCGAGCCGTGGCTGAACGCCGAGCGCATTTGGGTCTATTCCTGGATCATCGTCGCAATCTTTGCCGTTCTCTACGTCCTCTGGCTGGGCCTGTCGTTGCCCGCCCTGGTCGATCCGCGCGGCAAGCCGCTCGGCTATGACTTCATGGCGTTCTGGAGCGCCGCCCGGCTGGCGCTCGCCGGTCATCCGGCCGCCGCGTTCGACGAGCGGACGATCGCCGCCGTCCAGCACGCTGCCGTGCCGGCGCTGCCCGGCATCGTCTTCCCGTGGCATTACCCGCCGACCTTCCTCGTGCCGCTCGCTCCGTTCGGCATGTTGCCGTACCCGGCGGCGCTGGCGCTGTTTGTCATCGCGACGGCAGCGCCGTGGGCCGCGCTCGTCCCGCGCGTGCTGCCCGACCGCCGCGCCTGGATCGTCGCCGCGGCGGCACCGGCCGGTCTCATCACGTTGCTCGACGGCCAGAATGCCTTCCTGACCGCTTCGCTCGCCGGCTTTGCGCTCCTCTCGCTCGATCGCCGGCCGATCCTCGCCGGCCTGTTGATCGGGTTGCTGGCGATAAAGCCGCAGCTCGCGGTGCTGTTTCCGCTGGCACTCCTGGCCGAGGCGCGCTGGCGCAGCATTGCCGCCGCCGCCCTGACGGTGCTGGCGCTGGCGCTCGTCAGCCTCGCGCTGTTCGGCAGCGCCGACTGGGCCGCGTTTTTCCGCGATCTGCCGGTGGCGCGGGCAATCGGCGATGCCGGCGCGGTGCCGTGGGGCACGATGCCGACCGCCGAGGTGTTCGTGCTGTCGCTCGGCGGTTCGCTCGGCTTGGCGCATGCGGTGCAGGCGACGGTGGCGCTCGTCGCGGCGCTCGCGGTGTGGCGGGCCTGGCGATGCCCCGATGCACCGTTCGAGGCCAAGGCCGCGACGCTCCTCGTCGCGGCATTGCTCGTGCCGCCCTATGTCTTCTATTACGATCTCTTGTGGGCGGCGCTCGCGGTCGGTCTTCTCGTGCGGCTGGCGCTGCGCGACGGGTTTCGCCGCGGCGAGCGCGGCATCTGTCTGTTCGCCTATCTCGCCCCGGCGGCAATGCAGCCGGTACAGCTGCTGAGCGGCGTCCAGATCGGGTTTCCGGCAGTATTGCTGCTGCTCGCGATGGCGGTGCGGCGGGCGCACGGCTGAGGCGGTCGCGCCCCGGCCGCTCGCCCGTCGCGGCAAAATCCCCTAAACTGGCCGCGTCATGCGGATCCGCCAGCTGCCGCCCGTCGTCGTCAACCGCATCGCCGCCGGCGAAGTCGTCGAACGGCCGGCGGCGGCGGTCAAGGAGCTGGTCGAGAACGCGATCGATGCCGGCGCCCGCCACATCGAAGTCGCGTTGCGCGACGGCGGCCAGTCGCTGATCGCGGTCAGCGACGACGGCGGCGGCATGAGCCGCGACGAGCTGGTGCTGGCCGTCGAGCGCCACTGCACATCGAAACTGCCCGATGACGACATCGCCGCGATTCGCGCGCTCGGCTTTCGTGGCGAGGCGCTGCCGTCGATCGGCGCGGTCAGCCGGCTGCGCATCGTCTCGCGCCTGCCCGGCTCGGACAGCGCCTGGGAGATCGCCGTCGAGGCCGGCGTCAAGCACCTGCCGGTCCCGGCGGCACATCCCGCCGGCACGCGCGTCGAGGTGCGCGAACTGTTTTTTGCGACGCCGGCGCGCCTCAAATTTTTGAAGACGCCGCGCAGCGAGCAGGGGCACGCGCTCGATGCGGTACGCCGCCTGGCGATGGCCTGCCCGCATATCGGCTTTACCGTTCTCGGCGACGATGATCGCGTGCTGCTGCGGCTGCCCGCCGCCACCCGCGAGACGAGACTGGCGGCGCTGCTGGGGCGCGACTTCGCCGACAATGCAGTGCCGGTCGAGGCGGCGCGGGAGGGGTTTCGGCTGAGCGGCCTCGCTGGCCTGCCGACCCTCAACCGCGGCCTGCCGCGTGACCAGTATCTCGTCGTCAACGGCCGCCCGGTGCGCGACAAGCTGCTGGTCGGTGCGGTGCGCGGCGCCTATCAGGACGTGCTGGCGCGCGATCGCCATCCCGTTGTCGCGCTGTATCTCGACGGGCCGACGGGCGAAATCGACGTCAACGTCCATCCGGCCAAGGCCGAGATCCGTTTCCGCGACGCGGCGCTGGTGCGCGGCCTTATTGTCGGGGCGCTGCGCCATGCGCTGGAAGCGGCCGGGCAGCGCACCTCGACGACGGTCAGCGCCGCCGCGCTGGCGGCGTTCCGGCCAGCCGGCGATGGCGGTACTGCAACGGCACCGCGCTTTGCCTTTTCGCCGAGCCCGCCGCCGCGCCACCTCGCCGAGACCGGCAACGCCTTTCTCGCGCCCGACTCGGCCTCCGTCGCCGCAGCGACGGCCGGGTCGGCATCCGCGCCCGCCGCACCGGAACCGCCGCTCGGCAGCGCCCGCGCACAATTGCACGGCACCTACATTCTCGCCGAAACGGACGCCGGCATCGTGCTGGTCGACCAGCACGCGGCGCATGAGCGGCTCGTCTACGAGCGCATGAAAGCGGCGCTGGCGACGCGCGGCGTCGCCCGCCAGAGCTTGTTGCTGCCCGAGATCGTCGAGCTCGACGCCGACGCGGCGGCGCGGCTGGCGGCGCGCGCCGGCGAACTGGCCGAATTCGGCCTCGTGCTCGAAGCCTTCGGGCCGGGTGCGGTGATCATCCGCGAGGTGCCGGCGCTGGTGCCCGACCTCGATGTGCCGGCGCTGGTCCGCGATCTCGCCGACGAACTCGCCGAATGGGGCGACGCGCCGGCATTGCGCGAGCGGGTGGAACATGTGTGCGGCACGCTGGCCTGCCATTCCAGCGTGCGGGCCGGCACGAAGCTGTCGTCGGCCGAGATGAACGCGCTGCTGCGCCAGATGGAAGCCACTCCGAACAGCGGGCAATGCAATCATGGCCGTCCGACCTATGTGACGCTGGCGCTCGCCGATATCGAACGGCTGTTCGGTCGGCGCTAAGCGCGGGCACACCGCAATCGCCGCGCCCGGCCGCGCCGGCGGGGAATTGCGCGACCGCTTTGCCGACGCCATCTTGTCCGGACGCGTGCACCGGTCGCGGCACGGGCGGAGAGCGACGATCGATGGCCTTGGACAGGGATGCCGTCGTGCATATTGCGAGCCTTGCGCGCATTCGCGTGGCCGACAGCGAATTGGCGGCGCTCGCCGCCGAATTGACCGACATCATCGAATGGGTCGAGCAGTTGGCCGAGGTCGATACCGACGGCGTCGCGCCGATGACCAGCGTCGCGGCGACGCGGTTGTCGATGCGCGAGGATGCCGTCACCGACGGCGATTGCCGCGACGCCATTCTCGGCAACGCGCCGCGCACCGCGAAGGGGTTTTTCGCGGTGCCGAAGGTCATCGAATGAGCGGGCTGACCGGCCTCAGCCTCGGCGAGGCGCGCGCCGGGCTGGCGGCGCGGCGTTTTTCGGCGCGCGAACTGACCGAAGCTTACATCGCCGCGATGGTGCGGGCGCGGGCGCTCAACGCGTTCATCACCGAGACGCCGGAACGCGCGCTGGCGATGGCCGCCGCCTCCGACGCCCGCCTCGCCCGCGGCGAGGCGCTGCCGCTCGACGGCATTCCGTTGGCGGTAAAAGACCTGTTCTGCACAAACGGCGTTTTGACGACCGCCGCCTCACATATCCTCGACGGCTTTACGCCGCCCTACGAATCGACGGTCACCGAAAAACTGTGGGCCGCCGGCGCGGTCATGCTCGGCAAGACCAACCTCGACGAGTTCGCAATGGGATCGTCGAACACGACGAGCCATTACGGTCCGGTCGAGAACCCGTGGCGCCGTCCCGGCGATAACCGGCCACTGGTGCCGGGTGGCTCGTCCGGCGGCTCGGCGGCGGCGGTGGCAGCGCACGCGGCGCTGGGCGCGACCGGCACCGACACCGGTGGCTCGATCCGCCAGCCGGCGAGCTTTTGCGGCGTCGTCGGGCTGAAACCGACCTATGGCCGCTGCTCGCGCTGGGGTGTCGTCGCCTATGCCTCCTCGCTCGACCACCCCGGCCCGATCGCGCGCACGGTGAGCGACGCGGCGATCCTGCTGCAGGCCATGGCCGGCCACGATTGGAAGGATTCGACCTCGGCACCGCTGCCGGTGCCCGATTACGAGGCGGCGCTGGCAGAAGGTGTACACGGTCTCAAAATCGGCATCCCGCGGGAATATCGCGCCGCCGCCATGCCGGCCGAAATCGAGGCGTTGTGGCAGCAGGGCGCGGCGTGGCTGCGCGCCGCCGGCGCCGAGCCGGTCGAGATCTCGCTGCCGATGACGAAATACACATTGCCGGCCTATTACATCATCGCCCCGGCCGAAGCCTCGTCGAATCTCGCGCGCTACGACGGCGTCAAATTCGGGCTGCGCATCGACGGCGACACGCTTGAGGACATGTACGAACTGACCCGCGCCGCCGGGTTCGGCGCGGAAGTACGGCGGCGGGTGCTGATCGGCACCTATGTGCTGTCGGCCGGGTATTACGACGCATACTATCTAAAGGCGCAAAAGGTGCGACACCTGATCGCGCGGGATTTCGCCGCCGCTTTCGCGCAGGTCGATTGCCTGTTGACGCCGACCGCGCCATCGGCTGCCTTTGCGATCGGCGACCACACCGACGACCCGATCGCGATGTATTTGAACGACGTGTTCACGATCCCGGCCAATCTTGCCGGTCTGCCGGCGATGTCGGTGCCGGCCGGGCTCGGCGCCGAGGGGCTGCCGCTGGGGCTGCAGGTGATCGGCCGCGCGTTCGATGAAGCAACCGTGCTGCGCGTCGGCCGCGCGCTCGAATGCGCCGCCCAATTCGGCCATCGCCCGACCTTCCTTGCCGACGAAGGCTGACGGCGCAACGGCGCGCAGGAGGGGGAGAGATGCCCATCGAGATCCGCATGCCGGCGCTGTCGCCGACGATGACCGAGGGCAACCTCGCCCGCTGGCTGAAGAGGGAGGGCGACGAGGTGCATTCCGGCGATGTCATCGCCGAGATCGAGACCGACAAGGCGACGATGGAATACGAGGCGGTCGATGAGGGTCGTCTCGGCAGGATCATCGTCCCGGAAGGAGCACAGGGCATCAAGGTCAACCAGCCGATCGCCGTGCTGCTCGAAGAGGGCGAAGATCAGAGCGCCCTTGCCGGATTTTCCGGCGCCGGCGGCGAGGCCGCGGCACCGGCGCCGAACCCTCCCGCAGCGCCGCCGCGGACGGAAGAGGGACGGAAGGCCGCAGCTGCGCCGGACGCAGCTCCCGCGCCGCCGCGGGGCAACGGCGAATCCCGCGTCTTTGCCAGTCCGCTGGCGCGGCGCATGGCGCATCACGCCGGCCTCGATCTCGCCACGCTCCAGGGCTCCGGGCCGCACGGCCGCATCGTCAAGGCCGACATCGACGCGGCGTTGCAGCATCCGGCGCCGGCAGCGCAACCCGCGCCGGCGGCTGCCGCCGCGCCACCTGCCGTTGCTCCCGCCGCCGCGCCGGTCTTCGCCAAGGCGCAGGTCGTCGCGCTAGCCGGCAATCCGCCGTATGCGGAAAAGCCGCACAGCGCGATGCGCCGCATCATCGCCCGCCGGCTCGCCGAATCGAAGCAGACGGTGCCGCATTTCTATCTGACGACAGACTGCGCGGTTGACGAACTGTTGAAGATCCGCAAGGCGTTGAACGCCAAATCCGATGCCTATCGCATCTCCCTCAACGATTTCGTCATCCGCGCCGCGGCATTGGCGCTGCGCCGGGTGCCGGCGGCCAATGCGTCGTGGTCGGACGATGCGATCCTGTTGTGGCAGCGCGTCGACATCGCCGTCGCCGTCGCGCTCGACGACGGCCTGATCACGCCGATCGTCAAGGCGGCCGACCAGAAGGGACTGGCGCAGATTGCCGGCGAAACCAAAGACCTCGCCGCACGCGCCCGCGCCGGCAAGCTGAAACTCGAGGAGTTTCAGGGCGGCACGTTTTCGATCTCGAACCTCGGCATGTACGGCGTGCGGGAGTTTGCCGCCGTGATCAACCCGCCGCACGGCTGCATCCTGGCGATCGGCGCCGGCGAGCAGCGCCCGATCGTCCGCAGCGGCGAACTTGCCGTCGCGACGATGATGACCTGCACGTTGTCGTGCGACCATCGCGTCGTCGACGGCGCGGTCGGCGCCGAATTCCTCGCCGCGTTCAAAAAGCTGATCGAAGACCCGTTGGCGATGCTGCTGTGAGGCCGGTCGGAGGCGGAATTCCTATCGCGCCGGACCTCTGATGACGACGACGCACTCGCCGGCGGTGGCGATATTCGCGGCTGCGGACGCGCCTGTCGTCGTGCCATTCGCGCCGGGATTGAGCGTCACCGACGTGCCGCCCGGGCCGGCGGTCGCCGTGCCGCTGAGGCCGCCGGCGCCGATCGTGGTCGATGTCGATGCCGCGCCCGACCCGCCCGAGCCGGCCGGGCTCGCATGCGTGGTGCGGCACGGATAGCGGCTGTCGACGATGATCGTCGTGCCGCCGTTGGCGCCGCTGACGATTGCGACGCTGGCGCCGTTGCCCGCGGCCGTCGAGGTCGTGTCGGCCGCGGCCGGCGGCGCATTCAGGATGGCGGCGGCTACGATCAGCAGGCCGGATAAAGCGATGGACGGGCGCATGGTCGATCTTTCGGTGTCTGGCTCCCCTTTGAACGCGGCGGAGCGCGATGCAATCCCCCGCAATCGCGGCGCTGCCGGGCGGCCCGCGCTTGCCAAATCCCCCCGCGCGGCTTACCTAATCGCCGCGTAACCCACACGCAGGGCCGCGGCCGCTTCCTTCGGGCGGCCGCTCCGGTGTCGGCCGGCTTGCCCGGCCGATTTTCACCCTGCGGCGGATCAACCGGAAAGGAACCTGAACGATGGCCTTCCCCGAATACTCGATGCGCCAGCTGCTCGAAGCCGGCGTGCATTTCGGCCACCATACGCGGCGCTGGAACCCGAAAATGGCGCCCTATGTCTTCGGCGTCCGCAACGGCATCCATATCATCGATCTCGAACAGTCGATGCCGCTGCTGCACCAGGGCCTCGAAGCGGTGCGCGACGTCGTCGCCGGCGGCGGCCGCGTTCTCCTCGTCGGCACCAAGCGGCAGGCGCAGGAGGCGATCGCCGAGGCGGCCAAGCGCTGCGGCCAGTACTATGTCAACTACCGCTGGCTTGGCGGCATGCTGACCAATTTCAAGACGATCTCGCAGTCGATCAAGCGCCTGCGCGAACTGGACGAGCGCATCCAGGCGGAAGAAAGCGGCCTGACCAAACGCGAGTTGCTGGAACTGACGCGCGACCGCGACAAGCTCGAACGTGCGCTGGGCGGCATCAAGGAGATGGGCGGGCTGCCCGACATCCTGTTCGTCATCGACACGAACAAGGAGGCGATCGCCGTACAGGAAGCCAACAAGCTGCGCATCCCCGTCGTCGCGATCCTCGATTCGAACTCGTCGCCTGACGGCATCGCCTACCCGATCCCGGGCAACGACGATGCGATGCGCGCGATCCACCTCTACTGCGACTTGGTCAGCGGCGCCGTGCTTGACGGGCTGCGGGCCGAGATGGCGGCATCCGGCATCGATGTCGGCGCGCGCGCCGAGTTGCCGGGGGAGAACGTGCCGGAAGAGCAGCCGAGCGAGCAATTGACGGAAGCTGCCGAAGTGGCGGAAGCCGAGGCTGACGCGGCGCCGGCGGCGGAATAGCCGGCGACCGGTTTGCCAATGAGCCGAGAGGATTGACCGATGGCGGAAGTGACCGCGGCGCTGGTCAAGGAATTGCGCGACAAGACCGGCGCCGGGATGATGGATTGCAAGCGGGCGCTCGGCGAGAGCGCCGGCGACATGGAGGCGGCGGTCGATTGGCTGCGCAAGAAAGGCCTCGCGGCGGCGGCCAAGAAGGCCGGCCGGGTCGCCGCGGAAGGCCTCGTCGGCGTCGCGACGCGCGGCCCGGCCGGCGCTGTCGTCGAAGTCAATTCCGAGACCGATTTTGTCGCCCGCAACGAACTGTTCCAAGCCTTCGTGCGCACGGTCGCGGGACTGGCGGTAGGCGGCAGCGGCGAGCTTGAGGCGCTGAAACAGACGCCCTATCCCGGCACCGGCCGCAATGTCGCCGAGGAACTGACAGAGCTCGTCGGCCGCATCGGCGAAAACCTTGTGCTGCGCCGCGTGGCGCGGCTTGCTGTGAGCCAGGGTCTGGTCGCCTCGTACATGCACAACGCGTTGGCGCCGGGGCTCGGCAAGATCGGCGTCCTGGTTTCGCTCGAATCGACCGCCGCGGGCGAGGCGCTGGCGACGCTTGGACGCCAGCTGGCGATGCATGTCGCGGCCGCCAGCCCGCTTTACCTCGACACCGCCTCGGTGCCAGCGGCAGCGCTCGACCGCGAGCGCGCCGTGCTGCGCGAGCAGGCCACCGGCAGCGGCAAGTCGGACGCGATCGTCGAACGCATGGTGGAAGGCCGGCTGCGCAAGTTCTACGAAGATTTCGTGCTGCTCGATCAGGTCTTCGTCATCGACGGCGAAAGCCGCGTCGGCAAGGTCGTCGAGGCCGCCGCGAAAGCCGCCGGTGCGCCGATCGGCATCACCGGCTTTGGGCGCTTCCAGCTCGGCGAAGGCCTCGACAAGCCCGCTTCCGACCTGGCGGCCGATGTCGCGGCGCAGCTGAAGAACTGAGCGCGTCTCAATCGGCCATCGGGCGAGGCCGCCTGGCGCCGCCGATCTCGCCGCAATCGGCCGCCTCCAGCAATGCAGCGACGCGCCCGGCCAATTCGGTGGTGCGGAACGGCTTGTGCAGGATCTCGCCGAGTTCGGTGGTTCCAGCCGGCAGGGCCGGCCCGGCGTAGCCGGTGACGAACAGGATCGGCAGGCTGGGCCGGCTGCCTCTGGCGGCGCGCGCCAGTTCGACCCCGCTCATGCCGGGCATCAGAATGTCGGCGATCATCAGCTCGATGCGCGCCCCCTCGCGCTCCAGGTGTTCGAGCGCCGCGCCGCCGCTGCCCGCTTCGATGACCGCATAGCCTGACTGGCGCAGCATCGCCGCGGCGACGGCGCGCACGTCGGGATCGTCGTCCACCAGCAGGAGCTCCGCGGGGCGGTGACCGGCAACCCCGCGCCGGTGCCGTGCCGGCCGCCGCTCCGTCGCGTCGCCGCGGCGGACGCGCGGCAGGTAGAGGCTGACCGTGGTGCCTTCACCGGAGCGCGTCTCGATGCGCATCCCGCCGCCGAGCTGATGCGCGAGGCCGAGCGCCTGCGACAGACCGAGACCCGACCCCTTGCCGACCTCCTTTGTCGTGAAAAAGGGGTCGAATACCCTGTCGCGTATCAGTGGGTCGATGCCGCTCCCGGTATCGGCGACGGCGACCATCGCATATTCGCCGGCGGGCGGCTCCTCCGGGCGCTGCGGCGCACCCAGGCGAATATTGCCGGTGGTTATCGTGATCGTGCCGCCGCGCGGCATCGCATCGCGCGCGTTGATTGCCAGGTTGAGAAGGACCAGTTCGAGCTGACTGGCATCGGCCAGTGCCGGCGACAGATCGGGCGCCAATGCGGTCTCGATGCGGGTCGTCGCACCGATCGTGCTGTGCAGCAGAGCGTTCATGCCGATGACGATCTGGTTCAGGTCGATCGGCTCGGGGGTCATCCGCTGCTGCCGCGAAAACGCCAGCAGCTGTGCGGTCAATTGCGCGCCGCGCTGGGCGGCCGCGGCGGCCGCCGCCAGCGGGTTGCCGATGCGCGCGCCGCCCCGTCCGTCGAGCCGCGCTTCGAGCAGTTCGAGATTGCCGATGATCGCGGTCAGCAGATTGTTGAAATCGTGCGCCACGCCCGAGGTCAGCTGCCCCATCGCGTCGACCCGCTGCGCCTGGAGCAGCCGTGCCTCCGCCTGCTCGCGTTCGTCGATCTGCGAGGCGAGGCGGCGGTTGGCCGCCTCGAGTTCGGCGGTGCGTTCGGCGACGCGCTGCTCGAGCAGCACATTGGCTTCCCGCATGTCGTCGATATCAACCGCCGTCCCGAGCCAGTATTCGATTTTTCCGGCGAAGCGGATCGGCCGGTTGTGAATGCGATGCCAACGATAGGCCCCGTCATGCCGGCGCAGGCGCAATTCGATCGTGTATTCGTCGCCGCGCGCCGCGCCTGCCTCGCGCGCCGCGACGAGGCGGCGCTGGTCGTCCGGATGATGCAGCGCGGTGCGCGCCGCCGCGCTGGTGCCGATTGGCCGGCCGACATAATCGCGCAAAGCCCGGTTGTAATATTGCGCTTCGCCGTCCGCGCCGATCAGAAAAGCCGCCTGCGGCAGCCCTTCGAGCATCAGTCGGAAGCGCTCCTCGCTGTCCTTGAGGCGGGCTTCCGACCGCCTGCGCTCCTCGAGGTCGCGAAACGCGACGACGAGGCCGCCGTCGGCGCCGGGATACACGTCGAGTCCGATCCAGCGGTCGCCAAGCGCCGGCGCGGTTGTTTCCAGATGCTCGGGCATCCCCGTTGCCAGCACCCGCCGGTAGGCGCGGTACGGCTCACCGCGCTCGATGTCGGGAAACACATCGAGAAGATGGCGGCCGATCGCCGCGCCGGCAGTCCGGCCCCACCATTCGAGCGCCTTCCGGTTGGCGAACCGGATGTGCAGGTCGCGGTCTATCGCATAGACCGCTTCCCCGATCGCTTCCAGCACCGCCTCGGCATCGGCGCCCGACAGCGGGGCGGCGATCCCGGCCGCTGCGGGCAGTTGCGCGGGAAGGGCTGAACGCGACGGCGAATCGGCGTTCGGCCGCGCGGCGGCGGCTTTCTCGCGATGGCGTTCGGTAATCGCAAATTCCCCCTGCCGAATGTCGGCAAACGCCGCATTCTTGCAGCAGTTCCCACAAAAAACGAGACTTCGCTCCGGTTAACCATGATTCGTCCGGCTGCCGCGGCGCCCGCGCCTGCGGTCTTCGATTGCCGATTGCTCCACCAAATCCCGGTTTCAGGCCATCTCAGGTTATCTCAAAAACCTAATCTGGCACGGCACTTGCGGGCCGTCGCTGTCTTCCGCCGTCTCCCGACGTGTCGTACAATCTCATCCGAAGCGGGGGAACGGGTGGGGGAACGCCGCAATTGGTTCCCAATCCGTCCATCGAACGGAGAGGGATGATGCGCATCGCCAAGTTGACGGCAATCGAGGTCGCGAAGGCAAAGGGGCCGGCCGTACTGCATGACGGCGGCGGCCTCTATCTGCGCGTCGCGGCGAGCGGCGCGAAGGCGTGGGTGTTCAGATATCAGGTCGGCGGCCGGCGCCGCGACATGGGCCTTGGTCCGTTTCCCGATGTGTCGCTTGCCGATGCCCGCGCCAAGGCTGCGGCGCACCGCGTCGAGTGCCGCGACGGCGCTGATCCGCTTGCAGCGAAGGCAGCCGCGCGGCAGGCGCAGCGACTCGCCGACGCCACCGGCAAGACGTTCCGGGCGGCGACCGAGGAATACATCGCGCGCAACACGGCCGCATGGCGCAATGAGAAACACCGCTGGCAGTGGAGGCGCTCGCTGGAAATGTTTGCCTATCCGACGCTTGGCGACCTGTCCGTCGCGGCGATTGACACGGGCCTCGTCGTGCAGGTGCTCGATCCGATCTGGAGCACGAAGCCGGAAACCGCGAGCCGGGTGCGCGGCCGCATCGAGGCGGTGCTCGACGCCGCGACGGTGCACGGCTATCGGCAAGGACCGAACCCGGCACAGTGGAAAGGCAACCTCGCGCATATCCTGCCGGCGCGCGGCAAGGTGCGGCGGGTCGAGCATCACGCGGCGCTGCCGGTCGCCGAGCTGCCTGCCTTCATCGCCGCGCTGCGCAAGCGGCCGGGGATGGCGGCGCGAGCGCTCGAATTTACCATCCTGACGGCGGCGCGCACCGGCGAGGTGATCGGCGCCCGCTGGGCGGAAATCGACCTGGCTGCGAAGGTGTGGACCGTCCCGGCCGAGCGCATGAAAGCCGGTCGCGAGCATCGGGTGCCGCTCAGTGAAGCCGCGCTCGCGGTGCTCGCGGCGGTGCGCCCGCTGGCCGTGATGACGAACGGCGAACCAGACCCGACGGCGCCGGTGTTCCCCGGTCCGCGGCGCGCGCGGCCGATGTCAAACATGGTCATGTTGATGCTGCTGCGGCGCATGGGGCGGGATGACCTGACGGCGCACGGCTTCCGCTCTACTTTCTCCGATTGGGCGGCGGAGCGCACCGCGTATCCGCGCGAAGTCGTCGAAATGGCGCTGGCGCACGCGATCACAAACCGCGTCGAGGCGGCTTACCGACGCGGCGATCTGGTAGATAAGCGCCGCCAGCTCATGAACGCCTGGGCAACGTTCTGCGTGGCGCCGGCACCGGCTGGCGAGGTCGTGCCGCTGCACCGGGCGGCGGAATAGGCCGATACAACAGGCGATGCGACGACGCGCCGAACTGGGCACGATCCGCTCAGACAGTATCATATAGATGCTTGACGTGTCGTGAACGACGGTGATAACTCATCTCCGTCACTTCCCGAACGTTGACTACGGGTAGTGACTGACTGCCCTGGCACCGC
>DATJSO010000205.1:0-5283 GCA_035504075.1 Allostellaceae bacterium | reverse complement strand
TTCGGCCGGTTCGGCCATGCGTCCGAGGCCAACCTCGCCGCACGCCAGCATGCCGGCGCCGGGGCCAACCCTGAGAACGCCGCGCGCCGCCACGGTCGCCAGATTGGCCTGGGTCGCCGGGTGCGCCCACATCTGCGCGTTCATCGCCGGCGCAATCAGCACCGGCTTGTCCGAGGCGAGCAGCGTCGTAGCGGCCAGATCGTCGGCCAAGCCGGTCGCCATGCGCGCGATCAGATCGGCGGTCGCCGGCGCGACGACGATCAGATCGGTCTCCCGGGAGAGGCGGATATGGCCCATCTCGCTCTCGTCGGTCAGCGAGAACAGATCACCGTAGATTTTGTCTTCGCTCAACGAGGCGACGGCGAGCGGCGTCACGAATTGGTGCGCCGCTTTGGTCATGACGCACCGCACGACCATGCCGCGCTCGCGCAGCCGACGGATCAATTCGAGACTTTTATAGGCGGCGATGCCGCCCGCGATAATCAACAGAACGCGCCGGCCCTCAAGCATCCGCGCCTCCGCGCAGCGAGCCGGATCTTAGAACGCGCGGCGCAGCTCATCGACCAGGTCGAGCCGTTCCCAGGAAAACCCGCCATCAGGCTCGGCCGGGCGGCCGAAATGGCCATAGGCGGCAGTGCGCGCATAGATCGGCTTGTTGAGACCGAGATGGGTACGGATGCCGCGCGGCGACAGGTCCATCGAGTCCTGCAGGACCCGCGACAGTTTCGTCTCGTCGACGCGGCCGGTGCCGCCGGTTTCGACATAGAGCGACAACGGCTTGGCGATGCCGATCGCATAGGCGACCTGGATTGTGCAGCGCTCGGCAAGGCCGGCGGCGACGACGTTCTTCGCCAGGTAGCGTGCCGCATAGGCGGCCGAGCGATCGACCTTTGTCGGATCCTTGCCGGAGAATGCGCCGCCGCCGTGCGGCGCCGCGCCGCCGTAAGTATCGACGATGATCTTGCGGCCGGTCAGGCCGCAATCGCCGTCGGGACCGCCGATGACAAACCGACCGGTCGGGTTGATGTAGAAATGTTCCTCGTCGCACATCCATCCTTCCGGCAACACGTTGACGACATGCGGCCGCACGATCTCGCGCACCTCGTCCTGGCCGATCGAGGCCGCATGCTGGGTCGAGACCAGCACGGCCATCGCCCGCACCGGCTTGCCGGCGACGTATTGCAGCGTCACCTGGCTCTTCGCGTCGGGGCCAAGCAGCGCCGCCGACCCCGAGTGCCGCGCTTCTGCCAGCGAGTGCAGGATCGCATGCGCATAATAGATCGGCGCCGGCATGAATTCGGCAGTTTCGTTGCAGGCGTAACCGAACATCATGCCTTGGTCGCCGGCGCCCTCGTCCTTGTTGCCGGAGGCGTTGACGCCGAGCGCGATGTCAGCCGACTGCCCGTGTATCAGGCAATCGACCTGAGCGTGCTGCCAATGAAACCCGTCCTGCTCGTAACCGATGTCGCGCACCGCGTGGCGCGCCACCTCGACCAGCATGTCCTTTGTGCTGCGCGTCAGCTCGTCGTCATTGTGCCACGTCTTCGGCCCCCTTACCTCGCCGGCGACGACGATGTGGTTGGTCGTCGCCAGCGTCTCGACGCCGCAGCGCGCCTGCGGCTCGGCGGCAAGAAACGTATCGACGATGGCGTCGGAAATGCGGTCGCATACCTTGTCGGGATGGCCTTCCGAAACCGACTCGCTGGTGAATAAAAAATCGTGCTGCGGCAACGCTCGACCTCCCGAATTGGACGGCCCCAGCCATAATTCGGCCCGCGGCTCTGCTCGCAGGGCCGCGGAAAGGGCGGCGTGGTTCATCTTCGACAGCGGCGACTAACAAACGCTGCAATTATCGCCGCGCCAGTCCCACCTTGTCGATGCGGCGAGCGCCAGCGTCAAGCGCGATGTTGCCGCCGCCGCCGCCGCGGCGCGGCGGCGCCGGCATCCGGCCCATCGACTTCCGACCCCAGCGCCTTGGCCAGCTGGTACAGGCGCTGCCGCACTCCAGGATCGCCGATCGCAAAGTAGGCGTCGATCAGTTCGAGCGTCTCGGGGTTGCGCAGCGGATCGGGCTGGTACGACGCGGCCGGCGGCTCGGCAAAGCCGCCGGGTATCGCCGGGGCGCGCACCGGATCGGTCTGATCGTAGAAAAAGCGCACCGGGACGTCCAACACCCGGCTCAGCTGATAAAGCCGACTGGCGCTGACGCGATTGGCGCCGCGCTCGTATTTTTGGACCTGCTGAAAGGTCAGCCCCAGCGCGTCCCCGAGCTTTTCCTGGCTGAGGCCGAGCATGTTGCGGCGCAACCGCACGCGGGAGCCGACCTGCACATCGATCGGGTCGGGGCCAAGCCCCTTGTCGCGGCCCGGCTGCTGGAAGGTTCGCGATCTCGCCATGAACGCCCGCGGCGTGAAACCGCGGCAGTCATAGCGCATACGATCGTATGCCGTCAACGATCTCGCGCAACCGACGATTGGTGAGATGCCGCGCACTGCGATATCGACGCCGTCCAACCGACTCAGCGCCGCCGCCGCAGCACGGCCGGGATCAGCCCGAGCACAAGCATCAAAAAAAAGCCGCCGTCGCCGGTTTTTTCGTACAGCGTCGGAGGGAGCGCGGCAGGCAGCGCCACATCGGCATAGGTGATGTCGTTGAGGGCGGTGCGGGCAACGACCCGGCCGGCCGGGCCGATGGTGCCGCTGATGCCGTTATTGGCGACGCGCACGAGCGGCAGCCCCTCTTCGATCGCGCGGGTGCGGGCGATCGCGAAATGCTGGTAAGGCCCGGAACTGCGCCCGTACCACGCGTCATTGGTCACATTGAGGATCCATTTCGGCCGGTCGTTCTCGTCGACGACCTCGCCGGGGAAGATCGCCTCATAGCAAATGATCGGCGAGAACGGCGGCAGGCCGGGGAGCGCGATCGTGCGCCGCCCCGGTCCGGCGCTCAGATCCACCGCGCCCGGCGTGATCTTGTCGACCGGCAGGAATTTGTGAAACGGCACGTATTCGCCGAACGGCACGAGATGCGCCTTGTCATAGCGGGCGCGGATGGCGCCGCGGTCGTCGATCGCCTCGATGCTGTTCCATATGCGCAGCGGCGCGATCCCCGGCGGCGTCGCGCGCAGCGCGCCGGTAATGATGTAGCCTCCCTGCGGGGCGATTGCCGCAATCGCGGCGCGATGCGGCAGGTCGCGCCCCAAAAAGTACGGCGCAGCGCCCTCCGGCCAAATGATTGCCGCCAGTTTGTGCCGTGCCGGCGCCTTGCTCAAATCGATCAGCCGCTGCAGTTCCGCGGCGGCGGCGGCCGGCGTCCAGTCCATGATCTCCGACTGCGACGGCTGTACCAGCCGCAGCCAGACGCCGGTCATCCGGGTCGGCGCGAGATGGAGCCGCACCGCACCGGCCGCCATCGGCAACAAAATCAGCAGCGCCGCGGCAATCCCCGGCGCAGCGCGGCGGGCCTGCGGCATCGGCGCCAGCGTCGCGGTTCCGAGCAGCGCCGGCAGCGATGCAGCGAGAACGGTGAGAAAGCTCAACCCGTAGATGCCGCACCATGCGGTCGTTTGCAGCATCGCGATGGCGCCCGGAAACGCGCCCGACCAGACGTAGCCGACGAGGTTCCACGGAAAGCCGGTGAAGCAATGGCCGCGTGCCCATTCGGCGCCGCTCCATGCCACCGCAAACAGGCAGACGCGGGCGGCAGCGGACAGTCTCAGGCGATCGACGAGCGCACGCGTCAACCCCAGCGCCGCCGCGGTGAACAGCGCCAGCACTGCCGGCAGGCCGACGACGGCAAACGGCAAGGCCCACCAGAAACGGTCGATATCGACAAACAGCGCCGCCGCGATCCAGTACAACCCGGCAACAAAAAAGCCGAAGCCGAAGACATAGCCGAGGCCCGCCGACGCGCGCGCGCCGGGACTGCCGTCGTCGAGCCACAACAGCCCGGGAAACGACACGAAAATGACTGGCGTTGTGTCGATCGGCGGCAGCCCCGCGGCAAGCAGCGCGCCGAGCAGGAAGGCCAGCCCATAGCGCCGCCCCCCCGACAGCGCGGCCAGTTCCTGGCTCAGCCGGCACAGCGGCGTTGTCGTCCGCGCGCCGGGCGGGACCCGCAGCAGCGACCCCTCAGACACGCGCCGCTCCGCGACCGTCGCCGGCCGCCGGCAGGCCGCGCACGCGCAGCCGCTTGACGCGCCGTGGATCGGCATCGAGCACCTCGAATTCAATGCCGTCGGGGTGCGCAATGATCTCGCCGCGTTTCGGCACCCGGCCGGCCAGCGTGAAGACGAGGCCGCCAAGCGTATCGACCGTTTCATCATCGCTGACGAGGCGGTGCGCCAGTTGTCCCTCGAGCGCCTCGATCGGGATGCGCGCGTCGGCGATGACGGTGCCGTCAGGCCGCTCGATCAGGGTCGGGGGCTCTGCCACGTCGTGTTCGTCTTCGATGTCGCCGACGATCTCCTCGATCAGGTCTTCGATCGTCACCAGCCCGTCGATGCCGCCGAACTCGTCGACGACCATCGCAATATGAGTGCGCGCCTGCCGCATCTGCACCAGCAGATCGAGTATCGGCAGCGACGGCGCGACGAACAGGACCTTGCGCAACAGCCGCGTCAGCTTGGCGGGCCGGCGGTCGGCGACCGGCGCCAGCACATCCTTGACATGAACAAAGCCGATCACGTCATCGAGGCTCTCGCGATAGACCGGCACGCGGGAATGACCGTTCTCGACCATGCATTTGACGACTTCGGCGAACGGCTGCTCGACGTCGAGGGCGACGATATCGACGCGCGGCACCATGACATCGGCGGCGCTGCGCTCGTGCACGCTGAGGATGTTGCCGATCAGAAACCGTTCCTGCGGCGTGATCGGCGTGTCGCTGTCGAGTTCGGCGGCGGCAATCAGCGCGTCGCGCGTTTCTTCGGCGGCACGCGGGCCGCGTGGCCGCCGCAGCAGGCGCAAAAGCGTCCGCAGGCGGGCGAGCGACCCGCCCCCGTTCTTGGTCTGAGCGTAAGGCTGGCCGTCGCTACCAGGCGGTTCGCTGTCGTTCATCGCTGACGGCGGTCACGGTTTCCAATCACATGGTATCGCGATACGGGTCTGGAACCCCCAGCGTTTCCAATATCTCTATTTCGCGGGTCTCCATCATGGCAGCTTCGGCGTCGCTCTCGTGATCGAAGCCCAGGAGATGCAGCACGCCGTGCACGACGAGGTGGCAGAGATGATCGGCCAGCCGTTTCTGCTGCTCGGCCGCCTCGCGCGCCACCGTCTCGAACGC
>DATJSO010000204.1:0-19240 GCA_035504075.1 Allostellaceae bacterium | reverse complement strand
CCAGCCGCGCCGTTAACGTGTCATAGGCGCCGGGCGCCATCGTATAGCCGCTTCGGGCGATCAGCCGACGCAGTGACTGGCGCGGGGTCATCGCAGGTTCCTGCCGAGGGGCGCAGTGCCGCTCAGTCGCGGCGGTAGGGGTAGCAGCGCGAGCGCTCGAGGGTCATGCCGTAATGCTGGGCAAGCGCGCGGATCGCGTCGCCCTGCTCGGGATAGGGGTCGGCGTTGCCGGGGCCGACGATGATCGGACGAAAGCTGCGATCCTCGCGGCCGCCGGGCGGCAGCATCGCCGTCGCCAGTGGGTCGCCGTCCATGTCGCGCAGGGTCAGGAACAGCGGCATCTCGCGCTGGATGTGTGCCTTGAGGCCGATCTCCTGCTCGAAATAGACCTTCGATATCGGGCGAAAGCTCTGCGCCGCGCGATCGTGCTCCTTGCGGAAATATTTCTCCACGGCATGCCGCATGGCGTCCGATTCGGCGACCGCCTCGCCCTCGCTCTCGATGCGAAACCAGGTCCTGCCGCCCGGCGCATCGCAAACGTACCTCATGCTTCCTCCATGATGGCTGCCGGCATCGATACGCATCGCGAGGGTTGGGATGCGATGTCAAGAGAAAGCAAAATCCGCCGGCCGCGCGCTGTCAACCGGCAACCTTGACAAGCGGCTCCGGCGCCGGAAATGCCTCGCCGCTGGCCTATCGCGGCGACCGGCGGGCGTCGACGGCGCGGCGCGGCGCCGGCAGCGCCGCCGCAGCAGCGCGGTTTGGTTGGGTCCACTCGCGCCATAGCGCGACGACGGCCGCCATGACCGCAGGCCCGAGGAACAGGCCGAGGATCCCCATCGTCTCCAACCCGCCGAGCAGCCCCAGCAGCACCAGCAGAAACGGCAGCCGGGCCGCGCCGCCGATCAACACGGGCCGAATGAAATGATCGGCGACGAACAGCACCGCACTGCCGAATGCAATGACGATTATGGCGCCGAGCGCGTTGCCGATGCTGAACAGGTAGATGCCGGCCAGGCAATAGGCGACGACGGCGCCGAACGGGATGATCGCGGCGACTGCGGTCGCCGCGCCGACCAGGGCGGGATATGGCAGACCGGCGAGAAAATAGGCGATGCCGAGCAGCACCCCCTCGCCGATGCCGACCAGCACGAGGCCGGTCACGGTGCCGTGAACGGCGGCAATCATGTGGCGGGCGATATCCTCGCCGCGCTCGCCAAGCAGGCGGTCGCTGAGGTCGCGCAACTGCGCCGTGAGCCCCTGACCGTCACGGAACAGAAAAAACAGCGTCAGCAGTGTAAAGGCGAGAATGACGAGCCGGTGCACGACCTCGCCGCCGTAGTGCCGTGCCGAGTAGGTCAGCGTGCCTACGTTGATGTTGCCGAACATCTCTTGCGCCAGAAACGGATCGCTCAAATGATCCTTCCACCAGGTCGCGACCGGGGCGCCGACCAGCGGCACCTCGCCGAGCCAATAGGGCGGCGGGATGCCGTAGTGGCGAGCCTCGTTGATCAGGCGGATCGCGACGTGCACCTCGTTGGCCAGCGCAATGCCGATCAGCACGAGCGGGCCGATGATGACGGCGCCGATCAGCAGCGTCGCCAGCGCCGGCCCCAGCACGCGCTCGCGCCCGCCGGGAAGGAGCCTGAGGAGGCGCTCATAGAGCGGCCACAAGGCGATCGCCAGCACCCCGGCCCACGCCAGGGCGGGCAGAAAGTCGAACAGGATCCAGGCGCCAAAGCCGACCACGATGACCGCCAGCACGGTGCGGGCGACAGTCTGCCAAGCCGGCGAGGCGGCAGGCTGCCGCGTCGCATCATCGAGGCTCGGCCGCTCCGGCCGCTCGGGAACAAATCGGTTCATGCTCTTATAACTGGCATCGGCCGCGCTCTTGCCTATGGTCTAGCCACCACCTAATGTTGAAAACTTCGGTTCGATCGCCAAACGCAGCTATGAGGTCAGCCGTGGCATATACGCTGGAACAATTCTCTGCCGATTGTCATCGCATCCTCGCCGCCGATCCCGGTCCCGAGGGCCGCAAAAAAGTCTGCGAACTCGTCCAGAAGGCCTGCGCCGACACCGAGTTCGTCCGCCGCCACCTGCCGGATGACGGCCCCGAACGCAAGATTCTGTACGAGGACCCGCAGCTCGGCTTCTGCATTCTCGGCCATGTGTATCATGGCGCCAAGCAGAGCGCGCCGCACGATCATGGGCCGACCTGGGCGATCTACGGCCAGGCGCAGGGCGAGACGATCATGAGCGACTGGGCCCTGCTATCGCCGGCCAGCGAAACCCAGATCGGCAAGGTGCGGCACGTGCGCGACTACACGCTGACGCCCGGCGCCGCCTATGTCTACAACGAGGGGGACCTGCATTCGCCGCGCCGCAACGGCTCGACCAAGCTGGTGCGCATCGAGGGCAGAAACGTCGAAAAAATCCGCCGCTTTCCCTACGAAAAGGCGGCGTAGCTCCGGATCCCGGCGGCGCACCGCGGGCCGGTGCCGGTGCCCGCGGCACACGCATCTGCTTCTGCTGAAGGGAGATTGCCATGGCGCTGCGGCCGCAAGTCATCGCCCTCGAAGAACACTATCTCGATCCCGAGGTAAAGCCGCACATGCTCGGACCCGACCAGAGCGGCGCGGGTCGGGCCGGCGCCTTGCTCGACGATGTCGGCCAGGGCCGCATCGCCGACATGGATGCGGCCGGCATCGACATCCAGGTGCTGTCGCACGGCGCCCCGTCGATCCAGAAGATCGGCGACGCCGCTCTCGCCGTGCGGCTGGCGCGGGCCGCCAATGACCGTCTCGCCGAGACCGTGCGGGCGCATCCCGACCGTTTCGCCGCCTTCGCGATGCTGCCGACGGCCGATCCCAAGGCCGCCGCCGACGAGCTGGAACGCACGGTGACGCGGCTCGGCTTCAAGGGTGCGATGGTGCATGGATTGGCCAATGGCGCGTTTCTCGACGATCGCCGTTTCTGGCCCATCTTCGAGCGCGCCCAGGCGCTCGATGTGCCGCTCTACATGCACCCTGCGGTGCCGCACCCGGCGGTCATCGACGCCTATTACAGGGACTACGCACAGAGATTTCCCAACATCCTGCGCGCCGCCTGGGGCTTTACGGTCGAGACCGCGACGCAGGGCATCCGCCTCGTGCTGAGCGGCTTGTTCGACGAGTACCCGCGCCTCAAGATCATCCTCGGCCATCTCGGCGAAGGCCTGCCGTTTTACCTGTGGCGCATCAACATGGCGCTGACCCGCGACGGCGCCGGCCCGAGCTGGTTTCGCGACGCGTTCTGCGAACATTTCTGGGTCACGACCAGCGGTTTCTTTTCCGATCCGGCGCTGCTGTGCTGCATGATGGAACTGGGCGTCGACCGCATCCTGTTTTCTGTCGATTACCCGTTTGTCGAAAACGCGCCGGGCACCGCCTGGATGCAGCGCATATCCTTGTCGGCCGATGACAAGGCAAAGATCTTGAGCGGCAACGCCAGGCGCCTGTTGAAGATGTGAGGCCGGCGTGACGGACAGCCCACCGCTTCCCGAACTTGCGTTCGCCGAGATCCCGGCTGCCTCGCGCCCGCGTTACCGCGGCGACCGCTTCAGCTACATGGAAGCCGGGGCGGCGGATGCGCGTCCGGTGCTGCTGCTGCACGGCATCGGCGCCAACTCGCTGCACTGGCGTTTTCAGTACGCGGCGCTGGCCGGCAACCGGCGGCCGATCGCCTGGAACGCGCCCGGCTACATGCTCAGCGACAACCTCGTCGTCGAAACGCCGAGCGGCCGCGACTGGGCCGACGCACTCGCCGATTTTCTCGCAGCCCTCGGTATCGGCGAATTCGACGTCGTCGCCAATTCCTTCGGCACCCGCGTGGCGCAAGCCTTCGCGCTTTATCACCCCGGCCGGATCGGCCGCGCCGTTTTCACCGGCACCGCGATCGCGCACGACCTGTCGCCGGAGCAACGCGAGCGCAGCATTGCGGCGCGGGCGGCGATGATCGCATCCGGCGGGTACGGCTTTGGCGCGCGGGCCGCGGCCCTGCTCGGGTCGGCCGCCTCGCGCGAAACGGCGGCATTGGTGCAGCGCGTGTTGCGGGCGACGAACCCCGGCGGCTTTATGCAGGCGGCGCGGCTCATCGCTGCCGGCGAGGCGCCGCCGCTCGGTGCCGGGCTCGACATGCAGCTGCTGATGATCCAGGGCGAAGAAGACCGCGTGACGCCAGCTGATGTGAACGCGGCATTGCTGCTCGATGCCGCGCCGGCCGCCCGGCTTGTCGTGCTGCCCGGCGTCGGGCATCTGCCCGAGATCGAGGCGCCAGAGACCGTCAACCGGCTGATACAGGGCCATCTCGGTTGAATTGGGCAGCGGCGCCGTAACAAAAATTTGACAAGAGGGAACGCCCGCACATTTCGGCGGGATCACCTACGGGATCGCAACAGCGGGGAGCGGCCGCATGAAACTCCTCGGGGTCCATCCCGGACCGCTGATGTACACAAAGATCTTTCTGCGCCTGGAGCCGCTCGGCCTGGAGTTGGTCGCGGCGGCGGCGGGTGCTGCCGGCCATGCGGTGCAGCTTGTCGACCTGCAGGTCGAAAGCCATGACGCGCTGCTGCGCCGCGCCGGCAAGTGGCGGCCCGATGTCGTCGCATTTTCGTGCAATTACCTCGCCAACGTCCCGGAAATCGTCGACTTGGCGAAGGCGCTGAAGGCACGCCTGCCGAAGCTGATCGTGTGCGTCGGCGGGCACAGCGCCTCGTTTATCGGACCGGCGCTGATCGCGCATGGCGAGGGCGCGATCGACTGCGTGCTGCGCGGCGAAGGCGAAGCGGGCATGCCGCTGCTGCTCGATGCGGTCGCCGCTGGCGACGATCTTGCGACCGTGCCGGGCGCGGTGACGGCAACAGGTGAGGGGGCGGCGCCGAGCTTCGTGCATTCGCTCGACGCGCTGCTGCCGGCGCGCGAACTGCTGCGTCACCGCCGCAGATATTTTTTGGGCGTGCTCGACCCATGCGCTTCGATCGAATTCTCGCGCGGCTGCCCCTGGGATTGTTCATTCTGCAGCGCCTGGACGTTCTACGGCCGCAGCTACCGGCTTGTCGGCGCGGAGCATTGCGTCGAGGACCTGCGCCGCATCCGCGAACCGGGCATTTTCATCGTCGATGACGTCGCGTTCATCCATGAGCGCCACGGCCTCGAAATCGGCGATGCGGTGGCAAAGGCCGGCATCAAAAAGCGCTATTACCTCGAAACCCGCGGCGACGTGCTGTTGCGCCACAAGGATGTGTTCCGGCTGTGGAAGAAGCTCGGGCTTGCCTACATGTTCCTCGGGGTCGAAGCGATCGACGAGGAAGGGCTGCAAAAATACCGAAAGCGCGTGCCGCTCGGGCGCAATTTCGAGGCGCTCGAATTCGCCCGCTCGCTCGGCATCCATCTGGCGATCAACTTGATTGTCGATCCCGACTGGGACCGCGAACGCTTTCGCGTGCTGCGCGAATGGTGCCTGGAACAGCCGGAGATCATCAACATCAGCATCAACACGCCGTACCCCGGCACGGAGAGCTGGCTGACCGAGGAGCGGCGCCTCGTCACGCGCGACTATCGCCTGTTCGACATCCAGCACGCGGTGCTGCCGACCCGGCTGCCGCTGGCGGAGTTCTATGAGGAACTGGTCAAGACGCAGCGGGCGATCTATGCAAAACACATCGACTGGCACGACATCAGAGGCGCCGCCGGGATCGCGATGCAGCTGTTGCTGCGCGGCCAGACCAATTTCGTCAAAAGCCTGTTCAGGCTGAACAGCGTCTACCGCACCGACCTGCTGCTGGCCGACCATGCGCGACCAGTCGATTATGAGATCGCGCTGCCGCCGCCGGCTGTTGCAGCAGTCTCGGCGGGCGGCCGCGAACTTTACGTGCACGCGCCGCGCGGCCGCGCCGGCCGGGCGATCGACGCCGCGACCGAGCGCTTTGTCGATGCGACCCGCATGGGCGCCTCGCCGTGAGAAAAGCCCCTCAGGCTTCCGCCCGGTGTTCCTGAAAGACGCGCGAGGCAACCTGCAGGCATTCGCGAATGATCGGCACGCCGATATAGCCCGACAGATGCAGCAGGGTTTCGGTCAATTCCTCTTCGCTCCAGCCCTGGCGCAGCGCCATGCGCAGGTGCAGCGCCAGTTCCGGCTCGCGGCCCATGCAGGTGTCGGAGACGACGCAGATGAGCGCCCGCGTCTTTACGTCGAGGCCGGGGCGGGTCCATAGCGCGCCGAACACGTTCTCGATCGCAACGTCGAGGAATTTTTGCATGACCGGGTCGCTGTAGACGCCATTGGCCGCGGCCTCGACCGCCGCATCGCCCATCAGCTGCCGCCGTAGCGCCGCGCCTTTCCGATAGTTCTCGCTGTCCGGCATCGCCCGTTCCCCTCGTTGCGGAATGGACGCCATCTTGCCGGCGCGCGCTGGCCTTGTCGCCTCTTTGATGGTATCCCGCGAGATATGTCCGACATCCTGCGCGTCCTCGACGACAAACGTGCGGCCGCCCGCCGCGGCGGCGGCAAGCGCCGCGTCGAGGCGCAGCACGCGCGCGGCAAATTGACCGCGCGCGAGCGGCTCGAAATCCTGCTCGACCCCGATTCCTTCGAGGAATGGGACATGTTTGTCGAGCATCGCAGCAGCGATTTCGGCATGGCCGAGCAGAAGGTGCCGGGCGACGGCGTCGTCACCGGCTACGGCACCGTCAACGGCCGGCTCGTCTTTGTGTTCAGCCAGGATTTTACGGTGTTCGGCGGCTCGCTGTCGGAGGCACATGCCGGCAAGATCTGCAAGATCATGGACCAGGCGATGCAGGTCGGCGCGCCGGTCATCGGCCTCAACGATTCCGGCGGCGCGCGCATCCAGGACGGCGTCGCCTCATTGGCCGGCTATGCCGAGGTGTTCGAGCGCAACGTGCTAGCCTCGGGCGTCATCCCGCAGATCTCGCTGATCATGGGGCCGTGCGCCGGTGGCGCGGTCTATTCGCCGGCGATGACCGATTTCATCTTCATGGTCAAGGACAGTTCGTACATGTTCGTGACCGGCCCCGATGTCGTGAAGACGGTCACGCACGAGACCGTCACGCACGAGGAACTAGGCGGCGCGGTCACCCACACGACGCGCTCCGGCGTCGCCGACCTCGCGTTCGAGAACGATGTCGAGGCGCTCCTCGAGTTGCGCCGGTTTATCGACTTCCTGCCCGGCTCGAACCGAGCGCAGCCGCCGACCCGCCCGATATCCGACCCGCGCGACAGGCGCGAGCCATCGCTCGACACGCTCGTCCCGAGGAGCCCGAACAAGCCCTACGACATGAAGGAATTGATCCTGAAGGTCGTGGACGACGGCGATTTCTTCGAACTGCAACCCAACTACGCCGGCAACATCGTCATCGGCTTCGCGCGCATCGAGGGCGCGACGATCGGCATCGTCGCGAACCAGCCGATGGTCCTGGCCGGCTGCCTCGACATTGACAGCGCGTGCAAGGCAGCGCGCTTTGTGCGCTTCTGCGACTGCTTCAACATCCCGATCGTGACGTTTGTCGATGTGCCCGGATTCCTGCCCGGCACAGCCCAGGAATACGGCGGCATCATCAAGCACGGCGCAAAGCTGCTGTTTGCGTTTGCCGAGGCGACCGTGCCGAAGGTGACGCTGATCACCCGCAAAGCCTATGGCGGCGCCTATGACGTGATGAGTTCCAAGCATCTGCGCGGCGATGTCAACTTCGCATGGCCGTCGGCCGAAATCGCAGTCATGGGGCCGCAAGGCGCCGTCGAGATCATCTTCCGCGCCGATTTGGGCGACGCGGCGAAGATCGCGGTGCGGGCCGAGGAATACCGCGAGAAATTTGCCAACCCGTTTGTCGCCGCCGGGCGCGGCTTTATCGACGACGTGATCGAGCCGGCGTCAACCCGGCCGCGCCTCTGCCGCGCGCTGCACATGCTGCGCGGCAAACAGTTGCAGAACCCGTGGAAAAAACACGACAACATCCCGCTGTGACGGACGCGCAACTCAACCAAACATCAGGGCGGGGTATCCACGTGCGCCGCGCCGAAGCCGTGGATTGTCAGGGCCAGCCCAGCCATGACGACAGGCACTTGTCCGGTGTTTAAGAAGATCCTGATTGCCAATCGCGGCGAGATCGCGGTGCGCGTGATGCAGACGGCGCGGCGCATGGGCATTGCGACGGTCGCGGTCTATTCCGAGGCCGACGCCGAAGCGCTGCATGTGCGCGAGGCGGACGAGGCAATCCTGATCGGGCCGCCGCCATCGGCCGACAGCTACCTGAGTATCGAACGGATCGTCGAGGCGTGCAGGCAGACCGGCGCCGAAGCGGTGCATCCCGGTTATGGCTTTCTGTCGGAGCGGGCGGCATTCGCCCGCGCGCTGGCCGATTGCGGCGTCGTTTTCATCGGCCCCGGCCCGGCAGCGATCGCCGCGATGGGCGACAAGATCGAATCGAAAAAACTCGCCGTCGCGGCCGGCGTCTCGACCGTGCCCGGACATCTCGAAACGATCGCCGATGCGGCACGGGCCTCCGAAATCGCCCGCGATATCGGCTACCCGGTCATGCTGAAGGCATCGGCAGGCGGCGGCGGCAAAGGCATGCGCATCGCCCACGGCGACGCCGAGCTGCGCGACGGCTTCGCCGGCGCCCGCAACGAGGCGCGCGCCAGCTTCGGCGACGATCGCGTTTTCATCGAGAAATATATCGAGGAGCCGCGCCACATCGAGATCCAGGTGCTCGGCGACGCGCACGGCAATATCGTGCATCTGGGCGAGCGCGAATGCTCGATCCAGCGCCGCCACCAGAAAGTGATCGAGGAGGCGCCGAGCCCGTTTCTCGACCCGGCGATGCGCGCGGCGATGGGGGCGCAGGCGGTGGCGCTGGCGCGCGCCGTCGAGTACCGCTCGGCCGGTACGGTCGAGTTCATCGTCGACCGCGACCGCAATTTTTATTTCCTCGAAATGAATACCCGGCTGCAGGTCGAGCACCCGGTCACCGAAATGGTGACCGGCCTTGATCTCGTCGAACTGATGATCCGCATCGCCGCCGGCGAAAGATTGCCATTTGGCCAGGACGACGTGCGGCAGAACGGCTGGGCGATCGAGGCGCGGGTCTATGCCGAAGACCCGGAGCGCTATTTCGTGCCGTCGACCGGCCGGCTCGTAGGCTATGCACCGCCGGACGGCGAGGGTGTCCGCGTTGATTCCGGCGTCGAGGAGGGCGCCGAGATCACGCTTTACTATGATCCGATGATCGCGAAACTCATTGCCTGCGGCGCCGATCGCGCCCAAGCCGCGGCGCGGCTGGTGAGAGCGCTCGAGGGCTTTGCGATCGCCGGCGTCCGGCACAACGTCGCATTTCTCGCGGCGATCGCCGCCTCCGATCGGTTTCGCTCCGGCCGGCTGTCGACGGATTTCATCGCCGAGGAGTTTCCGCACGGCTTCACGCCGCCGGCCGAACTCGTGCCCGCCGACCGGGTGCTGCTGGTCGCTGCCGTGCTCGCCGAAACCCGCCTGCACGCGGCCGAGACCGCGCCGTGCGGCGCGACGGCGGATGCCGCGCGGCGCGATCTGGTCATCTTGCTCGACCGGCATAAAAGCCGCGCGGCGATGCGTGTCGAGGGCAGCGCTTTTGTTATTGAAACGCCGGACGGAAGTTCTGTTGCCGCGACCGATTGGCGGCCGGGGCAGCCCGTCATGCAGCTGCGCATCGAAGACCGTATCGCGACGGTGCAGATCGAGCGGTTGCCGGGCCGCGCGTTCCGGCTTGCCCATCATGGCATCGTTCGCCGCGCACGCGTGCTGTCGCCGCGCGGCGCCGAGCTTTTGCAGATGATGCCCGAGAAGAAGGCGGCCGATAGGTCGCGGCTGGTGCTGTCGCCGATGCCTGGATTGTTGACCCGGGTTGTCGTCGAGGCGGGTCAGGAGGTGAAGACCGGCGAACCGCTGGTCATCATCGAGGCAATGAAAATGGAAAACGTGCTGCGCGCCGAGCGCGACGGCCGGATCGCCAAATTGCACGCCCGCGCCGGCGACAGCCTGGCCGTCGATCAGGTCATTCTCGAACTGGATTAACCGCGATCGGGCGATCATGCGAAGCGTGCGGCTGCGCATCACGGGGCGGGTGCAGGGTGTCGGCTATCGCGCCTGGGCGATCGCGACGGCCGAGCGGCTGGGGTTACGCGGTTGGGTGCGCAACCGCGCCGACGGGTCGGTCGAGGTGCTGGCGACCGGTGAGGACGACGCAATCGCGGCGATGATCGAAGCCGCCCGCGATGGGCCGATAGCAGCGCGCGTCAGGGATGTTGCGGTCAGCGACGCCGACGACGACGGCAGCGACGGTTTCAGGGCAAGGGCGACGGCGTGATCGGCTCACACCGTCATCCAGCGCCATTCGTCGCCGGCGGCGCGGGTGATGCCGCCGGCGCCAGCGCTTTCGGATTGATCGCGACGCAGCGTCTTCCTTGGCGTCATTGCCGCGGCGGGTGGGCGCGCAACGCTTCTTCGATCGGTTCGGTGCCCCAGCCGGGCCGGTCGGGAACGGCGAGCCAGCCGTTGTCGAAGCGCGGCGCATGGGTAAAGAGTTCGTCGTCCCAGGCCAGCCGGTCGATGTCGATTTCCATGATGCGCAAATTCGGCACCGCCGCGGCGAAATGCAGGTTCATGAACGACGCCAGGTGGCCGTAGAAATTGTGTGGAGCGACATTGACTTCGTGCGCCTCGGCGAGGTTGGCGATCTTCATCGCCTGCCAGACACCGTTCCATACCGCGTCGATGATCGCGACATCCATCGCCTGCGCCCGAAAATAGGGGCGGAACTCGCGCAGTCCCAGCAATGTCTCGCACGAGCTGATCGGATGCGGGCTGTGGCTGCGGACATAGGCGAGCGCCTCGGCGTCGTAGCTGTCGATCTCGACCCAGAACATGTCGATATCGGCGATCGCCCTGAGGATCTTCAGATAACCCTCGGTCTTGGCATTGAAATTCAGGTCCAAAAGCAGGTCCATGTCGGGACCGGCGCCGTCGCGGATCGCTTCGAGATGGGCGCAGAGGTTGCGCAATACGCGCTTCTCGACATTGAGTTCGGGGTAGAACGGCCGCGCAAAACCGGGCGCCCAGCCGCGCGCCGGCCCCTCGTCGTAAAGAAAGATGTTGGTCTTCAGCGCGCCGAAGCCTTTGTCATGCGCCTCGGCGCCGATCCTTTTAACGCCGTCGAGATCGGTGATCGCCGGTTTGTAGAACTCGGGGCGGCCGATGCGCCAGGTCGCACAATGCGACCAGTAGACGCGCACGCGGTCGCGCACCTTGCCGCCCAGGAGCGCATGGCACGGCACGCCCAACGCCTTCGCCTTGGCGTCGAGCAAGGCGTTCTCGATCGCGCCGAGGCCTTCGGCGACGACGCCACCGGCCGCCGGCCGGGTCGCCGAATAAAGCTCGGCGAAGATGCGCTCGTGATCCATGACGCTCTGGCCGATGACGCGCGGCTTCAGGCGCTGGATGACCGCGCTGATGCCGGGCGAGCCGAAGCCCTCGTCGAACTCGCTCCAACCGACCACCCCGTCATCCGTCGCGAGCTTCAGGAAATAATAGTTGCGCCAGCCGGCATCGCAGCTCAGCACGTCAAGCCCGGTCACCTTCATCGCGCGTCCTCCTTTGCCGCGCGAGATTGCGTCGCCGCCGCGCTCCCCGCAACCGTCGTCTCGATGCGCTGCAACACTGTCCCGTCGCAGGCCGGGAGCCGGCAAAGACCCGACGAGGGTCGCCTCAATGGACCCCGCTTTCGCCGCGGATGCGGATTTCGTCAGGTCATCATCTGCTGCAACGTTGCGAGCGTGTCGGCGTCGCGATAGGGCTTGTCCCAGCGGATGCGGTGGACGCGCGGAAAGCGCATCGCGACGCCCGATTTGTGGCGCGATGATTGGTGCACGCTGTCGAACGCGATTTCCAGCACAAGGCCGGGTTCGACCTCGCGCACCGGGCCGAAGCGGTTCGTCGTGTGATTGCGCACCCACTGGTCGAGGCGGCGCAATTCCTCGTCGGTGAAGCCGGAATAGGCCTTGCCGACCGGCACCAGCGCGTCGCCTTCCCAGGCGCCGAACGTGTAGTCGGAATAAAACGACGAGCGTTTGCCGTGGCCGCGCTGGGCGTACATCAGCACCGCGTCGATCGTCAGCGCGCCGCGCTTCCACTTGAACCACGGTCCCTTCGGGCGACCGGCGACATAGAGCGAATCGGCACGCTTCAGCATGATGCCCTCGATGCCGCGCTCGCGCGCGCCGGCGCGCAGGTCGCGCAATTCGTCCCATGTCGCGAACGCGATCAGCGGCGACAGGTCGAGGCGCGGCCGCGGCGTCCCGCTGCGCGTGCGGTCGTACCAGGTCTCGAGGCGCTGCCGGCGCTCGACAAACGGCAATGCGCGCAGATCTTCGCCGTCTTCGTTCAGCAGATCATAAAGCCGCACCGCTGCCGGGTACTCGTGCAGCATTTTCGCAGTCGGCAATTTGCGGTTGAGGCGCTGCTGCAGATGATTGAACGGCGCCGCCTCGCCGTCGCGCATGACGAGCAGTTCGCCGTCGAGCGCGATGCCGTCCGGCATCGCCGCGAGGATGTCGGGAAAGGCGCGGCCGATGTCGTCGCCCGAGCGCGAATAGAGGCGCTTCTCGCCGCCGCGCGCGACAAGCTGCACGCGGATGCCGTCCCATTTCCATTCCGCCCGGTAGTCGCGCGGGTCGAAGCCGGCGAGGTCTGCTTCTTCGAGCGGCTGGGCCAGCATCAAGGGATAGAAATTCGGCATGTCGCCGAGGCGGGGCGGCGCGGCGCGGCCTTCGAGCCAGGCGAACAACGCCTGATAGGGCGGCGCCAGGCCGTGCCACACCTCTTCGATCTGCGCGATGTCGGCGCCGCTCCATTCGGCCAGCGCCAGTTTGGCAAGACGCGCCGAGACGCCGATCCGCAGGCTGCCGGTGACCAGCTTCAGCAGCGCCCAGCGGCCGGTGGCGTCGAGCGCATCGAGCCACGGCCCAAGATGGGCGGCGACCTCGGCGCGCGACGCGCTGCCCAGCGTCGCGACGACCTCGGTCAGGCTCGGCGCCGGCGCCTGGTGAACGCGATCCGGCTCGGGCCAGATCAGGGCGACCGTCTCCGCCAGATCGCCGACAAAATCCCACGACCAGGCAAAGAGCTCGGGGTCGACCCGACCGGCGGCAAGATCGCGCACCTGCGCCGGCTTTGCCGCGGCGAACGACAATTCGCCGGTCAGCGCCGCCAGCGCCCAGCCGCGCTCGGGGTCGGCGGCGGCGGCGAAATACTCGCGCATCAGACGCAGCTTGCCGTTGCGCGACGGCGTCAACAGCAGGGCATCGATCAGTTGCGCAAAAGCGTTCACGCCGTCCTGCCGCGATCGTTGTCGGCGTTCCGTCCGTTCATCTGGTTCATCGCGGGTAGAGGCAGCACGGGCGACGGGTCGCCGCAGCGGATGAAACCGGCTGCGTTACCGGTGGCAGCCGCATCCAACCGGCGGTGGCGGCTGGGAGCCGCAGGCGCATTGCTCTGTTTCCAGATTAACCGGGCGGCAAATTTGGCCGCCGTCCGGCGCAGGTAATTGCGATGGAGGATCGATATGGCTGATACGACAATCGCCGGCAAGGCCGGACGCGGCGTGGCGCTGGCCGCGGCGCTGCTCGCGACGGCGGCTTTTACCGCGGCGCCGGTGCAGGCGCGCGGCTGGCATGGCGGCGGCTGGCATGGCGGCGGCTGGGGCTGGGGCCCGGCGGTCGGCTTGGGGCTGGGCGCTTTTGCGCTCGGCGCAACGGTCGGCGCGGCGGCGAACCCCTATTATTATGGCTATCCGTATTATGCGCCGGGATACGCCTATTACGGCAACCCGTATTACGGCGCCTATCCGAGCACGGCCTACTACTACCCGTACTGACGGGGACCACATTTTGATGCCGAGGCCGCTTCCGCCGGCCTCGGCCGCGATCCGATCCTGATCGGCAGCACGTGCCGACGCCGGGCGGAACATTCAATTTCCGTGCATGTTGAATCCGGCAGACGGAAGATTACCGGGAGTGGATCATGAATAAATTGCTCGCTGCCGTTGCCGCGGCGGCGCTGGCCGGCGGCTTCGGTCTCGCCGGCGCGCAGGCGCAGACAATGCAGCATCAGAGCGCACCGCCGGCCTCGGGAAGCTCGCAGCCCGAAACGCAGGCCCAGCGCGCTCCCAATGCGCATCAGTTGGTGCGCGACGCCGCCCAGGCGATTCGGAATTTCGAGAAAAACCCACGGTTCGATCGCCTCGCGCGGCAGGCAAAGGGCGTCTTCATCGTGCCGATGCTGGGGCGCGGTTCGTTTATCGTCGGCGGTTCGGGCGGGCAGGGCGTGCTGCTGGCGCGCCACACCGGCGGCTGGAGCGGCCCCGCCTTTTTCACACTGGGGTCGATCTCGATCGGGGCGCAGGCGGGCGGCGCGGCCGGGCCGATGGCGTTTCTGCTGATGACCAACAAGGCATTGGCCGAATTCACCCAGCACAACAATTTCTCGCTTAACGCCAATGCCAAATTGACCGTCGTCACCTGGTCCGGGCAGGCGCAGGGTTCGATCGGCAAAGGCGACATCATCGTCTGGTCGGATCTGAAGGGGCTCGAAGGCGGCGTCAATGTCAACGGCACCGACATCGTGCGCAACGGCGGTGAAGACCGCAATTTCTACGGGCACAATGTCAGCACCGAGGCGATCATCCGCGGCCAGGTGCACAATCCCGCCGCCCGGATGCTGACCGGCCGGATGCCGGCGTAGCGGCCCTCGCCGAATGCCGTAACCGGCGGCGCAGCGCGATGGCTGCGCCGCGGCCGCACGATCAGGGATGCGGCGGTGGCGGCGGCTCGCCCGGGGGCGGATAGGCTCCCGGCGGCGGCCCGTAGCCGGGCGGTGGCCCGTAGCCGGGCGGTCCCGACGGCGGGCCGCCTTGCTGCGCCGCCATGCAATTGGCGTAATAAGCATCATACTGCTGCTGCAGATTGACCGCCGCCCCCTGGGCGCCGGCGGCGCCCGCCCCCAGGCCCACGGCGCCGCCCGAGGCCGCACCGATCGCCGCGCCGCGGCCGCCGCCGACTGCGGCGCCCAACGCCGCGCCGAGGCCGGCCCCAAGCAATGTGCTGCCGACCGTGTTGGCGTTTGCCTGATCGCGTAGCGGCGCGGTCTGCGCGTCGGCATATTGCCGGCACCGCATATCGGCCGACACCGCCTCCGGCGAGGTCGGCGGCGGTACCATCTGCGGCGGCGGTTGCGGCGGCCCGACGCAGCCGCCGAGCGCCAGCACTGCGGCGAGCGACCCGGCCAGCCGCCTGTCAAAAACTTTCATTGCACCACTCCCCTGGTTTCTCCCTGCCGCGGCTTCGTTCGCGCTGCGGCGCCAGCCATTGTCGGCGACAATGATCGAGGATTGCCGCAGGAGCAAGCAACGCTCGCGTGATCGCCCCGGCGGCCGTTCCGGCGATTACGACAGCCAGCGTTTGCGGCGGCGATAGCGCTTGGTTTCCCGATAGGATTTGCGCGCGCCGGCGTCGTTGAGGCCGAGATAGAATTCCTTGATGTCGGAGTTCTCGCGCAGCGCCTCGGCCGGGCCCTCCAGGACAATGCGGCCGTTCTCCATGACATAGCCGTGGTCGGCAATATCGAGCGCCAGCGCCGCGTTCTGCTCGACAAGCAGGACGGTCAGGTTCTGTTCTTCCTTAAGGCGGCGGATGACTCCGAAAATCTCCTCGATGACCATCGGCGCGAGACCGAGCGAGGGTTCGTCGAGCAGCACGACTTTCGGGTCGGACATCAACGCGCGCCCGATGACCAGCATCTGCTGCTCGCCGCCCGAGAGATAGCCGGCCGCTTGGTTGCGCCGCTCCTTCAGCACCGGAAAACTGGCGTAGACGCGGTCGATGCCGTCCTTCACTTGGCTCCGGTCGCGTTGGCTGTGGGCGCCGGCGATCAGGTTTTCTTCGACCGACAGGTTTTCGAACACTCGGCGCCCCTCGAACACCTGCACGACGCCGCTCTTGACGACGTCGAAGGGCTGAAGCCGGTCGAGCCGTTCGCCGTCGAATTCGACGCTGCCTTTCGTCACCTCGCCGCGCTCGGTGCGCAACAGGCCGGAAATCGCCTTCAAGGTTGTCGTCTTGCCGGCACCGTTGGCGCCGAGCAGGGTCGTGATATGGCCTTCATCGGCTTTCAGCGACACGCCTTTCAGGACCAGGATCACGCCGTCGTAGACGACTTCGATATTGTTGAGCGCCAGCATGTTGCGACCCGAGTTTTGCGAGGGACGGCGGCGCCGCGATTGACGCCCGGCGCCGCCGCGGCATCGCCGCTATTGCGACTTTGAAGCCATCTGCTTCGCGGTCTTCTGCTCCAATGCGACGACCTCCTTGCGATAGCCGCGGAACCACGGCGTCGTCGCGACGAACTGATCGCCCTTGACCGTGAAAATCCGCACCCAGCCGCCGCCTTCGTGGTCGGCCGGGGTGATCGTCAGCGGCGGGACCAATCCGCCGAGTTTCAAGTTCCGGATCATCTCGAAGCCCTTCTTCACATCGGTCGGGCTGGGCTTGTTGCCGTGCGTCAGCTTCAACGCGTTGCGGATTGCCGCCACCCATACCGCGCCCTGCAGCACGCCGCGATTGTAATAGACGGTGCTCGCCATCGTTTGCGGCGGCGCCTTGCCGTCCTTCTTGTACATCGCCTTGATCTGATTGATCACCGGATAGTTCTCGCCGGCCCCGGCAAACTGCATCGTGTTATAGCCCTGCGCGACGTTCCAGCCGCCGGCTCCGATGATGTCGGCTTCGCCCGAGGCCCAGACCAACGCGACCACCTTGCTCAACGGGAAGCCGTTTTGCTGCAGCCCCTTGATGATCAGCGCCGGCGATTTGCCAAAGGTGTGATCGATGACGAAATCGGGGCGATATTCCTGGGCGATCGCCAAAACCTGCGAGCTGACATCGACGCCCGGCGGCGGCACCGCGAACGTGCGCAGCTGGAAACCTTCGCTCTTCGCCAACTGCTCGATGATCGGCAGCGGTTCGTGGCCGGCCGGATTGTCATAGAAGATATAGGCGATCTTTTTGCCCTTAAGGCTGCCGCCCAACTTCCTCTTGGCGAATTCCACGGCCGCCGCGCCCTGCGACCAGTAATCGGCGGTGGCCGGGAACAGGTAGGGGAAATATTGGCCGTCGGCCGAAGCGGCGATGCCGAAGCCGATCGACGTGCCGGGAATATGGTCCTGCTCCAGCCGCTGGTTCAGCGCCTCGGTCTGCGGCGTGCCGTAGATCATGATGCCTACGGCGCCCTGCTGCTTGGCGTGCTCGTATTCCTCGATCGCCGGCGGCACCTGGTACTGGTTGTCGACTTCATCGGCCTCGATCTTCCAACCGTCGACGCCGCCCTGCGAGTTGATGAGGTCGATATAGTCGTGGGTGCCCGGGCACAAATTGGTGCCGACCACCTGCGTCGGGCCGGTGCGATCGCACTGCATGCCGATCAGGATCGTTCCCTTGCTCGCAGCGGCCTGCGCGCCGGCGGCCGCGGTCGCCAGCGCCGCGCCGAGCGACAGGGCCAGCAGCGTTATCGGTTTCGATGTCATGACAGCTTCCCTCCCATTTGTTTGCAGATGCTGCGGGGTTCAGTAGGAAAAAGGCCATATCCGAAAGTAATTGCGGATGTTCCGCCACAGCCGGTTCAGTCCTTCCGGCTCGACGACGAGAAAAAAGATGATCAACCCGCCGAACAGGATCAGCTGCAGGTTCGGCACCGTGCGGGTGACCGCGTCCTGCGACATGACCATGCTGCCGTAATGCGTCAAAAACAGGCGGACGGCTTCGGGCAGAATCGTGATGAAGGCAGCCCCGAAGACCGCCCCGAGAACGGAACCGAGCCCGCCGATGATGATCATCGCCAGGTAATTGATCGAGACGTCGATGCCGAACTGCTCATAATTGGCGATGCCGAGATAGTAGGTGTAAAGCACGCCACACACGCCGGCATAGAACGACGAAATCGCGAACGCATAAAGCTTGTAACGGAAGATGTTGATGCCGATGATCTCGGCGGCAATGTCTTGGTCGCGGATGGCGATGAAGGCGCGGCCGATGCGGCTGCGCATCAAGTTGAGGGTGGCGACGATCGCCAGAACCGCAAAAAACAGCAGGAAGAAATAGAGTTCGTAGGATGTCGTCAGCCTGATGCCGAAGACGCTCGGCGGCGGCACCTGGATCGACGCCTCGATGCCGCCGGAAATCCACGTGATGTGATTGATCATCCACTCGATAATAAACTGCGAGGCGAGCGTCGCGACGGCGAGGTAGAGCCCCTTGATGCGCAATGACGGGATGCCGACGATGATGCCGAACACCGCCGCCATCGCGCCGCCGGCCGGGATCGCGAGCCAGAACGGCAGGCCGAGGCGCACGATCAGATTGGCCGCCGTGTAAGCGCCGACCGACATGAACGCGCCGTGTCCGACGGAAATCTGCCCCGTATAGCCGACCAGGATGTCGAGCCCGACCGCGCCGACGACAGCGATCAGCACGAGGTTGAGGAGCGTCATCAGATAGGGGCTGAAGACGAACGGTACGACAAACAGAAACACGGCCGCGACCGCGATGACCGCGTAGCGCGCCACCGGCAGCGGGTAGAGCGCCATGTCGGCGGCATAGCTCGTCTTGAAGACGCCGGTCTCGCTGTGAAACATGCCCGTTTCAACCCGTCTTCGATGTCATGCTAGACGCGTTCGATGCGGCGGCGGCCGAACATGCCCTCAGGGCGCACCATCAAAACGCCGATCATCAGCAGATACGGCACGAAATCCTTCGTGCCGCCGCCGACCAGCGGATCGAGAAAGCCGGCCGACAGGCTCTCGACGACGCCGACGATGATGCCGCCGACAACCGCGCCGACGATCGAATCGAGACCGCCCAGAATCATGACGGGGAACACTTTCAGCCCGACCAGCGCCAGCTGGTTGTCAACTCCGAGCATCGATCCCCATAGCACGCCGCCCAATGCCGAGACGACGCCGGCCATCGCCCAGGCGAGGGCGAAGTAGCGGCGTACGTTGATGCCCATCGCCATCGCCACCTGTTGGCTGTCGGCGACCGCACGCATCGCGACGCCGACTCGGCTCTTCAGAAAGAACCAGCCGAACGCGCCGAGAAACGCGAGGCT
>DATJSO010000203.1:0-32614 GCA_035504075.1 Allostellaceae bacterium | reverse complement strand
CGGCGTCGCGTCCGACAAATTTCTGCGCCACGCCGCCGGGCTGGCGCGCGACAGGGGCGGCATCATTGCTGCCGTCGATGTGACGGTCATCTGTGAGCGGCCGAAAATCGGCCCGCACCGCGCCGCGATGGTCGAGTGCGTCGCGGCGATCCTCGGCCTTGCCGCCGGGCGGGTCAGCGTCAAGGCAACGACGACCGACCGGCTGGGTTTTGCCGGCCGCGGCGAGGGGATCGCCGCGCAGGCGGTCGCGACGGTGCGCTTGCCGCCCAGCGAGGGAGGCTTTGGTGTTCAATCCTGAGACGTTGGCATTCGCCGAACAGGTGCTCGCCGCTTGCCGGCGGCGCCACTGGCATGTCGCGACAGCCGAATCCTGCACCGGCGGCCTCGTCGCCGCGGCGTTGACCGCGATTGCCGGGTCCTCCGATGTCGTCGAACGCGGCTTTGTGACCTATTCGAATGAAGCCAAGATCGAACTGCTCGGCGTGCCGGCCGAGACGATTACAGCGCACGGCGCCGTCAGCGCCGAGACCTGTGCAGCAATGGCGCAGGGCGCCGTCGCCCGGGCTGGCGTCGATCTCGCCACATCGATCACTGGCGTCGCCGGGCCGGGCGGCGGCACGCCGCAGAAGCCGGTCGGGCTTGTCTATGTCGGCGTCGCGACAAGGGATGGCGGCGCGCGCGTCGAGCGCCGCATCTTTACCGGCGACCGCAGCGCGGTCCGCGAGGCGGCGCTTGCCCTGGCGCTCGCGCTGCTGCGCCGCGAGGCAACCGGTTGACCGGCGCCAATCGGGAGATGTGAGGCGACGGATGGCCATCGACGTGGGCGGGGTTGCGCGATGAGCGGCGAACCGCGCGCGGTCATCGTCATTTGCGACAGCCTGCGCCGCGACCTGATCGGCCCGGAGGACGCGCCGTTCCTGTGCGAATTGCGCGAGCGTGGTGCCTGGTTTGCCGCGCATCGCAGCGTCTTCCCGTCGACGACGCGCGCCAGCGCCGCCTCGATCGCGACCGGCTGCCGGCCGCTGCGGCACGGCCTCCTCGGCAACACGATGGCGCTCGACGAGGGCGACGGCCTCGTCTGCCGCTCGGCCGGCCATCCCGATTTCCCCGACCGGCTGCGGCGCGCGACCGGCCGCACGCTGCACGTGCCGACGCTCGCGGAGCGGCTGCGCTGGCACGGCGAAACGTCGATCTCATGCGCCAACGTGTCGCCCGGCGCCGCCTATTTCCAGGACCCCGATGGGCACGGCTATGTCTACCACGCGGCCGGCAGCTATGGTCCCGGCCGCCGACCGATCGACGACCCGGCAAGCGCCGCCTTGAAGAAGGGCCTCGCCGGCGACCGCGCGATGACCGAGCGGTTCTGCAGCGAAATCGTCGAACAGCGCGCCCCGTCGCTGGCGATCTTGTGGCTGTCGGAACCCGACCATACCGGCCACCATGCGCCGCTCGGCTCGGCCGCGCACCGCGCCGCAATCGCCGCTGCCGACCGGTGCGTGCGCCTCGTATTCGAAACGGTGCGGCGGCTCGATCGCGCGGGCGACGACATCCTGTTCCTCGCCGGCTCCGACCACGGCATGGAGACGGTCGCACACGCGGTTGATCTCGATGCGCTGCTGATCGCCGCCGGCCTGAAAAGCGGACCGGGCTCTCGTGATATCGTCGTCGCGCCGCAAGGTACGGCCGCGACGCTCTATTTTGCCGAACCCGACAGCGATCTGGTGGCCCGCGTCGCTCGCTTCTTCGCCGCGGAGAACTGGGTCGGCGAAGTGTTTGCCGGCGATCGATTGCTGGCGGTCGGGTTGCCGCGCGACACGCCGATGCGCGTTGCACTGACATTGGCCGGCGACCTGCGCGACAACCCGCACGGCGTTGCCGGCTATTGCCCGGCTGTCCTCGACCCCGCCGACCCCGAGAGCAAGGTCGGTTTCGGCCAGCACGGCGGCCTTGGCATCCACGAGCAGCAGCCGTTCCTGATCATCGAAGGTGGCGGGTTTGTACCGGGAGTGCGGGGCAAGGCGAGTTCGCTCGTCGACATCGCGCCGACGGTGCTGCGGCATCTGCGGATCGGCCGCGACGACATGGACGGAAGTGCGCTGCCGTACCGGTGCTGAGGCGGCGCCGGGTGGAAGAACGAACACCGCACCCGGGCCTTTTCGCGGCGCCGCCGCTGCGCGAGCTTCGACCAGCCGGCGGCGTCTTGGAGGTCTTTCGCGTCTTTCTCCGGCTCGGGCTGACCAGCTTTGGCGGGCCGGTCGCGCATCTCGGCTATTTCCGGGGCGAGTTTGTCGCGCGCCGGCGGTGGCTCGACGAGGCGCATTACCTCGACATCGTCGCGCTGTGCCAGTTCCTGCCCGGCCCGGCGTCGAGCCAGACCGGCATCACGATCGGCATCCTGCGCGCCGGGTTGCCAGGCGGCCTGGCCGCGTGGATCGGATTTTCTGCACCGTCGGCGGTGGCGATGATCCTGTTCGGCTACGGCGTCGGTCGGCTCGGCGATATCGCGCAGGTCCCATGGCTGCATGGCTTGAAAATCGTCGCCGTCGCGGTCGTCGCGCAGGCGCTGTGGGGCATGGCGCGCACCCTGTGCCCGGACAAGGAGCGGGCGACGATCGCAATTGCCGCTGCCGCCCTTGTGCTGGCGGCGCCGTCGGCGGCCGGGCAGATCGGCGCGATCGTCGCCGGCGGGTTGCTCGGCCTGTGGCGGCTGCCGGCAACGGCGGTGCGCGAGGCGGCGCCGCTTGCGGTACGGATCGGCCGTCCGCTGGCGATTATCTCGCTGATCTTGTTCTTTGTGCTGCTTTTCGCACTGCCGCCACTGGCGGCGGCGAGCGGCAGCCACCTCGCGGAACTGATCGGCAGCTTCTACCGTTCCGGCGCGTTGGTATTCGGCGGCGGCCATGTCGTGTTGCCGCTGCTGCAGCAGGCGGTCGTGCCGCCCGGCTGGCTCGGCAACGACGCGTTCATGGCCGGCTACGGCGCGGCGCAGGCGGTGCCCGGCCCGCTGTTCACGTTCGCCGCCTATCTCGGCACGGTCATGCGGCCGGAACCGAACGGCTGGGTCGGCGGATTGATCTGCGTCGCCGCCATCTATCTGCCGTCATTTCTGCTGCTGATCGGGGTGCTGCCGTTCTGGGACGCGTTGCGCGGCCGCCGCGGCGTGCGCGCTGCGCTGACCGGCATCAACGCGGCCGTCGTCGGCCTGCTGCTCGCGGCGCTCTATCGGCCGGTATGGACCAGCGCGATCTTCGGCCCGGCCGATTTTGCGCTCGGCATTGCGGCATACCTGCTGCTCGTAATGTGGCGGGCGCCGCCGTGGCTCGTCGTCATCCTGGGCGCCGCCGGCGCCAGCATCATCGCGCGGGTTTAGCGTTCGACGAAACGGATGCCGGAGAGTCGTCTAACCGAAAATTAACCGCGTCGTTTTAACATGAAAATGGTCCGCATTGCGAGGACTGGCGACGTGCACTTCCGGTTGGGCGAGTTGCTTGCGACGGCGTCGTGCGGCGCGCCGCGCGGCGCCAAGCCGCAGGCGGCGAGCAGCCCCAGGCTTGCCCGGCCGCTCACGCTCGCCGCGCTGCTGTTGCTCGCCGTCGCCGGCACCATCGGTCTTGAACCGATGTCCCGCAGCGCCCAGGAATTCTTGCTGGTTTTGGTCGCCGGCGTGTTTGCCTGCCTGATGCTAAGCGCGCGCACCCGGCAGGAGCGGACGGTCGGCGAATTGCGCGCCCGCGAGCGGCAGCTGAAAGAGCAAAGCGCGTTGCTGCAAAGCACGCTCGAAAGCATGGGCGAAGGGCTCAGCGTGTTTGACCGCGACGGGCGGCTGATCGCATGGAACGGCCGCTTTGCGTCGCTGCTGAAGCTGCCCGGCGATCTGGTCGGTGCGACACTCTCCCAGATACTGTTGACCCAGGCGGCGCGCGGCGATTTCGGCGGGACGGAGGACCCGGAGGGCGAAGCGCGCGCGCGACTCGACCGCTTCTACCGCGATGTACCGGCGGTCATCGAGCGCACGACGGCAAGCGGCAGCGTGCTGCAGATCCGCCGCCGCGCGATGCCTGACGGCGCCGTCGTCTCGCTCTATTCGGACATTACCGAGCGCAAGGCCGCCGAAGACAAGATGGAGCAGGCGCGCCTCCAGGCCGAATTCGCGAATCGCGCGAAATCGGAGTTCCTCGCCAATATGAGCCACGAGCTGCGGACGCCGTTGAACGCGATCATCGGGTTTTCCGAGGCGATCGCGAGCGAGGTACTGGGGCCGGTAGCCGACCGCAAGCAGCTCGAATACATCAAGGACATTCATTCCAGCGGTCTGTTGCTGCTGTCGATCATCAACGATGTGCTCGACATGTCAAAGATCGAGGCGGGCAAACTCGAACTCGATGTCGCGCCGATCAGCATCAAGGCCGTCATCGCCGAGGTGTTGCGGCTGATCGGCGAGCAGGCGCGCATCCGCGAGTTGAACATCATCACCCGCCTTCCTGAGGACAAGGTCGTGCTGTGGGGCGACGAGCGTGCGATCAAGCAGGTATTGCTCAACCTGCTGTCAAATGCCGTCAAATTCTCGCCAAAGCGCGGTCGCGTTGAGATCCGCGGCGCGCTCGGCGGCCTGGGCGCGCTACTGCTCGAGGTCGAGGATTTTGGGATCGGGATGAGCGGAGCCGAGATCGAGCGCGCCCTGCAGCCGTTCGGCCAGGCGACATCGGCAACGACGCGGACGCATGGCGGTACCGGCCTTGGCCTGCCGATCGCGAAAGGCCTCGTCGAGGCGCATGGCGGCAGCCTGACGGTCATGAGTAGCCCCGGCGAGGGTACGCTGGTGCGAGTGGTGCTGCCGCCGTCGCCGACCGCCGCCAAGCCCGTCGTGGCGCCGCCTGCTGTGGCGCTGCCCGTTGCACCGCCGCCCGTCGCACCGCCGCCTGCCGCGGCCGCTTCAGCGGCTGAGCCGGCCGCGGCGTAGCTCGACCGCGCCGGCCCCGGCCGCCTGATCCGGAGCGGCCGCCGCGTGTGGCATGCGGAACAGGAAGATCCCGGGAATGACCAGCAGCGACGCCGCCGCCATTATGCGAAAGCACTGGCAATAGGCGTTGAGCGCAGCAGCGCCGGCGGCATGGCCTGCGGCCGCCGCATGGGAGAGCGGACCGCCCGCCATCAACAGCCGCAGCACCGCGGTCATCAGAGCCACCCCTGACGCGCAGCCGAGTTGGCGCAGCAGGCTGTAGACGCCGCTCGCTTCGGTTCGCAAGCCGGGCGGCAGCGTCGAGAACCCGACCGTGCTGAGGCTTGTGAATAGGAGGCCGACGCCGATCGACTGCACTGAGCTGCCGACGATGATGAGCGGCAACGCCGACGCCGGCGCCGCTGCGACTGCCGACAGCATGATCAAGCCGGCCGCCAACAGACCAAGCCCGGCAAACAGTACCGCGCGCAACTCGACCCGGCCGATCAGCTGCCCGGCCAACAGCATGCTCAGCATCATCGCGACGCCGCGCGGCACGATTGTCGCGCCCGCGAGCGTCGCATTCTCGCCGAGCGGCCCTTCGACGACCGCCGGGATGAACACGATCGACACGAACATCAGGGCGCTGCTGATGAAATTATAGAATGCGGCGGCGGCAAAATTGATGTCGCGAAACACGGCCGGCCGGAACACGGCGAAGCGGTCGGCGCGCACACGCAGCGCGATGCCGACAAAGGCAGCGGCGGCTATGGCGGTTTCGGCGATCAATTCGGGCGAGGCGAGCCACGCGCGGCCCAGGCCGCGCTCAAGGCACAGCTGCAGCGCGCCGATGCCCGCCGACAGCAGCACGACGCCGGTGAAATCAACCGAGAGATCCCCCGTCCTCTCGCGTTCAGGCAGTACCCGCGACATCGCCAACATCGCCGCGGCGCCGAGCGGCAGATTGATCACGAATACCCAGCGCCACGACGCCAAATCGGTGATGATGCCGCCGAGCGCCGGGCCGATGATCGGGCCCGTCATGATCGTCGCGCCCCAGATCGCCAGCATCCGGCCGTGGCGCTCGCGCGGATACAGATCGAGCAGGATTGCCTGCGCCAGCGGGTGCATGATGCCGCCGCCGGCACCCTGCAGCACGCGGAACAAGATCAGCGCGCCCGACGAGGGTGCGGCGGCGCACAGCAGCGACGCGCCGGTAAACCCGCCGACCGCGGCGGCGAACAGGCCGCGCGGCCCCCACCGGCGGCGCAGCGCACCGGTCAGCGGCGCGGCGACCGCGTTGGCGCACAGATAGCCGGTCATGACCCAGGCGCCGAGCGCCAGCCCGCCGCCCAGCTGCTGCTCAAGCTGCGGCAGCGCGACATTGGCGATTGTCGCGTCGGCCGCCTGCATGCCGGAGGCGAGCATCAATGCCAGCGTCGCGACGAGCCGTGCCGACCGCGGCAGCGCGATGGCCGCCGGCACCGCCGTGCCCGGATCCGACGAGGCGTTCAACAGCCGTCTCCCCCGCGGCATCCTGCGAGCCTCAATCACTAGCATATTCGACGCAGCGATGCATTGCCGATTTACGTTCTCTTTACCGCCTTGCTCTATTCTGCGACGGTCGATGGTTCTCGGCGCCTGGCCGCGTCCGCAGGAGACTGCGTTGAAACACTTGACGATGTTGATCACGCCGGACGGCGATTGGGTGTTTCCCGACAGCGCCGAATTCTTCGCCGCGTTGGCCGACGCGAAGCCCGATTACGATGCGGTGTCCTACGCGGTGCGCAATCAGGGCTTTGTCAAATTTCAGATCATCGAGAATTCGATCATCGAGATCCAGCTGCACCCGCGCAACGTCGAGTTGCCGGCGCTGCTCGCCGCCCAGCAGCAGCTCTTGATGTCGCAGGTCCGGCTGTTCCGGCTGAAATACTACGACGGCGAGTGGCACTCGGAAATCTCGTCGTCCGCCGAGGCGACGGTGGAGCGGCTATCGCAGCTGGCGGCGCGGCCGCCGGCGCCGCCCGAAAACCAGCGCTTTGTCGTCGAGCCGCAGGATTTCGACAAATTGTTCCACGACAAGGACTGCGTCTTTCGTCCACTGGCGCAGAAATGGCGCGTATCGTTCGGCAATTTCGACCCGAGCCTGATCTCGCTGGCGATCAATCATGAACTGATCGCGCGAATGATGATCATCGGCATCAAGCCGGGGGAGATGGAGCCGCGGTTCCGCTTTATCGGCCAGTCGCATCACTGGCTCGGGACGAATTATTACGCCCGCGCAATGGGCGAGAAGGTGCAGGACCAGCCGGACAAGGAGTACGGCGAGTGGGTCTCGCAGTACTATACGCTGGTGGCAACGACGCAGCAGCCACGCTTCGACAAAGTGACCGCAGCGCTGCAATACCACAACGAAAACGGCGCACCGCGCCGCGTCATCTGCTATGAGCGCGTTCTGCTGCCGTGGAAGACGCCGTCGGGCGAGGTGTTCGTCACGCTCTGCTCGCGCAATGCGCCGGACGAGGCCCAGACCGGCATCACGAAATCGTAATCCGCCGGCTGCGCGGCGGTCAGCCGGGTCGCCAGGAACTCGGCCAGGTCGCGGTAGATTTCATCGACCGCGGTATAAACCACGGCGACTTCCAGATCGCCCCACGCCGATTGCGGATAAAAGATGCTGTAGCTGATGTGCTTCGAACCGTAGCCGGCGGCAACGCCCTTGCGCACGAGCGGTGGCTGCACCAGCCCGATCACCCAATCGAGCGGCCAATGCGCCGAACCAAACGCCTTCATCATCCGGGGCATCAGGTGCGACAGCTGCTTGCCGCGCCAGTCCGGGCGAACCCAGGCGGCGCCGCCCTTGCCGACGACGCCGCCGATCATTTCGGCGGCGTCGGCAGTGACCTGACACGGCGCGCCCTCTTCGCGGCCGTAGAACACCGACTGTGCCTGCTCTTTCAGGTTTGTGCCGGTCCAGTCGTAGACGTGCAGGGCGTGCGTCGCGACGATCTCGCCGTGCTCGTCCGAGCCGGCAATCCAGAACGCATTGTCGGGGCCGATATCGACATAGCTCGGGTTGTAGGCGTTGAGCAGCCGGTGCCAGTTGCCGCGCCCGGCCTGTTCTCGATTGAGATGAACGAGCTCCTCGAAATCGTAGCGCACGCGCAGTTCAAGGCCGAGAGCGCGCGCCGCCTTGTCAGCTTCGATGACAAAGCGCGACAACAGCGGCGCGGGGCCGTGGCGGACTGTCAGCGCGTCCGGCAGCCGCAGGTTGTTGATGGGGGCAGTATGGGGGGCATCGAGCGGCATGGGGGACCCTCGATCAGAGCCGCCCCGGCGCAACTGCCGGTGGCGTATGGGTTAGAAAATGCTTAATGGATGATACACGGCAGCCGTGTATTGTCAAGATTCGTTTAAAATGCAGGATAAATACTCGTTGAATCCGACACTTGCCGGCTCAGTCGACGAGACCGCCCAGCCACAGGCCGATTTCAACCAGCACGGCAGTCATCGCGAGGGCAAAAAGGGCGACCGCTCCGAGCCGCAGCCGGCGCCGCCAACGCCCGAGCGACGGCGCACCCGATGCGACGAACAGCGCCATCGCCGCGAGCATCAGAGCGGAGAACAGCTGCTGCCGATCGAGCGGATTCATGTGCTGCGGCTTTCACCCGCGCCGCAAGCCTGTATCATCGGGCGCGAAACGCTGCGGAGGCGCCGATGACCGGCAAGGACGAACTGAAGGCGGCGGTGTGCGCCGCGATCGACCGCCACGGCAACGAGATCATCGCGCTCGGCGATGCGATCATGCGCCACCCGGAAACCGGCTTCAACGAGCGGCGCACTGCGATGCTCGTTGCCGAGCGCATGACGGCGCTGGGTCTCGAGCCGGCGACCGGCCTCGCGCTGACCGGCGTTAAGGGCCGCCTCAAAGGGCGCCCGCCCCGGGCCGCGCGTCGCGATCGTCGGCGAGCTCGACAGCCTGCGCACCTCCGACCATCCGCTCGCCGACCGGCAGACCGGCGCGGCGCACAGCTGCGGCCACAACGCCCAGATCGCCGGCATGCTCGGCGTCGCAATCGGCCTCCAGGCGGTGCAGGCGCAGGACCTGATGTCGGGCGAGGTGGTGTTTTTCGCGGTGCCGGCCGAGGAGTTCATCGATGTCGAAGAGCGTCTCGGGCGCCGCGCCAAGGGCGAGATCGAGTTTCTTCTCGGCAAGCCCGAACTCGTCGTCCGCGGCCACTGGGACGACATCGACATCGCGATGATGATCCATGCCGGCTCGCACGACCAGATGACAAAGCGCTCGTTCATCGCCGATTCGTCGAATGGCGCGCTGGTCAAGATGATCCGCTTTCTCGGCCGCGCCAGCCATGCCGGCGGCGCGCCGCAGCTCGGCATCAACGCGCTCAGCGCGGCGCAGATCGCATTGAATGCGATCCACTGCCAGCGCGAAACCTTTCATGACCGCGACACGATTCGCATCCACCCGATCATTACGAAGGGCGGCGACGCGGTCAGCGTCGTGCCGGCCGAGGTGACGATGGAAACCTTCGTGCGCGGCGGCTCGTTGGCGGCGATCGTCGATGCCAACATGAAGGTCGACCGCTGCCTGCGGGCGGGTGCGATGGCAATGGGCGCCGAGGTCGAGATCGAGACAATCCCCGGCTACCTGCCGCAGCGCAACGACCGCGCGCTCGGCACGCTGTTCGGCGAGAATGTCGGGCGCCTGTTCGGGCCGGGCCAGTTCGACATCGGCGGCCACCGCACCGGGTCGACCGACATGGGCGACATCGCCCACCTCCTGCCGGTCATCCATCCTTATGTCGCATCGGCGCACGGCAAGACGCACGGCGCCGATTTCCGCATCACCGAGCCGGAGCATGCCTATCTGTCTCCGGCCAAGCTGTTGGCGATGACGGCGATCGACCTGCTGTACGACGATGCCGCACCGGGCCGCCAGATCATCGGCGAATTCCGGCCTGCGATGACGAAGGACGAATACCTGGCGTTTGAGCGCGGCCTGTTCAAAACCGAGCGCTGGACGGCCGAGGCGGCGTAGCAACGCTCACCGCCCGAGCGTCGCCATCAGTTCACGCCATTCGCGGGGCGAAAGGCCGCTCGCGGCCTGATCGACCTTCTCGCCGGCGAGCATGCGGCGGATGACCTGGAGGCCGGTCGCCGAGATCGTCGCGGCGTTCATGCGGTATTCGAGAAACGCCGCATACGCCGTCGGCACCCAGCGCCTGACGGTTTCCAACATCACTTCGGCGTAGGCGCGGATTTCGTATTGCGCGTGCGGGTCGGCGCGCAGGCCGAGAAAATGGCAGAGGTTGTAGAGGTCGATTTTCCAATACCACTGCGTATAGAAATTCAGCGACAGGTTCATCCGCGCCAGTTCGCGCGCGAGGCCGGGCCATGACGGGTCGCGCGGCCGGCCCGCCTCGTCCTCGTTCAACAGCGCGGCATAATGCGCATAGGCGCGCTCGCTGTCGGCGCGGAGCAGGTCGAGAACGCGCTGCGCCGCCGCGCCGTCGATTGCGTCGCCGCGTCCCTGGCGATTCGTCGCCGCCTGCGCCGCCAGGTGTTCGGGAGCCGGGATATAGAACTCGTTGTCGAGGATCGAATAGCGCGCCGAGTATTCGTTGACGTTGGCGGTGCGGTGGCGGATCCATTGCCGGGCGACAAAGATCGGCAACTTGACGTGGTACTTGATCTCGCACATCTCAAACGGCGTCGTGTGGCGATGCCGCATCAGGTAGTTGATGAGACCCTGGTCCTCGCTGACCCGCTTTGTGCCGCGGCCGTAGGAGACGCGCGCCGCCTGCACAATCGCCGCATCGTCGCCCATGTAGTCGACGACGCGGACAAACCCGTGGTCGAGCACCGGCAGGGCTTCGCAGAGGATCTCCTCAAGCGCCTCGACCGTGGCACGGCGGGTCTCGTGCGTCCCGCCGCGCTGCTGTGCGATTTCGAGCTGTTGTTCGCGGCTCAGCGGCATCGCTGCCTCTCTGCATTGCGTGCTTCGAGAGGCGCCCTGCGGGCGCTCCTCAGCATGAGGGGATCGGTGGATAACATCTCAAAATCTCCTCATCCCGAGGAGCGGGCAAAGCCTGCGTCTTGCTGGATGCTCACCCGATCGCTCATTGCCATCGCGCCCCTTCCTCCCTATATCTTAGCGCGTCGGGCGACCGACTATGGCGATAAACGGCTTGCGGAATAAGCGTTGCGGACCCGGGGGCGGTACCCGGCGCCTCCACCAATTCCGCCGCGGCGAATCGGCGCCACGGCGGCCCTGCGGGGGCGAAACAGGCTCGACGCGCGTGGTAAAGGCAACGCTTTCGCCCGGCATGATACCGCCGTTATCGGGTCAAAAACTTAGCTGCGAACGATAACTTCGCAACAGAGGCTCTTGCCGCCTAACCCTTAGCGGGGTGAAGCTAAGCAGGTAACTCGCGGTCCGAGGGGCACCGGGCAACAGAAGCCCCTCACTTCATTCGAGGGGTCATGCCGCAGGATCTGTACCATTACGAGCAGATGGTCGAGCGCGCGCTGCGTGGCGTCGTGCGCGAGGCGCTGGAACGGGCGGCGAAGGAAGGGCTGCGCGGCGCGCATCATTTCTACATCGGGTTTGCGACCCGGCTGCCCGGCGTCGCGATTCCCGAGACGCTGCGCGAGCGCTATCCCGACGAGATGACGATCGTGCTGCAGCACCAGTTCTGGGACCTCGAAATCGGCCGCGACAGTTTTTCGGTGACGCTGAGCTTCCAGAAGCAGCTGGAACGGCTGACGGTGCCGTTTGCGGCGGTGCGCAGCTTCGCCGACCCGTCGGTCAATTTCGCGCTGGAATTCGCGATGCCGGCGCCGCCCGCCGACGGCAAGCCGTCGAATGCCGCCGGCGTGCCGGCGCCGATCGCGGCGTCGTCCGAGGCAAAAGCGCCGGCAAAGCCCGGCGACAAGACGACGGCCGAAGTCGTCGCGCTCGACAGCTTCCGCAAACGCTAGCCGACACCGTCTCGGGTGTCGGCGCCCGGAGGGCCGCGGCATGGAGTTGTGGAACCATTGCGAGAACCCCTACCCGTTCGTGCCGGCCGAAGTGCTGGAGCAAGCGGATTCGGTGCGCGCCAGCCTGCCCAACCGCTATTGCGATCCCGGCGTCGCGGCGCGGCTTTATGACGAAGTGTTCGACGAATACCGGCTGTGCGACGACCTCGGCATCCACATCGTCACCAACGAGCACCATTCCGGCATCAACAATCTGTGGGCGGCGAGCCCCGTCATCACCGGCGTCGTCGCGCGGCTGACCCGCAATGTGCGCATCCTGTCGTTAGGCACGTTGATCACGGTGCGGCCCGACCCGGTGCGCATCGCCGAGGAGTACGCGACGATCGACATCCTGTCGAAGGGCCGGCTGGAGATCGGCTTTGTCAAATCGGGCGCAACCGAGATGGTGTCCGGCGACGCCAACCCGATGCGCATCCGCGAGCGCGAATGGGAGGCGATCGATCTCATTGAAAAGGCGCTGACCAGTCATGACGGCCCGTTCAGCTGGGAGGGCAAATTCTTCATCCACCCGCACGTCAACATCTGGCCCCGCCCTTATCAGCAGCCGCGCCCGGAATTTTGGGCGGCGACCTCGGACCTGCCGACCTGTGCCGAACTCGGCCGCCGCAACATCATCAACACGCTGTTGTTCGGCGGCTACGACCGCACCCGGCAGGCATTCGACGCATATAAGACGGCACGGCGTGACGCGGGGATGCCGGCACCAGGCGAAGACCGGTTCTCCTACATGGCGTTCGCCTATGTCGGCGACAGCGACGAAGAGGCGCTCAGGATCGGCCAGAAGATCGCCTGGTTCCTGACCGTCAGCATCAAATCGGCGCCGCAATTCGCCAAGTTCCAGCCCGGCAACGTCGCGCCCGAGATGGCGCCGGCGGCGTGGCGCCAGGGCGCCTCGCGCCGTCCCCGGCCGACCAACCTCGACGCCGAGGTTCTCGTCGGCCAGGGCCAGATGTTTGCCGGCAACCCCGACACGGTGGCGCGCCAGATCAAGGAGTTCAGAACGCGGGTCGGCGGCATCCATCACATCATCATGATGACGCGCCAGGGCCTCGTGACCCACGCCGAAGCCGAAAAGAGCTTTACGCTGGCGGCCCGCGAGGTATTGCCGCAGCTCCGCGACCTGCCGCCCGTCGACGCCGACGAGGTCCGTTGGCTCGCTGCGCGCGCGGCGAAGTGAGAGCGCCGCCCCCATATCCATATGAAGCCGACCGGATCGGCGAGGGCCGAAACAAGCGAAGGAACCTCACGTATGCGCGCCGAAACGCAGGCGGTCGTCGACGACATCAGAAAGTCGTTGGCGCTGCTGAGGAGGCATCTTTGACTGGGATGTTGCGACCCGCCGCCTCGCCGAACTGAACGCCAAGGCCGAGGACCCCAAACTGTGGGAGGACCCGGCGGAAGCCCAATCGGTGCTGCGCGAGCGCACCCGCCTCGAACGGGCGGTCGAGGGTTGCCGCCGCATCGAACGCGAAGTGGACGAGGCGCAGGAATTGATCGCTCTCGGCGACGCCGAGGGCGACGCGGCGGTCGTCGCCGACGCGGAGGGAATGCTCGACGCGCTGCGTCGCGAGGCGCAGCGGCGCGAACTTGAAAGCCTGCTGTCGGGCGAGGCCGACGCCAACGACTGCTACCTCGAAGTGCATGCCGGCGCCGGCGGCACCGAGGCGCAGGACTGGGCCGAGATGCTGCTGCGCATGTACGTGCGCTGGGCCGAGGACCACGGCTACAAGGTCGAGTGGCTGGAGGAGAGCGCCGGCGAGGGTGCCGGCCTCAAATCGGCGACGGTGCGCGTCAACGGCACCGACGCCTACGGCTGGCTGAAGACCGAAAGCGGCGTGCACCGCCTCGTGCGCATCTCGCCGTTCGATTCGAACGCGCGCCGGCACACCAGCTTCGCGTCGGCCTGGGTCTACCCGGTCGTCGACGACAAGATCACCGTCGCAATCAACGACAAGGACCTGCGCATCGACACCTACCGCTCGTCCGGCGCCGGCGGCCAACATGTCAACAAGACGGACAGCGCCGTGCGCATCACCCATCTGCCGACCGGCGTCGTCGTCGCCTGCCAGAGCGAGCGCTCGCAGCACCAGAACCGGGCGCATGCGTTTGCGATGCTGCGCGCCCGGCTGTACGAGCTCGAACTGGAGAAGCGCGAAGCCGCGACCGATGCGATGAACGCGACAAAGACCGACATCGGCTGGGGCCACCAGATCCGCTCCTACGTGCTGCAGCCCTACCAGATGGTCAAGGATCTGCGCACCGGGATCGAGACCGGCAATCCCGACGCCGTGCTCGACGGCGATATCGACCGCTTTCTCGCCGCGGCGCTGGCGCAGCGCATCGTCGGCGCCGACGCGCTGGCAGGGGAAAAGCAATAGGCGGCGCCGGCCTCCGGCTGGAACGGCGCCAAAGGGCCGGGATCAGTCGGCCGCGTCCAGCGTGTTGAGGCGGTCGCGCAACTGCTTGCCGGTCTTGAAGAACGGGACGTGCTTTTCGGCGACCATGACGCTCGTGCCGGTGCGCGGGTTGCGGCCGACGCGGGCATCGCGGCGCTTCACCGAAAAGGCGCCGAAGCCGCGCAGTTCAACCCGATCGCCGCGCGCCAGCGCCGCCGCGATCTCGTCGAAAATCGCGGTGACAATCGCCTCGACATCGCGCTGGTAGAGATGCGGGTTGGCCTCGGCGAGGTGCTGGACGAGTTCGGATTTGGTCATGGCGGCCGCCGGGCTCCGGGATGAGCGCTGAGCGTGCCAAACCGTTGCAGCAGCGTCAAGGCAGGCCCGCAGGCTCTCGCCAGCGGGTGGCAGGGATGCTAGCTTCGACGCTCGAATTGCCGGCGCAGGCTGGCGGGAGGAGGCGGCGACATGAAGGTCTCGTATTTCGAAAACGGGCGCTATACGGCGGCGGCCGCGGTACCGCGCGGTTGGCCGGTGGCGCCGAGCGCCTACGATCCGCAGGCCGGCAAGGAGTCGCACGAGCGGATGATCGAGCGGCTGCGCTTTGTCGAGGAATTGGGTTTCGACTGGATCAGCCTGTCGGAGCATCATTACTCGCCGCGCATCCTGACCCCGTCGGTGACGGTCGCCGCAGCCAACATCGCGGGCCTCGTCAAGAGCATCAAGATCGCCCTCCTCGGCCCGATCGTCGGCCACAGCAACCCTGTGCAGCTCGCCGAGGAGCTGGCGATGCTCGATACGATGGCGGACGGGCGTCTCGTCGTCGGCATGCTGCGCGGCACGACGAACGAGATGATCACCTACGACCTCAACCCGGGCGAATCCCGCCAACGCACCGATGAGGGCATGGAGCTGGTGCTGAAGGCGTGGACCGAACCGCAGCCTTTCGCTTGGCAGGGCCGCTATTTTCAGTTCCGTACCGTGTCGATCTGGCCGCGGCCGCTGCAGCAGCCGATGCCGCCGACCTACGCGCTCGGCACGACGGCCGAGGCCGGCGAATTCGCGGCACGCAACCACGTCGGGCTTGGCGTATCGTTCGCGCCGTTCGAGGTCATGGCCAAGGCGACGCATTTTTACGTGAAGCGGTGTGAAGAATACGGCTGGCAGCCCACCCCTGACGACATCGTCTATCGCGCCAACATGCTGCTGGCCGAAACCGACGAACAGGCCGAGGCCGAGATGCGCCGGCGCGACGGCCAGACGCCCTTCCCGGTCCGCGAGTCGTTGAAGGAGGCGTTGCTCGCCGCCGACAAACGCAACATCGCGGGCGAAGCGAAGCCGGCCAATGTCGGCGGCATCCTCCCGACGACATTCATCGGCGGCCCGGACACGATCGTCAAACAAATCAAGCAATGCAAGGAGGTCATGGGCGCCGGGGTGCTCGACCTGTTGTTGCAGCCGCCCGGCTCGGCCGATATCGACGCGCTGATGAGCAACCTCGAACTGTTCGGCAAGAAGGTGTTGCCGCGCATCCGCGACATCTGATCAGGGATCGGCTGCGCAAAGTATGGCTGAGATAACCAACAGCCCTGCGGCGGACTCGCCATCGGATCGCATCGACGCGAGAATTGCTGAGCTGAACGATTGGCGGGGGGAGATGCTGTCGCGCGTCCGCGCCATCATCAAGGCCGCCGATCCGCGAGTGGTAGAGGAGTGGAAATGGGGAGGCGTTCCGGTATGGTCTGACAATGGGATCATCTGCACGGGCGAGACATACAAGAACGCCGTGAAACTGACCTTCGCAAAAGGAGCGTCCTTGGACGACCCCTCGGGTCTCTTCAACTCCAGCCTGGCGGGGAACACGAGGCGCGCCATCGATTTCAGTCAGGGCAGCAAAATTGACGAGCAGGCCTTGAAAACCCTCATCGGCGCGGCCGTCAAACTGAATGCATCGGCGAAAGCGGTTCGTCGCCGGAAATCCGCGGCAACCTCTGGCTCGGAGACGCCGGCGAAGCAGCAGACGGTCGACGCACGATGAAAATCGTCTGGACATCGGGCATACGCACGCTGCCGGGCAGCGGCCGGCCACTTGCCGAATTGTACCGCGACCACCTCGACGAGGCGGTGCTGGCGGAGGAACTCGGGTTCGATTGCGTGTGGGCAAGCGAGCATCATTTCTCGCCCGACGCGTGGAGCCCGGCGCCATTCCCGTTTCTTGCCGCGGTCGCCGCCCGCACCCGGCGGGTGCGGCTCGGCACGTACGTGCTGCTGTTGCCGCTGCACAACCCGTTGCGCATCGCCGAGGATGCCGCGGTGCTCGACAACATTTCGGATGGCCGCGTTGATCTCGGGGTCGGGGTCGGCTCGTCGCCGCGGGAGTTCGCGACGTTCGGCGTTCCGCTCGAAAATCGGCTTGGCCGTACGTTTGAGGCATTGCGCATCATCGAGCGCTGCTTTGCCGGCGAGCGGTTCAGCCACGCGGGCAAGTACTACGACTTTCCCGACGTGCACATGACGACGACCCCCGTGCAGCGGCTCGGGCCGCCGATCCTCGTTGCAGCAATGGGCGAGCAGAGCGTCCGATGGACGGCGCGGCGCGGTTACGGCATGGCGGCCGGCGCCGGGCGCGGCCATGCGCAATACCTAGCGGCGTTGCGCGAACATGGCCACGACCCGACCGGCAGGACGATCGCCTCCGTGCCGTTGCGCGTGCATGTCGCCGCGACGCGCAAGCAGGCGTGGGACGAAGCCGAGGCCGGCCTTCGCCAGGTGCTGCATTTCTACCGCACGCACGGCAATCCGGAAGCCGGCAGCCGCGGCGCCGGGCCGCTCGGGGCGTTGCCGCCGGTCGGCGAATTCCGCGATGTGCCGCAGATCGGCCACGGCGGTCAGCCCTTTGCGGTGGGCACACCCGAGGAGGCGCTGAAGCTGCTCGAACCCTATCGCGGCCTCGGGCTGACGCATCTGTCGCTGAACCTGCACCACCCCGGCCAGGACGGCGACAGCGTCCGCCGCTCGATGCGGCTGTTTGCTCGCGAACTGATGCCGACGATCAAAGCGTGGTAAAACCGGCGGCCAAAGCAGAAAGGAAGCGGAGCGTGGCAGAAGCACAGTCGAGACCGGCGCCGGGCGCGGCGTTTCATGAGAAGTTCGTCGACGCCGACGGTTTTCGCATCCGCTACATGGAGGCGGGGCATGGTCCGCCGCTCGTGCATCTGCATGGCGCCGGCGGCTTGCGGCTGACGGCGGCGCACGATCTGCTGGCACGGAAACACCGCGTCATCGCCTTCGAGATGCCGGGTTTCGGCGCCTCGGCCGAAAACACGCGCACGACGGACATGGCCGAACTGGCGATGACGATGGTGCATGCCGCGGACGCGCTGCGCCTCGACCGCTTCAACCTGTGGGGCACCTCGTTTGGCGGCAAGGCGTCGGTATGGCTCGCCGTGCAGCAACCGGAGCGGCTGTCCGCCCTGGTGCTCGAAAGCCCGGCTGCGCTGCGTCAGCCCGGCGGGCGGCCGGCTTCCGGCTCACCCGAGCACATGGCGCGCATGCTGTATGGCCACCCCGAGCGCATGCCGCCCCTGCCGGCGCCCGATCCCGCAATCGCCGCAAAGCAGCAGGCGCTTGTCCTGCGCGTGATGGGTCCCGGACGCGAGCCGGCGCTCGAAGAGAAAATGCGCGGCATCAAGACGCCGACCCTCGTGCTGTTCGGAACGCTCGATCGCATGATCCCGCCGGAGATGGGCCGTCACTACAAGGGGCTGATCACTGAAAACTGCCAACTCGTGCTGGTCTACGACGCCGGCCACGCGATCGCCGGCGAGCGGCCGGAAGCGTTTGTCGAGGTCGTCGGCGATTTTCTCGAACGGCGTGAGGCGTTCGTCATCAGCCGCGCCGAGACAGAGCTGTTCCCCTAGGCGCACACTACTGGTCGTCGCTGCCGGGCTCGACTTGGCCATCCCTGATTTGACTGGTCGGGTCTCGGCCCTCGGCCGGCCCGGCCATGGCGGCGATGGGGAGACGACACTGAAGGAGGAATGGGCGATGGAAAAGCGATTTGGCGTCATCTCCGCCGATGGCCATTGCCGGCTGATGCACCTGCCGTTCGATCTGTGGACGAAGCGCCTGCCGCAGCGCCTGCGCGAGGATGGGCCGCGTGTCGTCACGCGCGACGACGGGGTGCGCCGCTGGGTCGTCGAGGGGCACGACTGGAACGGCGTCGGTTGGGCCGGCACCGGCCGTGGCGCGGTCAATTGCTACACCCGCCACGGCGTCGCCGAGGAGGCGGAGCCGGGCATCTTCCGCGCCGCCAGCGCGAAATACCGCTGCGAGGATATGGATCGGGACGGCGTTGACGCCGAACTCGTCAACGGCCCCTACGAGCAATTGTCGCAGATCAGGAGCCCGGAACTGCGCGCTGCCTGCGTCAGCGCGATCAACGACTGGGCCCGCGAACTCTATGAAGAATCCGGCGGGCGCTTCATCATGCTGCTGCCGCTGCCGTGCATGACGCCCGAGGAGGCGACGGCCGAACTGTATCGGGTCGCGAAGTTCGACATGCCGACCGGCATTATTTTCGACTGGACGTTTGCGCCGGAGCCGGTCATCCACCAGCAATGGGAGCCGGTGTGGGCGGCCGCCGCCGAAACCGGCATGCCGGTCAATTTCCACGCTTTCCCGGCCGGCGGCTCGCGCCAGATCGGCGTCGGCGTGCAGGGCATCGAGCCACGCAACCAGGCGTTGATGCGGGTCATCAACTTCCCGATCGGGGCGATGGCGGAACTCGCGACGGCGGTCATCTTCTCCGGCATCTGCGACCGTCACCCCAAGATCCGCTTCGTCATTGAGGAGGCGGGGGTCGGCTGGGTCCCGTTTGTCTATTGGCGATGCGACCGCGAGTATGATTTCGGCGGTCCGGAAACGCGCGTCTTCGCACCCGACATTCCGCTGCAGCGCATGCCGAGCCAGATCCTCAAGGAGCACGTTTTCTTCACATTCGAAGTCGAGGAGGAAGGCGGTTTTCGCCGCGTGCCCGAGATCGGCTACGAGAATTTCCTGTGGGCCAGCGACTTTCCCGGCATGGACAGCCCGTGGCCGAACTCGAAATCGGCCGGCCATGCGCCAGTCGAGGCGGCGCTCGGCAAGGAGGGCCTCAATCGTCTCGTATTCGAGAATGCCCGCCGGCTCTACAACATCCCGGTCGCCGAGCCGGCGTGCCAGCCGCTCGCCGCGAAATAGCCCGCAACGTCCTGCTTACCGTCATGGCCGGGCTTCCACGAAACCGAGGCTAACGTGCGGATGCCCGGATCAAGCCCGGGCGTGACGGAGAAAAGTATGCCCGAATACCGTTTTCTGACGGTCGAAGACGACGGCCGCGTGCGCATCGTCACGATCAACCGGCCCGAGGTCATGAATGCGCTGCACGCCGAGGCGCATTGGGAATTCGATCGGGTTTGGAACGAATTTGCCGCCGACCCGGAACTCTGGGTCGGCATCATCACCGGCGCCGGCGAGCGGGCGTTTTCCGCCGGCAACGACCTGAAGGTGCAGGCGGCCGGGCGGCGCGGGCCGCGGCCGAAAAGCGGCTTTGCCGGCCTGTCGCATCGCTTCGACCTCGACAAGCCGCTGATCGCCGCGGTCAACGGCGTCGCGATGGGCGGCGGGTTCGAGACGGCGCTCGCCTGTGACATCATCGTCGCGGCCGAAAACGCCGTCTTCGCGCTTCCCGAGCCGCGGGTCGGACTGATCGCCGGCAGCGGTGTCCACCGGCTGCCGCGCATGATCCCGCAGAAACAGGCGCTCGGCATGATCTTGACCGGGCGCCGCGTATCGCCCGCCGAGGGCAGGGAACTGGGTTTCGTCAACGAGGTCGTGCCGCAGGGCGAGGCGCTGGCAGCGGCAAAACGCTGGGCGGCGCAGATCCTCGAATGCTCGCCGATGGCGATCCGCGCCTCCAAGCAGGTCGTCTACCAGAGCCTCGACGGGCCGACGCTCGACGCCGCGATGGCCCGCACCTATCCTGCGCAGGAGGCCAATCTGAAGAGCGCGGACTATATCGAAGGTCCGCGGGCCTTCGCCGAGCGGCGCAAGCCCAATTGGCAGAACCGCTAGACCGGCTGGCCGCTGGCGTGCGAAGAGTTGACGGTGAAGACGAGACCGCCCGGCGCCGCGACCGTGAACGAATCGTGGATGCGGCCGCGCGAGATCGGCGACGGGTCATAGCCCTTCGCAGCATAGTCGCGGTGCATCGCATCGACGTCGTCGACCATCAGGTCGAACGGCGCCGGCATGCCCGGCGGCAGCGGCTGCTCAGCCGCGCGCACGACGACATGCGTGCCGCCGCGCAATTCGAGCACGGCGAACTCATCGCGCGTCACGATCGGGCGCAGGCCGACATCCTGCAGCCAGCGCGCCGCGCTGCCGACATCGCTGACGAGGATACGCACGTGGCCGACCGCGACCGGCGGCCTCAAATCGGTTGCATCGGGCATCGTCGTTTCCTTCCCGTCCGGCGCGCTAATCGCCGCCGATCGCCCCTCCGCGTGCGGGCGAGGGTCGCTGAAGCGGCAGCGGGGAGAATACACCGGATCGCGGCATTGGCCGCCATGCCGATTTTGCCCTTGCATGGCGCCCTGCATGCGCACATTGACGAGAGGCCGGGCGCAGCAGGACATTTCTGCCGAAAGGCCGACACCGATGGACGACGATCTCGCGGCGCGCACCGACAGCTACTTCCTGAAGACCAAAGCGATCGTCGGCCGCTTTGGTGACCGTGAGGCCACCTATGCCGTCTTCATGCGCCGCCCGGTCATCGCCGCGCCGCGCTTTGCGGTCGATTTTCTCGAACGGATGGCGCGGGCGCGCGGCACGCAGTTTGCGATCGAGCTGAACTGTGCCGAGGCGGCCTGGGTCGGCGCCGGCGAGCCGATCCTCTATGTCACCGGCCCGCTCTATCACCTCGTCGATCTTGAAACGCTGCTGCTGCAAAAGCTCGGGCCGGCCTGCGTCGCTGCCTATAACGCCTCGGCAATGTGCGCCGACCTGCCGAGGGTCGCGTTCCTGGCGATGGACGCCCGCCACTGCGCCGGCGCCGAGATGGCCGACATGATGGCGTATGCCGCCGCGGTCGGCTCGGCGCATGCGAAAAAGGTCGCCGATGCGGTCGGCTTCATCGGCTGTGCGACGGCGGCTACCGCGGGCTATTTCGGCCGCGAGCAGGGCCTCGGCACGATGCCGCATGCACTGATCGGCTATGCCGGCTCGACCGTGCGCGCCGCTGAGATGTTTCACGACGCCTTTCCGGATGAGCCGCTGACCGTGCTGGTCGATTATTTCGGCCGCGAGACGAGCGACGCGGTTGCGGTGTGCCGGCGTTTTCCGGAGCTGGCCGCCGCCGGCCGGCTCGCGTTCCGGCTGGACACGCCGGGCGGCCGTTATTGTGAGGGGCTCGACCTCGCGCGCTCATACGAGGTGCTGGAACGGCATGCGCCGCAATCGATCCGCGGCTATCGCACCGAGGCGGAACTGCGCCACCTCGTCGGCACCGGCGTCACGGCGGCGGCGATCTGGCGGCTGCGCGAGGCGCTCGACGAGACGGGCTTTGCAACCGCAAAGATCGTCGCCAGTTCGGGTTTCGGTCCCGAGAAATGCCGCATGATGGCGGCGGCCGACGCGCCGATCGATGTCATCGGCACCGGCTCCTACCTGCCGGATCTGTGGAGCGAAACCTACGCCACGGCCGACATCATCGCCTATGACGGGCAGCCGATGGTCAAGGCCGGCCGCGAATTCCTGCTGCGCGGCAAGCGCTAGTCCCGGCGGAATGGCCGCGTCGGACCGGCCGAAGGCAAGCAGCGCCGCCTCATGATCGCGGGCGGCGCGCTTCGAAAAACCGGCGCAACATTGCCGCGGCGGGGCGCTCGGCGATGCCGCCGTAAATTTCCGGGCGGTGATGACAGGTCGGCTGGTCGAAGATGCGGGGTCCATGCTCGACGCCGCCACCTTTCGGATCGAACGCGGCAAAATAAAGCCGCCGGATGCAGGCGAGGCCGATCGCGGCGGCGCACATCGGGCACGGTTCCAGCGTCGCGTAGAGATCGCAGCCGGCGAGGCGCTTCATCAGCAGCCGAGCCGAACCCAGGCGCAGCACGAGCATTTCGGCATGCGCCGTCGGGTCCCGGTCGCGCTCGACGCGGTTGCCGGCGGCGGCAACGATGCGGCCCTCGGCATCGACCAGCACCGCGCCGACCGGCACCTCGCCCGCCGCGCCGGCTGCGGCCGCTTCGGCAAGCGCCCGCGCCATCGGCCCATTGCCGCAGGAGGCGTCGCGGCCCATCTCGTCTTTCTGCATCGCTCGCGGTGCACCACAGCAATAATGCCGCACATGATGTCGCCGATCACCGACCCGCCCCAGCGCATCGCCAAGCTGATCGCGCGCGCCGGGCTATGCTCGCGCCGTGACGCCGAGCGCTGGATCGCCGAGGGCCGGGTCGCGATCGACGGCGAGGTCTTGACCAGCCCGGCGATCAGCGTCGGCGCCGACCGCGACATCCGCGTCGACGGCCGAGCGTTACCCGCGCCGGAGCAGGCGCGCCTGTGGCGTTACCACAAGCCGAAGGGCCTCGTCACGACGCATCGCGACGAGCGCGGCAGGCCGACCGTGTTCGCGGCATTGCCGGCCGGTTTGCCGCGGCTCGTTTCGGTTGGCCGGCTCGACCTCAATTCCGAGGGGCTCCTGCTGTTGACCAATGACGGCGCGCTGGCGCGGCGGCTGGAACTCCCGGCAACCGGCTGGGTGCGGCGCTACCGCGTGCGGGTGCACGGCGCCGTCGAACCGGAGCGGCTCGCCAGGCTCGTCCGCGGCGTCACGATCGACGGCGTCGGCTACGGCCCGATCCGGGCCGTGCTCGACCGCCAGCAGGGCGCCAATGCCTGGCTCACGCTGTCGCTGCAGGAGGGCAAGAACCGCGAGGTCCGACGGGTCCTCGAGCACCTCGGCCACCCGGTGACGCGCTTGATCCGGATCGCCTACGGGCCGTTCCAGCTTGGCCACCTGGCGCCCGGCGCGATCGAGGAGGTGCCGCGGAAAGTGTTGAAGGAACAGCTCGGCGCCAAGCCGCCGAGCTGACCGCCGCCTCAGCTGCGCTGCACCAGCTCGATGCGGTAGCCGTCCGGGTCTTCGATAAAGGCGATGACCGACCCGCCATGCGCCATTGGCCCCGCCGGGCGCGGGATCTTGACGCCGGCGGCGCCGAGTTGCTCGCATGCCTTGTAGACGTCGGGCACGCCGATCGCGAGATGGCCGAAGCCGCTGCCAAGCGCATACGGTTCCTCCTGGCCCCAATTGTGGGTCAGCTCGATGACCGTGCTATCGGTCTCCTCGCCGTAACCGACAAAGGCCAGCGTGAACTTGCCGGTCGGGTAGTCGCGCTTGCGCAGCAGCTGCATGCCGAGGAGATCGGTGTAGAAATGCAGCGACCTGTCGAGATCCTTGACCCTGAGCATCGTGTGCAGGAGGCGGGCCTTGCCCAGCCCCTCGGCCGGCCGGGTTTCGCTTTCGGTCATCGTCATTGGGGTTACTCCTCCGTCGGGAAGTTGCGCGGCGAGGGTCGCCAGCACGCGATCGGCGGCGGCGCGGCTCGGCGACAGGCCGCCCGGCGCGCGCAGCCGCGCCACCGCTTCATTATACGCCGCCAGGTGGGCGCTGCGAACCGCGTCGTCGCGGATCAGCCGGGCGAGCGAGCCGGCTAGCGGCGCCGGCGCGCAGTCGGCGCGCAGATGTTCCGGCACGACCGCGCGGCCGACCAGCAGGTTCACGAGATTGACCTGCCGCACCTTGAGGATCCGGTCGAGCAGCATTTCGGTGAACGGATGGAGGCGATAGGCGACCGCCATCGGCACGCCGGCGAGCGCCAGTTCGAGCGCGACGGTGCCGGAGGCGGCGAGCGCTGCGCGGCTGGCGGCAAAGGCATCGTATTTGGCGACAGCGCCGCGCAGCACGATCGGCCGGCCCGGCCAGTCTGCCGCCCGCTCGGCGACGGCTTCGGCGACGCCCGCAACGGTCGGCACGGCGATACGAAACGGGCCGATGTCATGCTCCAGGCGATGCAACGCCTTGCCGAATACCGGCGCCAGGCGGCGCACCTCGCCGGCCCGGCTGCCGGGCAACACGCTGATGACAAGCTCGCCGTCGGCGATGCCGTGAACAGCGCGAAAGCGCACCGCGTCGCCGCATTCGGCGCCGCTTTCCAGAACCGAATGGCCGACAAAGCTGGCCGCAAGGCCTTCCCGCTCGAAATAGGGCGGCTCAAACGGCAGCAGGGTCAGCAGGTGATCGCACCAGCGCGCGATGTGACGGGCGCGACGCGGGCGCCAAGCCCATACCATCGGCGCGACGTAGTGGATCAGCTTCAGCCGCGATCCCCGGCGCCGCAGCCGCCCGGCGACGCGCCATGTGAACCCGGAACTGTCGATTGTGACGACCGCATCCGGCTGTAGCGTGTCGATCGCCGCGACGGTGCCGCGAATATGGCGCAACAGCCTCGGCACTCGCGGCAATACTTCGACCAGGCCGCCGACGGCGAGATCGGAGAGCGGCACCAGACTCGTCAGGCCCGCCGCCGCCATCTGCTCACCGCCGATGCCGGCGATCTTGAGCCGTCCCGCGGTGCGCTCGCGCAACGCGGCGATCAGCGCAGCACCCAGCGCGTCGCCCGACGGCTCGCCGGCGATCAGGAAGATGAACGGCGCGGCTGGCGCACCGGCGCCGCTCATTCGGCGCGGACCCCGACAACAAAGATGCCGGCAGCGTCAGCCCGGCGAACGACCTCGGCGCGATCGAGCAGCAATGTCGCTCCGGCTTCGGCGGCAACACCGACGAGCCCGCATTCCGCCGCCAGCGCGACCGTCTGCGGCCCGATCGTCGGCCGGTCGGCGCGGCTCTCCTGGGCCGGCTTCGCCACCTTGACCAGAACGCCGCCCGGACCGGCGCGGCGTAGTCCGGCGCTGCGGCGCAGCAAGCCGTCGGTGCCCTCGATCGCCTCGACCCCAAGGACGAGGCCCTGCTGGACGACAACCGCCTGGCCAATGTCGAGTGCGCCGATCGCCCGCGCGAGGCGCAGACCGCGGCCGATATCGGCCGCGGCATCGGCATCCGGCATGACGGCGCCGAGCGCTCCTTCCGGCAATTCGGCGTCGCCGAGCAGCCGATCGGCGCCAGTGACGCAAAACCCCTCGCGCTCCAGCTCCTTGACGATGGCAGACAACAGCCCGTCATCGCCGAGCGCGCGATAGCCGACGCGCGCAAGAAACTTGGCGGCCCGCCAATCCGGCCGCAACATCGCCAATGTCGGACGGTTGATGCCGCCTGCCAGCACCAGTTCGCTCACGCCCTGGGCGCGCAGCATGTCGAGGCCGGCTGCCGCGGCACCGATGCGGCACCAGGCATGCGGCACGCCGGCGACGGTCGGCGCCTCGGCGGCGCCCTCCAGCGCCAGGACGAACACCGCGCGCCCTTCGTCGCGGCAGCGGGCGATGAGGCGACGCGGCAGGCTGCCGCCGCCGGCGATGATGCCGAGCGGCCCGTGGGTGCCGCCGTCAGCCGACGCCATCGGCACCTTTCGGCTGCCCCCATCCCTTCCCGTTGCCGTGTGCCGGAGAAGGTTGAGCAAGGGCCGGCTGGCAGATGGCGCGGCTCGAATCCGCCTGAATAAACGCGATGATATCACTGACCGGCGCGATGCCGGCGAAGCGCTCGGCGGCTTCGGCGACCCGGTCGTTCAGCGTGCCGCCGTCCGAGAACAGGAAATTGTAGGCACTGCGCAGCCCCTGAATATCATCACGGCTGAAGCCGTGCCGCTGCATGCCGACGATATTGAGCCCGGTCAGGCGCGCCCGGTCGCCCATCACCTGACCGTAGGGAATGACGTCGCGCTCGACCCCCGACATGCCGCCGATCATCGCATGCCGGCCGACCCGCACAAACTGGTGCACCGCCGAAAGGCCGCCGAGGATCGCGTAATCCTCGACGACGACATGGCCGCCGAGCGTCGCGTTGTTGGCCATGATCACGCGATTGCCGATGCGGCAATCATGGGCGACATGCGCCCCGGCCATGAACAGGCAATCATCGCCGATCCGGGTCAGCATGCCGCCGCCGGCCGTACCCGGGTTGACTGTCACATATTCGCGGATCGTGTTGCGGCGGCCGATCGCCAAGCGCGACGCCTCGCCCTGATACTTCAGGTCCTGTGGCTCGAGGCCGATCGAGGCAAACGGAAAGATGCGCGTCGCCTCGCCGATCGTCGTCCGCCCGCCGATCACGGCATGCGCGAGGAGCCTCACTCCGGCGGCGAGCGAGACCCCGCCGCCGATAATGCAATAGGGCCCGATCTCGACATCGTCGGCGATAGCCGCGCCGGGTTCGATGATTGCCGTCGGATGAATCGCGGGCATTGCGCCTAATCGTCCATGATCATCGCGGCAAACACGGCCTCGGCCATCAATTGGCCCTCGACTTCGGCACGGCCTTCAAATTTCCACACGTTGCCGCGGTTGCGCTGTTTGGTGACACGGACGTGCAGCACGTTGCCGGGAAATACCGGCCGGCGGAAGCGCGCGTTGTCGACGCTCATGAAATAGACGAGCTTTCCCTCGGACGACGGCCCCAGCGTGTGCACGACGAGAACCGCCGCGGTCTGCGCCATCGCCTCAATGAGCAAGACGCCGGGCATGACTGGCCGGGTCGGGAAATGGCCCTGAAAATACGCCTCATTTATCGATACGTTCTTGATGCCGGTGGCGCGCACGTTGGCCACGGCGTCGACGACCTTGTCGATCATCAGGAACGGGTGGCGGTGGGGGATCATTTCCATGATCCGCTGCACGTCGATTTCGCTCGCCTGCGGGTCGGCGGCCAAGACCGGATCGATCATCGCCCGTCTTTCTTTCTCGCAAGACGTTGCAGGACGGCTGTCTGTCGCATGAACAACGTGAACGGCACCGCCGGGTTGCCGCCGACCGTTTCTCCCGGCGCAACGTCGCGCATCAGGCCGGCCTTGGCGCCGATCCGTGCACCGCTGCCGATCGTCAGATGACCGGCAAGCCCGGCCTGTCCTCCCGCCATGACGAAGTCGCCCAATCTGGTGCTGCCCGCAATGCCGACCTGGCCGGCTAGAATGCAGCCGCGGCCAAGCACGACATTGTGCCCGATCTGCACAAGATTATCGATCATCGAGCCGGCGCCGATCACCGTATCATGTCCGGAGCCGCGGTCGATCGTTGTGTTTGCGCCGATGTCGACATCATCGCCGATCACGACTCGCCCAAGTTGCGGGATCTTGACCGGGCCCTGCGGGTCGGGCGCAAAGCCGAAGCCGGCTTGGCCGATGCGCACGCCGGGATGCAGCACGACGCGATCGCCGATCACGCAGTGGCTCAGTGTCACGTGGGCGCCGACGAGGCAATCGGCGCCGAGTTCGACGCCTTCCTCGATGACCGTGTGCGGCCCGATCCGGCAACGCGGCCCGATCCGCACCCCGGCCGCGATGACAACAAAGGGGCCGATGTCGCAATCGGATGCAACCGCCGCTCCCGGGTCGATGACCGAGGAACCGGCGCGCCGCGGCACGACCGGCATCGCCGGGTAGAATGCCCGCGCGGCGCGGGCGAAGGCCTTGTACGGCTGCTGCGCAATCAGCAGCGCCATGCCCGGCGGTGCCCGGTCGATCGCCCGCTCGTGGACGATCGCCGCGCCGGCGCGCGAGAGAGCGAACGCATCGAGGTATTTGCGGTTGTCGAGAAACGTCAGATCCTCGGCGCCGGCGGCTTCCAGCGGCGCAACATCGACGAGCAGCCGCTCGCGATCGGCGGGGTCGCGCAGCGACGCGCCGGTCAGTTCGGCGAGTTGCGCCAGCGAATAGGGCCCGGCCCGTTGAAAGAAGCGAGGGTCCGCCATCGCCGCACAGTCGGCAGGCGCCGCTAGCGCTTCTTCTTCGCCGCGGCGCGGGTCGGCGTCGCGGTATCGGCCGTCGCCGTCGGCGCCGACGAGGCCTCTGTCGGGACAGCAAAGCTGACGGTCAGCGTCGGCAGGTCTTCATCCAGCCGTTGCAAGACTTCGTCCGTCACGTCGAAGCTCTGGTCGAACAGAACCAGCTCGCTGCGTTGCAGCACTAGGTTTGCTTTCCGTTTCTTCGCGATATCGGTGATGATTCTCAACATCACCTGCTGGATTTTCTTGAGCGCCTCTTCGTTCGAGTATTCGAGCACCTGCCGCTTGCTCTGGACGCTGCGGTCAAGGTCATTGACTTTCTGCTGGAATTCGCGGCCCTTCTGATTAAGCGCCTGCGGCGACAACGTTGCTTGCTGGCGCTGCAATGTGTCGCGTTCGCGGCGCAGCGCCTCTTCCTGGCGTGAAATCTCCTTGGCGTATTCGGCGCGCTTCGCCTCGATCTGTTCTCGCACCATCTTGGCCGCTTTTGCGTTCTGCAACAGGGCCTGAACATCGACGACGAGCACGTTCAACGCCGGGCCGCCGGGCGCGACAGCCGGCGGCGGCGCTTTCTGCTGTGCCGCAGCGGGCGCAACAAAACCCGCCGGGACAAGAAGCGAGGCGAGCAGAAAAAGCCCCGCATGCTTAAGCGACATCAGAACCTCGTACCAAAGCTGAAATGGAAGAATTGCGACTTGTCGAACGACTGCATCAGATAGGGCACCGCCAGATCGACCTCGATCGGCCCGACCGGCGATTTCCATGCGATCCCGATCCCCGCGGCGGCGCGGACGGCGGACGAGTCGACAATATTAGGTGCGACACCGCCGGTGAACGCGAGCTCCGTCGGGGTCAGCGCGATATGCTCCTGATCGTTACCCCAAAGGCTGCCGAAATTTGTGAAAACCGATCCCGAGATGCCGAGTTCTTTCGGCAGCGGCAGCGGGATCCCGAGCGCTATTTTGCCGACATAGTATTTGTTGCCGCCAAGCGCGTCGCCGGTGATCGTATCGCGCGGGCCGATGCCGGCCGGTTCGAACCCGATCAGATTGTCGCCGCCGACAAAAAAGCGATCCTGCAGCAGCACCGGTTGGCCGCCCCAGCCGAATATGTCGCCGGCCTCGCCGGTCACGCTGAGCACCCAATCCGGCCACAATGAATAATAATAGCCGGCATCGATTTTACTGCGGATGTACTTGACGCCAAATCCGGCCCCTGCAAAGTCGTTGCCGATCGAAGCATAGTATCCCGAGGTCGGCTGCAGTCGATTGTCGCGGCGGTCGTACAACAATACCTGCCCGATCTCGGAAGTAAGATGCGTCCCGCCCTCCAACGCGATGAACAGCGAGGCATCGCTCTGGATATCCGTGATGTCGTCGGAGCGGGCCGTGTAATGCCAAGTCTGGCGCAGGTTTTCGCTGATCTGATAGCCGGCGCGCACCGATCCGCCGTAGGATTGCTGGACATAAGGCGGCGTCACGCCGCTGAAAAAATCGGCCGTCGGGCTGGTCTGAACCTCGAACAGATCGAACCCCGCGGCGATGTTCCGGTCGAGAAAATAGGGTTCGGTATAGCTGAAATCGACCTGCTGGTCGCCGCGCAGCGATACCACGCCGCCGATCCGTATATCATCGCCGCGGCCGAGAAAATTGCGCTCGCGGACCGAAGCGTCAATCAGCGGGCCGTCGGAGGTCGAGAAACCGAGGCCGAACGACAATTCACCCGTCGATTGCTCTTCGACTTCCACCGTGATGACGGTGCGATCGGGCGCCGATCCGGGGTGCGTGGTGATCTCGACCTTTTTGAAGAAGTCGAGATTTTTGATGCGCTGTTTCGAGCGTTCAAGCTTGTTGGTATTGAACGCATCGCCTTCGACAAGACGGAACTCGCGGCGGATCACCTTGTCGAGCGTGCGGACGTTGCCGGTAATGTCGATGCGCTCGACATAGACGCGCGGTCCCTGCTGCACGTCGAACACGATGTCGATCGTATGGGTGTTGCGGTGGCGGTCGATCTCCGGCTTGACCTCGACAAAGGCGTAGCCGCGATTGCCTAGCGCGTCGGTCAGCTTGGCAATCGAATGCTCGACCTCATCGGCATTATACCAGTCGCCGGAATGCACGCTCAGCAGCGGCAACACCTGCGCGCGCGGCAGTCCCTTGAGCTTGATCGCGACATCGACCTTGCCGAAGCGATAGCGCTCGCCTTCGTCGATCGTGAATGTGATGATGAACCCATCGCGATCGGGCGTCAGTTCGGCCACCGCCGAGATGACGTGAAAGTCGGCGTATCCCTCGGACAGGTAGAATTTACGGAGCAGTTCGCGGTCGTAGGCCAGCCGATCGGGATCGTAGGTATCGGCGGTGGACAGGAAGCGCCACCAGCGGCTTTCCTTTGTCGAAATGACGCCGCGCAGAGTGCTGTCGCTGAACCGCCGGTTGCCGACAAAATTGATGCTGCGGACCTCGGTCGCCGGGCCTTCGTTGATTTCAAAGACGAGATCGACCCGGTTCTCCGACAGTTGGATGACCTTCGGATCAACCGTCGCGGCGAAATGACCGTGCTGGCGATAGAGCTGCAGAATGCGGCGGACGTCGTCCTGGACGCGGGTGCGGGTATAGACGAGCTGTGGACGCAACTGGATCACGCCGTTGAGGTCCTTGTCGGACAGCCGCGAATTTCCCTCGAACGCGATGCGGTTGATGATCGGGTTCTCGACCACCTTGACGACCAGCGTGTTGCCCTCGCGGATCAACCTTACATCGGCGAACAGGCCGGTCGCGAACAGCGCCTTCAGCGAGTTGTCGACACGTTCCGCATCCCACGGATCGCCCGGCTTGAGCAGCAGGTACGAGCGCACTGTTTCCGGTTCGATACGGTGAACGCCTTCGACCCGGATGGCGGCGATCGGGCCGCCGGCGGCCGAGTTGGCGGCGGGCGGCTGCTGCGCCAGCGCGGCAGCCGCCCAGCTGCCAGCCGCGACAAACACCGCGGCCAGCATGGCTAGCCAGCCAATAACAACGCGGTTCGGCCCCACTCCCCCACCCCTGACGGATTATGCGCGGCGATCGTGTCAGGTCGCGGCGCGCTTCACAACATCAATGAAAGACGTCGTTCCACGTGGCAAAGACCATCAGCGTCAGCACAAGCGCCAAGCCGACGCGAAAACCGTATTCTTGTGCGCGCTGCCCCAAAGGCTTTCCACGGATCGCTTCGGCCGCATAAAACAGCAGGTGTCCGCCGTCGAGTACCGGCACAGGAAACAGGTTGATCAATCCGAGATTGATCGACAACAGCGCCATGAACCAGAGCAGCGGGCCGATGCCGAGCTGAATGACTTCGCCCGATATCTGCGCAATCTTCAACGGGCCGCCAAGCTCATCGGTGGAGCGCTTGCCGATCGCCATCTGCCACGCCGCGTCAAGCGTCGTGGCCGAAAGGTTCCAGGTTTCCGCGACCGCCTGGACAACGGCATCGGGCGGGTTGCGCCGGATGTATTCGACCGCGCCGCCCTGGATGCCGAGGCGCCCGATCTGATGCTGGCCGAGGCGGTCCTTTTCGGTCACCAGCGTCGGCGTCACGTGCAATGTCACGAGCCGGCCGTCGCGCCGGACGACGATCGCCATCGGCACATTGGGGTTGAGCTGAACCACCTGCTGCACGTCTTCAAAGCGACTGATCGTCTGTCCGTCGAGCCGAACGATCGTGTCGCCGGCCTGCAGGCCGGCGGCGGCGGCCGCGCTGTTCGGCAGGACCTTGCCGATCGTCGGCGGTGTGTATGGCTGGCCGAACGTCATGAACAGCGCCGCCAGCACGACGATCGCGAACAGGAAGTTCGCCAGCGGCCCGCCCGCAACGATTGCGGCACGCTGGCTAAGCCGCTTGCAGTGGAACGAAACGTCGCGCTCGGCCTGACTGAGCCCGGTATCGGCCGCAGCCGGCAGGCTGGACGTCGGGTCGGCATCGCCGAACATCTTGACGTAGCCGCCAAGCGGCAGTGCGCTGATCTTCCACCGCGTGCCGGCCCGGTCGGTCCAGCCGAACAGCTCCGGCCCGAAACCGATCGAGAAGACGTCGATCTTTACGCGGTTGCGGCGCGCAATCCAGTAATGGCCGAACTCGTGCACGAAGACGAGCACCGTCAGAACGACGACAAAGCCGAGCACCATCCACGCGAAATGAAGCGGGCTGCCGTGCAGGAGCGGGACTAGCAAATGCATATCGGTT
>DATJSO010000202.1:0-14168 GCA_035504075.1 Allostellaceae bacterium | reverse complement strand
TTGGCCTTGTCGACTTCGCAGAGGCGCCGCTGGCGCCGGCGCGAGAGGTCGAAACTGGCGCGCACGACGCGCTCGATCTCGGCCTCGCTATAGACCTCGGTGTTGATGCCGCGCCGGCTGCCGTCGGGCAGCGTCTCGATGCCGCGCGGCTCGCCGAAATAGATGCCGCCGGTCAACTCGCGCACGATCATCAGATCGAGATCGGCGACAAGGTCGCGTTTCAGCGCCGACGCGTCGGCCAATGCCTCGAAGACGACCGCCGGGCGCAGATTGGCGAACAGGTCCATCTCCTTGCGCAGCCTGAGGAGACCGCGTTCCGGCTGCAATTCAAACGGTAACGTTTCCCATTTCGGGCCGCCGACCGAGCCGAACAACACCGCGTCCGCGGCCATCGCCTGGGCCAAGGTCGCGTCGGTCAGCGGGGTGCCGGACGCGTCGCACGCGGCGCCGCCGACCAGCCCTTCGGCGACATCGAAGCGGGCGATGTTGCGGCGATCGAAAAACTCGGCAATGCGCATGACCTCGCCCATGATTTCCGGGCCGATGCCGTCGCCCGGCAGCACGAGGACTTTGCGGTTGGAGCGGGTTTCAGCCATGCGGGCATGCCACTGAGATGCGGTTGTGGCGCTATGGCTAGAGCTTTGTGCCGCGTTCAGCAAGTCGGATCGCGTGCCAGCCGGCCATTCGAGCGGCGATCCGCGCCGGCGATTGCGCCCGGTCGGATCGGCCCTTAAGGTCCGATCGCGGGTAAGGCAGCGGAGGGTTCAATGGACAAGCGCATCGTCGTCGTCGGCGCCGGCGCGATCGGCGGCTATACCGGCGGCAATCTCGCGCATAACGGCTTCGATGTGACGCTGATCGACCCGTGGCCCGAGCATATCGAAGCGATCCGCCGCGACGGCCTCGCATTGGAAGGCGTGACGCAAGAGGAGTTCGTGCTGGCGCGGCCGCAGACATTGCACCTGAGCGAAGTGCAGCGCCTCGCCAAGGAGCGGCCGATTGACATCGCCTTTATCTCGATGAAGTCCTACGACACCGAATGGGCGACGACGATGATCCGGCAGTATCTGGCGCCGACAGGCTATGTCGTGTCGCTACAGAATTGCATCAACGAAGAACGCATCGCCGCGATCGTCGGCTGGGGCCGCACGGTCGGCGCGATCGCCGCGATCCTGTCGGCCGAGCTGTACGCGCCCGGCAGAATCCGCCGCACCGGCGCGAAGAACCCGCCGGGCCACGAAGTCTACCGCGTCGGCGAGGTGCACGGCCGCTTGACAAAGCGCATCGAGGAATTGGGCGCGCTGATCGGCACGATCGACAGCTGCAAAGTCACCGACAATCTGTGGGGCGAGCGCTGGTCGAAACTGTGCGTCAACGGCATGCACAACGGCGTGTCGGCGGCGAGCGGTCTTTCCGGCAACGACATGCGGCAGGACGAGCGGGTGCGCCGCGTCATCATCAAGCTGGGCGGCGAGGCGGTGCGTATCGGCCAGGCACAGGGCTACCGGCTCGAAGACATCGCCGGGCAGGACGCCGAGACCTTGGCGCGCGCCGCCGAGGGCGACCGCGCCGCGCTCGATGCGGTCGAATCGCTGATGCTGGCGCTCAGAAACTCGCAGCAGCGCAGCGAATATCAGCGCCCGTCGATGGGCCAGGACATGCAGAAGGGACGGCGTACCGAGATCGACTTCATCAACGGCGTCATCGTCGAGCGCGGCCGCCAGGTCGGCATTCCGGCGCCGACCCACGAAAACCTGATCGCCGCCGTCAAGCGCGTTGAACTCGGCCAGGCGCCGCCCTCGCCGCAGCATATCTACGCGATCAACTGAACGTACTTGTCGGCCGGCCCGAGGAGGCTTCATGCGCATCGCGGTTATCGGCGCCGGCGGCATCGGCGCAATCTATGGCGCGGCATTGGCGAAAGCGGGCGTCGAGGTGACATTTGTTGCGCGCGGCGCGCATCTGCGCGCGATGCAGCAGAACGGTCTCACGATCGAAGGCGATCGCGGCGAGACTTTGGTCCGGCCGGCGCACGCGGTCGACGATATCGCCGCCATCGACGCCAGCGGCGGCCCGATCGATTACGCGCTGCTCTGCGTCAAATTGTGGGATGTCGAGAGCGCCGCCTCGCGGTTGCGGCCGATCGTCGGCGCCGGCGCCGCGGTTGTCACGCTGCAGAACGGCGTCAGTGCGCACGAACCGCTGCTGGCGATGCTTGGCCGCAGCGCGGTCATGCCGGGCACCGCGTTTGTGACGGGCTCGATCGTCGCGCCGGGCGTCGTACGGCAGACCGGCACCTACATGCGCATGAGCTTCGGGGAACTCGACGGCACGCCGAGCCGGCGCGGCGAAGCATTGCGCGACGCCTGCGCGGCGGCCGGCATCGAGGGCATCTTCAGCCCCGACGTCATGGTGCCGATCTGGGAAAAATTCCTCGTGCTGGTGCCGCTCGCCAATGTCAACGCACTGACCCGCCTGCCGCTCGGCCGCTACCGTGCCGATCCCGATACCTGGGCGCTGGTCGAAAAGAGCCTTTACGAGACCGCCGCGGTCGGCCGTGCTGAAGGCGTCCGCCTGCCGCCCGACGCCGAAGCACAGGGGGTCGCGATGCTGCGCTCGATGCCCGACCACCATATGACCTCGATGGGCAACGACCTGTTGCGCGGCGGCCGCCTCGAACTGCCGTGGTTTGCCGGCAAGGTCGGCGAACTGGGGCGGCGCCACGGCATCCCGACCCCGGTCAACGATTTCGTCTATGCCGCGCTCAAGCTCCACGCGGCCGGCGCGCCGGCCGCCGCCGGGCCCGGCTAGCACCGGCGGCGTCAGAGCAGAGCGTCTAGCGTCTGTGCGAGGCGGGCGAGGTCGGCGGGGGCGGACAGCCGGTGGTCGCCGCCCTTGACGAGCGTTACCGCAACGTCCCGGCTTGTCAGCCGCTCCGCGAGCCGCAGGCTCAATTGCCACGGCACCGACCCGTCGTCGAGACCGTGCAGCAGGCGCACCGGGATGTCGAGCGCGATCGGCCCGCCAAGCAGCAGATGGCGGTTGCCGTCCTCGACCAGCGCCTTCGTGTAGAGATATCCGGCCGGCTCGTGATCCGACGGCAGCACGGCGCTGCCCGCGTCGTCGAGAGCGCGCCGCTGCTCCGGCGAGAGGCGCGCCGGCAGCAATTCGGCCGTGAAGTCGGGCGCCGCGGCGATGCCGACCAGCGCCACGATGCGCTGCGGCCGCGCCAGCGCGGCGAGCAGCATGATCCAGCCGCCCATGCTGGAACCAACGAAAATCTGCGGTCCGGCAGTCAGCGAATCGATGACGGCGACGGCGTCCGCCACCCAGCGACCGATCGTGCCGAGCGCGAATTCGCCCGACGACGAGCCATGCGCGAAATAGTCGAAGCGCACATAAGCGTGCCCGCGGCGCCGGCAATACTGCTCAAGAAACAGGGCTTTGGTGCCGCTCATGTCGGAGCGGAAGCCGGCGAGGAAGACGATGCCGGGCAGCCTTCCGGCGGCGCGGCGGTACGCGATTGTCGCGCCGTCCGGGCGTGATAGGATTTGCGGCGGCGCATTGTCGCCTGCAGCTTCCATCAGGACACAGCAGCAATCGAATGCACAGGCACGATAACATCGCGGGCGCCCGCGCAGAAGACCGCCCGCCGGCAGTGTTGCAGGTCATTCCGGCGCTTGTGTCGGGGGGCGCCGAGCAGGGCGCGGTCGATGTCGCCGCGGCGCTGGCGACCGCCGGCTGGACCGCCTATGTCGCGTCCTCCGGCGGACCGATGGAGCACCAGTTGCGCCGCGCCGGCGCGCATCACCTGACGCTGCCGCTTGCGACAAAAAACCCCCTCGCGCTGCGCCGCAACGCCGTCCGCCTCGCCGACATCATCCGGCGTCGCAAGATCGACATCGTGCATGCGCGCAGCCGCGCCCCGGCGTGGAGCGCATGGGTTGCGGCGCGCGCCACCGGCTGCCGTTTCGTGACGACGTTCCACAGCGCCTACGACACCGATCTGCCGCTGAAGCACTGGTACAATTCGGTCATGGCGCGCGGCGAACGGGTCATCGCTATTTCCGAATTTGTCGGCGACTATGCCGCACGGACCTACGGCGTCGGCGCCGACCGGCTGCGCGTCATCCCGCGCGGCATCGATCTTGCGGCATTCGATCCGCACCGCGTCGGCGGCGAGCGGGTCGCACGGCTGGCAGAGGCGTGGCGCGTGCCCGAAGATTGCCGCGTCGTCATGCTGCCGGGGCGGCTGACGCGGTGGAAGGGCGCGCTCGATTTCATCGTGGCGATCGCCCGCCTCGGCCGCCGCGATCTCTGCTGCCTGCTGGTCGGCGCCGAGCAGCGCCGCGGCTTCCGGTGCGAACTCGAAGCGGCGATTGAACGCGCAGGCTGCGGCGGCACCTTTCGCATCATCGAGGATTGCCGCGACATGCCGGCGGCTTATGCGCTGGCCGATGTCGTCGTGTCGGCCTCGACCGACCCCGAGGGCTTCGGCCGGGTCATCGTCGAGGCGCAGGCGATGGGCCGGCCGGTCGTCGCGACCGCGCATGGCGGCGCGCGCGAGACGATCGTGCCCGGCGCGACGGGCTGGCTTGCCGCGCCGGGCGATCCGGCGACGCTGGCCGCGGCGATCGACGCCGCGCTAGCGCTGGCGCCGGCCGAGCGGGCTGCGCTCGCGCGGCGCGCGCGGGCGCACGTCGCAACGGCGGGGTATACGCGCGAAGACATGTGCGCCCGCACACTCGACGTGTACGAGGAACTGCTGTTCCCGGCACCGGCCGCGGCCGGTGCCGATTCGCGCCGGCCGGTCGCGATCGTCGCGTGAGGCCGCCGTGGCCGATCGTCCGCTTCGTCCGCCTCCCGACGCGCTGATCACGGCCTTGCGGACCCGGCTCGGCCCTGCCGGCATCTTGACGGACCCCGCCGATACCGCGCCCTATTGCGAAGACTGGCGGCGCCTCTACCGCGGCCGCACGCCGGCGGTGTTGCGCCCGGCAACGACGGCGGACGTCGCCGATGCGGTGCGGCTGTGCGCCCGCCAGGGGGTCGCGATCGTGCCGCAGGGCGGCAATACGAGCATGGTCGGCGGCGCCGCGGTCAGCGACGACGGCTGCGAACTCGTGCTGAGCCTGTCGCGGATGAATCGCGTCAGGGCGATCGATCCTGTCGACATGACGATGGAAATCGAGGCCGGCGTGCCGCTGCAGCGGGCGCAGGAGGCGGCAAAGCAAGCGCAATGCCTGTTGCCGCTGTCGATCAGCTCCGAAGGCTCGGCGCAGATCGGCGGCGTGCTCGCGACCAATGCCGGCGGCAACAACACGGTGCGTTACGGCAACGCCCGCGACCTCGTGCTCGGCCTCGAAGTCGTATTGCCCGACGGAGAGGTGTGGAATGGGTTGCGCCGCCTGCACAAGGATAACACCGGCTATTGCCTCAGGCAGCTGTTCGTCGGCAGCGAAGGCACGCTCGGGGTCATCACCGCCGCGGTGCTAAAGCTCTATCCGCCGCCCCGCGAGGTCGAGGTCGCGCTGTGCGCCGTCGCCTCGCCGGCGGCGGCGCTCGACCTGTTCAACCGCCTGCAGCAGAGGCGACCGGGCGGCCATCGCGGCCTATGAATACATGTCCGGGCCGGGCGTCGAACTGGTGTTGCGGCACATCCCCGGCGCCAGTCTGCCGCTGGCGACACCGGTTGGGCACTACGTCCTCGTCGAATTGGCGACGCCGCGCGCCGGCGCCGATTTGCGCGGTACGCTCGAAGCGGTGCTCGCCGGCGCGATGGATGCGGGGATCGTCCACGATGCGGTCATCGCCGAGAGCGGCGCGCAGCGCGCCCAGCTGTGGCGACTGCGCGAAGAACATTCTGAAGCGCAAAAGCGCGCCGGCGCCTCGATCAAGAACGATGTGTCGGTGCCGGTATCGCGCGTGCCGGAACTGATTCGCCGTTGCGGCGAGGTCTGCGCGCAGCTCGTCCCCGGCATCCGTTACGTGCCGTTCGGCCATCTCGGCGACGGCAACATCCATGTCAACCTGGTGCAGCCGGAGGCGGCGGACGGCGCCGCGTTTCTCGCCCGCGACCACGAATTGATGGAGGCGGTCAATGCCGTTGTACGCGATCTCGACGGCAGCTTTTCGGCCGAACACGGCATTGGCCGGCTGAAACCCTACATGATGCCGCAGTGGCGCGGCGGCGCCGAACTCGACCTGATGCGCCGTATCAAGGCCGCGATCGACCCGCAAGGACTGCTCAATCCCGGCAAGCTGTTGCCGTGATCGTTGCGCGACCTCTTGGCCTGGCCTGACGCCGCGGCCGACGGCGGGCGCAAATTCTTTTGTTTTCCTCGGGGCGAGCGGATATGGTCGCGGCCGCGCATGTCGAGGCGGTCGCGTCGCGATGGCTCGCACGAGACCGGCCGGGGGTGCGGCGGCGCCATGGCCGCCGCTGCGGCAAGCCGCGACCCTCCGCCCGCACCCGGCAGCGATTTGATGGGACCGCGCGTCATGTTCAGCCGCAAGAAACCCGAGGCAGAGGACCGCAAGATGTCGGACGCACCTGACGATCTCGGCATTCCGATGAAGCCGGCGCGCGCCGCCGGCCAGTCGGCGACGGTCGCGCCGCTCGGCCGCACCCCGGCGCCGGCCGCACCGCCGCCGCGACCGATGGAGCCGCCGCGCCCGGTCGAGCCGCCGCGAGCCGCGGATGTGCCGCTGCCGCGTCCCGCCCCGGCCGCGCCGCCGCGCCGCAGCGAAGGCGAAGCGCGCAAGCTGATCGTCGGACGCGAGATTTCACTGTCCGGCGAGATCACGTCCTGCGACCGGCTCATCGTCGAGGGCAGCGTCGAAGCCAACCTGCAGAACTGCCACGAGGTCGACATCGCCGAATCGGGTCTGTTCAAGGGCTCGGCGACGATCGACGAGGCGGAGGTGCGCGGCCGCTTCGAGGGGAACCTGATCGTCCGCAAGCGGCTGCTGATCCGCGCGACCGGCCGGGTTTCCGGCACGATCCGCTACGGCCAGATCGAGGTCGAATGCGGCGGCCAGATCACCGGCGAAATCCAGGCGCACGCGAGCGACGAGTTTGCCGGCGAAACAGGAAGCGCGCGCATCGCATTTTAAGCTGCGGCCGCTACTGTCGCGGCGGTCGACTGTGAGGGTGCGCGGGATTCGCCCCGTGTCGCGAGGCAGTCGCGGCTGGCGGCGACCGCTGCCCGGTGCGCGGCCGGGCTGCCGCACGCGGTTGCCTCGGCCAAAAGAAACCGCTCGACAAGCAGGCCCTCCGCCGCCGGCGGCAAGGGGGAGGATGCATGCAGAGCGACGAATACAATCCCAAAAAGGCGTTGTGGGGATTGCTGACCCCCAGGCAACGGGATCTGTTTAACGCCGCCAAAGACGCGATGAACGCTGCCGAGGCGCGCCTTGCGGCGCGGGAATGGCGCGGCCGTGATACGAGTTTCGCGCGGGCGGCTCTTTACGAGCTGGATTATTGGATCAACTGCACCGTGGACAGCGAGGCCGTCGCGGCGGCGCAGGCGCGGTTGCGGGCGGCGCTGGCTCGCCGTGACCCGCCGAGCGCGTTGACGCAGGACGCCGACGGCAGTTTCGGGCCGGGAACGACCAAATGGTTTCTGAAGCTCGACCGTTCTACCGACGAGGTTCTCGCCCGCGAATGGCCGTGGCCCCGCAAACCGGTTTTCCTTGCCCGCATCAACGACCCGACCCGCATGGTTACCTATCTGCAGGATCTGTGCTGGTCGGACATCGCCCGGTGCGGCCGCGACAATCGCAAGGAACTCAATCTCGCGGTCTCGGTCATTGCGCGCCTCGTTATGAAAGGCGGACAGGCGGGCTATTTGAGCGGACCGGGCTTTTATCCGGCGTTTGAGCGGTTCATCCGCAACTGGCAGGATCCCGCGACCGGGTTTTTCGGCGTCACCTACATCGTCGACGACGCGGGAAATCAGGTCAGAACCGCCGATCTGAGCCTGACTTTTCACATGGCGCGCTATGTGCCGCACCTGGTGCGTTGCTGGCCGCGGCTCATCGGCACGCTGTTGGCGATGAAAAACGGCACCTATCCGCAGGGTTGGCTCGACCGCGGCACCGAGATGACCGACCACAACAATTACGATGTCGTCGAACTGTTCTGCCGCGGTTGGATCTGGATGGAGCCGCGCCAACGCGAGGCCGCGAGCGCCGAGGTCGGCAGAATGCTCGATTGGTGCCTGAAAAATTCGGTAACGGCCGATGGCGGTCTGGTGTCGCCCGACGACAGCGATCCGGTCCCGGATTCGTTCTATTATGCCGCCTCGTTTCTCGACACAATCGGGTATTTCGACCGGGCGAAGCGGTTCTGGACCCGCTTTGACCCGCCTGGTGATCCGGCTGCGATCCGGCGGGGGATGATCACGCAGCTGAAGAAATTCAACCCCTACTACACCGAAATCGACGACGCGCTGGTGCGGCTCGGCGCGGCGGAGCATCCCTGGACCAACGCCGTTCTGTAGCGTCCGGCAGGCGCGCCCGCGGTGGGACCTGATTGATTGTCCCATCATTTTGCCCACTTCTGGAGTGGGCATCAAATTGGTTGACCGCTGCGCACCGCAGGCCGATCATTCCCCGGGAGGAGCGGCTGGTGAGCGAGGCCCTGCTACGCGAGATTGCCGACTATTGCCGTGCGGCAGGCATTGCCGAATCGACATTCGGCCGGCTCGCCGTCAACGACGGCAAGCTAGTCGGCCGCATGCGCCAGGGCGGGCGGGTCACGACCGAGACCGCCGACCGGCTCCGCGCCTTTATTGTCGCGAACCGGCAGCCGGCCAGGGCTGTGCCCGTCAACGGCCGCGCCGCGGCGGCCGCCGTCTCGCCGGTGCTGCTGCCGACCCAGAGCGCCGATGACGGCCAGAATTTCCGCTTTTACGACAATCGCCAGAAATACCTGCTGTTTGTGACGACGTGCAGCGAGAAGTGGGTCGTTGCCCAACGCATTGGACAGGAGCTTACCAACCTGCACCCCCGGCCGCCGGCGGTGCGGGTGTTCGACGCCGGCACCGGCGACGGCAGCGTCCTGGCCCGCACGATGCGGGCGATGCACACCCGCTTCCCGACGATGCCGTTCTACATTGTCGGCAAGGAAATCAGCCTCGAAGATGTCCGCCTCGCGCTCGAAAAGATGCCGGACCGGCTGTTCGAGCACCCGGCGACGGTGCTCGTCGTCACGAACATGTATTATTCCGAGGCGCCGTGGCTGACGCCGGCCTCGGTCTCGGCGGCGACGAGCCTCGTGTGGCACGAGCTCCCACTCGTGGGTGGGACCGCCCACGATTTCGAGGTGCAGATCGCCGAATTGCAGCCGTTTCTCGCCGAGCATTGGCGCGTGCGCGAGGGCAAGGGCGGCACGCTCGCCTATGAAAAGCCGGTCGTGCTGGTCATCTATCGCGATGATCACAAATTCCTGCTCGATCAGGTGCGGCCGCGCCGCGGCTTCGCGCACGCCGATTTCGACCTCGTCATCGCCTCGCAGCCCTACCGCGCCCGCGCCGCGGTCGAGTTCAAGGTGCGGCGCGTCGTGGCGCCGCTCGCCCGCGCGCTGGCGCCCGGGGGACGCCTGATCGCGATCCATTCGCACGGCAACGACCCCGGCATCGAGGTGATCCAGCGCATCTGGCCGGGCGAGAACCCGTTCACGACCGACCGGCACGGGTTGTTGCGCGCCGCCAAGGCGGCGCTTGGCAGCGCCGGCCGGTCGCTGAATTTCGGCGCGCATTCGGATGCCCGCTCGCTGTTCCGCTACGACATGCACACGCTGCCCAGCGAGATCGGCGACAAGATCGGCACCTCGACATTGTTCGCCGCTTGGAACGCTGCGGTTTACGTCGCGCAGATCGAGGACCAGCGGTTGTCAGAAGCGATTGCCAGCGGCGTCTACCTCGACGCGACGCGCGAGGTGCTGCGCCGCCATGGCGGGCTGTGGTTCTGGGACGAATCATACGTGATCTCGCGCAAGCGGGACGCGCGATGATCGTCGGCGCCCCATCGGCTCTGCCGCAGAATGCGCCCGCCGTCGGTGCAGCCGCGCGGCGGGCGGCGGCACTGGCCGCCGCGGCGTCGATCGAGTTGTCGCCGAAGGATGAATTCGCCGGATACCGGCTGCGCGACCTGCTTCGTCCCGGCACCCGCGTCTATGTCAACTTTCCCGGCAGCGTCACGCATCATGACATTGTCGCCGCCTGCGCTCGCCTGCGCCGCGCCGGCTTCGTGCCGGTGCCGCATGTCGCGGCGCGCCGCCTGGCAAGCTACACGCAGGCGGCCGACTTCCTGCGCCGGATGGCGGGCGAGGCTGCGGTCGACGCGGCGTTGTTGATCGGCGGCGACGCCGACCGGCCGGTCGGGCCGTTCGAGGACGCGCACGCACTGCTGCGAACCGGCCTCTTCGAGCGCCACGGCCATCGCCAGCTCGGCTTTGCCGGCTATCCGCAGGCCCATCCGCGCGTTGCCCGCCGCGCCCTCGACGCGGCATTGCGGGCCAAGCTCGCTCTAGCGCAGGAGCGTGGCCTCGACGTTGAGATCGTCACCCAATTCGGCTTCGAGCCGCTGCCGATCCTGAGCTGGATCTCGGGCTTCCGCCGCGCCGTTTCGAGGTGCCCGGTGCGGGTCGGGGTCGCCGGACCGGCCAGCGTCGCGACGCTGGCCAAGTTCGCGGTGCGCTGCGGCATCGGCGCCTCGCTGCGGGGGCTGGCGCGCGACCACGCCGCTTTCGCCCGCATCCTGAGCGAAGCCGGCCCCGGCGGCCTGATCGAAAGCCTCGCCGCCGGCGAAGACCCGGCGGCGCCGATCGCCGGGCTGCACATCTTTACCTTCGGTGGACTGCGCCGCACCGGCGAATGGCTGCGTGGCGGCGCGGCCGGCAGCACGGGATTGCGGTAAGCGCGCCGGCGGCGCAATCTCGCCCCGACAAACGTCGCCGGGGGCTTTGCCAATGCCGCATTCCGAACAGGCAATCAAGGCCGAGTTGTTTCGCGCGATGCACGGCGGGCCGCCGCTGCTGATCCTGCCCAATGCGTGGGATGCGGGCAGCGCCCGCATCGTCGTCGAGGCCGCGTATCCGGCGGTCGCGACGACGAGCGGCGGCGTCGCCTGGGCGCTCGGTTACGCCGACGGCGAAGCCGCACCATGGGACGAGGTCGTCGCCGCAACGGCGCGCATCGCCCGCGCGGTCAATGTGCCGGTCACCGCCGACATCGAAAGCGGCTACGGCGACAACCCGGAAGCGGTCGCCCGCTCAATCACCGACATCATCGCCGCCGGCGCAGTCGGCGTGAACCTCGAGGATGGGCTGCGCGACGGCGCCGAGCGGATTCGCCCGATCGGCGAGGCGGCCGAACGCATCGCCGCGGCGCGCGCGGCGGCAAAAGCGGCCGGCGTGCCGATCGTCATCAATGCGCGGACCGATCTCTACATCAAGAATATCGGCGACGAGGAAAGCCGGTTCGAAGATGCGGTCGCGCGCGCCCGCGCCTATCTCGCCGCCGGCGCCGACTGCTTTTACCCGATCGCGCTGCGCGACCCGGCGACGATCGGGCGGCTGGCAGCGGCGGTGCCGGCGCCGATCAACATCAACCTTCGCGCGGGCTACCCCGGGATCCACGATTTGGAAGCGCTTGGCGTGCGCCGCGCCAGCACCGCGACGGCGCTGCCGCTCGTCGCGATGGGCGTCGTGCGGCAGGTGCTGGAGCAGATGCGGCGGACGCACCGCTTCGATGCGCTCAACCCGGCGATGACCCATCAGGAGGCGCAGCTTTTGTTTGCGCCGCCGCCGGAATGAGCCGCCCCCTACCACGGCAATGGCATGCTGTAGGTCAGGACGACCGACTGTTCGCCCGGGTTGCGGCGCGTCAAACCGGCATTCGAGGTATGAGTGAGGGCGATGCCGATGCGGCTCTGGTCGGCAAATCGCCAGGCGAGTTCGGCGCCGGTGCGGAATTCCCACCACGAGCCGAGGTTGGTCCCCGCGCCGCGCGCAAAATAACCGGCCGCGCCATTCGGCGTCAGCACGATGTTCGGGCCGAAATCGATATCGATGCCGAACCCGCCATAGCCGTAGAAGGCACCGTCGCTCGTCCCCGATGCGCCGATAAACGGCGAGATCGCCCAGAGGACGTCGCCGAAATGATATTCGCCGCGAAATTCCGCCGCGGTTTCGCTGTCTTTGTACTTCGCGTCGGGGGTGATGTCGAAGGCGCCGGCGCCGAATTCGAGGCGCGGCGCGTCAGTCGCCGGCGTGCCGAGCGCGACCTGCGCCCTGCTCGGCGATGTGGCGGCGCCGACGACGAGCAAGGCCGCCGCCGGCACACCCGCAGCCCGCAACGCCGCCCTCGCCCTCGCCCAAAAGGCTGTATTGCGTGTCACCCCCATCCCCTCAGCGGATTGCGGTCCAGGCGCCTCGGCGAATCACGCGCCCGTGATGCATCTTAGAGGTGATCGCCGCGCCGGCAAGTAAAACGAATGCGCGCAGCGGCGCCTGCTCGACCCTGCTCCGCCCGTGACCACTGCGGGAAAAGGCGGGCGGCGGTTTACCAGCGCTTCGCGCGTTCCGTCGCCAGGACCAGCTGTTCGCGGGTTCCCGGCTCCATCGCCGAATGGCCGGCGTCGCGGACGATGACGTAATCCGCTTCGGGCCAGGCCCGCGCCAACTCGTCAGCGCTGCGAATCGGGCACACCATGTCGTAACGCCCCTGCACGATGATCGCCGGCAGATGGCGGATGCGCGCAATCTCGGCTACGAGGTCGCGTTCGGCCGGGATCAGGTGGTGGCGGAAATAATGCGCCTCGATGCGCGCCAGGCCCAGGGCCAGGCGGTCTTCGCCAAAGGCGGCGACCGTCTCGGGATTGGGCAGCAGCGTAGAGCAGGCGCCCTCGTAAATGCTCCAGGCGCGCGCCGCCGGCATGTGCACCGCCGGGTCGGCATGGATGAGACGGCGGTAGTAGCCAGCCAGCAGGTCGCCGCGCTCGCCTTCGGGCAGAAATCCGGCAAACGCCCGCCACGCCTCGGGAAATACCAGGCGCATGCCGCGCAGAAACCAGTCGATCTCGGCTTGCCGGCAGAGAAAGATGCCACGCACGATGAGGCCGGCTACCCGCTGCGGATGCGCCTGCGCGTAAAGCAGCGCCAGCGTTGAGCCCCACGAGCCGCCGAACACCAGCCAACTCGCGATGCACAATTCTTCGCGCAGCCGCTCGATGTCGGCGACCAGCAACGCCGGCGTATTATCGCGAATCTCGCCGAGTGGTGTCGAGCGGCCGCCGCCGCGCTGATCGAAAATGACGATGCGCCAGTGCGCCGGGTCAAAGAAGCGGCGGTGCACCGCGGTAGCGCCGGCGCCGGGGCCGCCGTGCAGAAACAGCGCCGGTTTGCCGCGCGGGTTGCCGGATTCTTCCCAGTACATCACGTGTCGGCCATCGAGCCGCAATTGGCCGGTGCGGTAAGGTTCGAGCGGCGGAAACAGGTCGCGGCGGGTCGCTATCATCGCCGCTACTGTAGAAGAGCGGGAGCCGCGATGATAGCGCCGCGGCGCCGATCTCGCCGGCCGGTGCGCGGCCGCGGGCCGCGCCGGGCGCTTAATGAGCCGGCGGCGCCGCGCCGCCGCGCGGCTTCCGCAACAGCAGCACGAGCGGGACCATCGCCAGCAATACCGCACCGACCAGCCAGAATGCGTCGAGATAGGACAGCACGGCGGCCTGCTGCTGGACGATCGCGTACAGCTCCGCCTGCGCCTGATGCAACGCACCGACAGAACTGGAATGCGCCGCCATGAAGGCGCGCTCTAACTGCTGCAACATCGTGTTGGTCTGCCAGCTGTACGGCGTCACGTGCCGGATCAGCGTGACCTGGTTGGCCTGCTCGCGCCGCGCAATATAGGTGTCGAGAAGCGCGATGCCGACGCTGCCGCCGAGATTGCGCATCATGTTGATGATGGCCGACGCATTCGCGTTCTTGTCCGGCGAGACGCCTTGATAGGCGGCCGTGTTGATCGGAATGAACAGCAGCGCCAGCCCCAGCGACTGGTAGATGCGGGCCCAGGCGAGCGTCGAGTAGCTGACGTTCAGGTTGAACCCCGAAAGGTGGAACATTGCGACCGCGGTGCCGATCAACCCGACCGTGATCAGCAGCC
>DATJSO010000201.1:0-9464 GCA_035504075.1 Allostellaceae bacterium | reverse complement strand
CGCGACGGCATCGCAGTCGCGATCCTGGGGCCGCCGAATGCCGGTAAATCGAGCCTGTTGAACCGCCTGGCGCGGCGCGAGGCGGCGATCACCTCGCCCCTCGCCGGCACGACGCGCGATGTCATCGAGGTAGCGGTCGATCTCGGCGGCTACCCGGTCGTGCTCGCCGATACAGCCGGCCTGCGTGACAGCACCGACCCGATCGAACAGGAAGGCCGGCGGCGGGCGCTGGCGCGCGCCGAAGCGGCCGACCTGCGGCTCTTCGTGTTCGACGGGTCGCGGCCCGAGGATGCCGCCGGCGCCGCGACGTGGCTCGGTCCCGACACAGTGCTCGTCGCCAACAAGCTCGATCTGGTGCAAGACCGCCGGAGGTTGCCGGCCGGGGTCACGCCGGTTTCCGCGCTGACCGGCGACGGCATCGCCGACCTCGCCGCCGCGCTCGCCGGGCGCATCGCCGGGCGCTACGACGGCGCGACACCGCTGCTGACCCGCGCCCGCCACCGCGAGGCATTGGAGATTGCGGCCGAAGCGCTGCAGCGCTCGCTCGCCGCGCCGCTGCCGGAATTGCGTGCCGAAGATCTGCGGCTCGCCTGGCGCAGCCTCGGCCGCATCACCGGCCAAGCCGATGTCGAAGACCTGCTCGATGTGATCTTCGCCGATTTCTGCCTCGGCAAGTGATGTCGGGGCGAGCCTCAGTAAGGCCAATTGAATTTGTAGCGCAACCCGACCAGCAGAATGTTGTCGCGCGCCTCGAAGCCGTGACGGGCGGTTTTGCTTGGAATGCTGCCGTTGATGACGACGGGCGTGAGGCTGGTGGCGGTCGCCGAAACATCGGCTCGCGTCGTCGCGAAGTAACGGTACTCCAGCGTCACCGCCCGACCGCGCACCTGGGGTATCGGCCAGGACACGCCGCCAAAGGCCTGATAGGCGAAGGCGTCGCCATTGCCGTAGCGGATAACCGCAGGCCCGCGATAGATGTTGTTGTCCAGCAAGTCGAAGATGATCCACGGGGCAGGAATCGGTAACGACCTGCACCTTGCTGTCGTCGGACAGCATCGACTCGGCGAAGTTGGGGCCGATCGCGGCGCCGCCATAGGGTTGACCCAACCATTGCGCGGACGGCGGCGGGTGGCGCTTGACTCAGGCCCGCGCGGCTGGCGGGATGCGGCCGAGTCTTGCAACGGAGGGACCGGCGATGGCGCGGGCAAACGGGGTGCGGGAGATCTGGGCGTCCGGCAGGGCCGTCATCAACAGCTGGTGCGGCGTGCCGTCGAGCTTTTCGGCCGAAGTCATGGCGCATGCGGGTTTCGATTCGCTCGTCGTCGATATGCAGCACGGCATGATCGACTACCAGATGATGGTGTCGATGCTGACGGCGTTCTCGACGACGAATGTCACGCCGCTCGTGCGGGTGCCGTGGAACGACCCGGCGCACATCCAGAAAGCGCTCGACGCCGGCGCCTACGGCATCGTCTGCCCGATGATCAACAACCGCGCCGAGGCGGAAAAATTCGTCGGTTCCTGCCGCTACGCGCCGCTCGGGTATCGCAGCTCGGGGCCGATCCGCGCCGCGCTCTACGGCGGCGCCGACTACCACATGAAGGCCAACGACATCGTCCTCGCCTTCGGCATGATCGAGACGCAGGAGGCGCTCGACAATCTCGACGAGATCATGTCGGTAAAGGGCCTCGACGCGATCTATGTCGGCCCCTCCGACCTGTCGATCTCATTGGGCCACAATCCCGGCGGCGACAAGCCCGACGACTGGATGATGACGGCGCTGAAGAAGATCGTCGATGCTGCCACGCGCCGCGGCGTGCAGCCCGGCATCCATTGCGGCGCGCCGGCCTACGCCAAGAAAATGATCGAGATGGGCTTCACCTTCGTGACGGTCGGCGGCGACACGCGGTTCCTGACGATGGGCGCGGCCGCGGCGGTCGCCGAGATGCGCGGCACGGCGCCGCAGAACCCGGCGCGCGCCGGGACCTCCAGCCCGTACTGAGCAGACCTGCCGGCACTGCGGCGCCGCGAGCCCTTGTTGCCTCGTATGCCCTGATGGGTCGCGCCACGCGGGTCGGGCTCGCGGTCGCTGCGCTGCTGCTGATTGCGCTGGCCGGCGGTTACGCGGCGTTCTGGTATGTGGCGGCGAGCCGGCTGGAGGACGGGTTCGCGCGGCTGGCCGCCGCGCTGCGCCCGCACAAGCTTGAGCTGGCGTGGCAAAGCGCGCGTGCCGGCGGTTTTCCGCTGGCATTGCGGGTCGATCTGCGAGGCGTCGAACTGCGCGACCGCGCGGCGGTCGCCGCGAGCGTGACCCGCTTGCCGCGCCTCGACGCCAGCGCGGCGCCGTGGAATTTTTCGGTGTGGCGGCTGGCGGCGCCGGACGGCATCGAGCTGCGCGCCGGCGCCGGGCCGGCGCCCGTCGCCACGGCGTCGGCAAAGACGGCCACGGGAAGCCTTTTTCTGCCGCCGGCGGGCGGCACGCGGGCGTGGCTCGACTTGGTCCGGCCGCGCGCCGATGCCGGCGTCAGCCTCGCGGCGCAGAACGCCGATCTGTGGCTGGTTCTGCCGCAGCACCCGCCCAGGGACGACCGCGACGCTGCGCTCGGCGTCGCGGTCGATGCTTGGAAGGTCAGGTTGCCGTCGGTGCCGGCGCCGTTGCGCAATCCGCTCGACGAACTCAGTTTCGGCATCACGGTGCGCGGCCCGGTGCCGACAACCCCGCCGAAACAGGCCGCCGCCGCCTGGCGCGACGCCGGCGGCACCGCCGATATCGACCATTTCACGCTGCGTTCGGGCGCGCTGACAATCGCCGGTTCCGGAACATTCGCGCTCGATGCCCTGCTGCAGCCGGAAGGGTCGTTTTCGGTCGCGGTCGAGGATTACCCCGCGCTGCTGCAGGCGCTGGTCGCCGATGGCAGGCTGCGCCAGGACGAAGCCGATCTCGCCGGACTCGCGCTGTCGCTGCTCGCCAAGCCGGGGCCGGACGGCGAGCCGGAGATCAAGACCTCGCTGCGGATGCAGCACGGCAAGATGTTTCTCGGGCCGGTGCGGATCGGCCCGGCGCCGCATATCGATTGGTAACGCGCGGTCGAGCCTAGTCTAAGGCTGGGTTTCGGGCGGCGGCTGCGGCGCTTCGGCGCGGTCGCGCATGCCGTAGTCGCGGACGATTGCAGCGACCCGCAGCCGGTAGGTGCGGAAGATGCCGCTGCGGCCGGCAACCTGCGCCCGGCGATGCTCGACTTGGCTGCGCCAGCGCGCGACAGCCGCCTCGTCGCGCCAGAACGACAGCGACAGGATCTTGCCCGGCTGCGACAGGCTCTCGAAGCGCTCGACCGAGATGAAGCCGTCGATTCGTTCCAATTCGGGGCGCAGCCGCGCGGCGATGTCGAGATAGTCCTCGCGCCGCGTTTCCGCCGGCTCGACCTCGAAGATCACCGCATACATCACCCTACTCCGCGTCGGCGGCGATGCGGCCGATGAACTCGCCGAAATCCTTGGCTTCGCGGAAATCGCGGTAGACCGAGGCAAAGCGGACATAGGCCACCTGGTCGAGGATCGACAGCGCTTCCATGACCTCCTCGCCGATCCGATCGCTGGGTATTTCGGTCTCGCCCGAGCTTTCGAGCTGGCGCACCAGCGAGTTGATCATGCGCTCGACGCGCTCGGGTTCGATCGGCCGCTTCCTCAGGGCTACGTAGATCGAGCGGGCGAGCTTATCGCGGTCGAACGGTTCGCGCTGGCCGTTTTTTTTCAGGACCGTCAGTTCGCGCAATTGCACCCGCTCGAATGTTGTAAAGCGGGCGGCGCAGCTGGCGCAGAAGCGCCGGCGGCGGATCGCCCCGCGATCGTCGGTCGGGCGCGAATCCTTGACCTGAGTGTCATCGGCGCCGCAAAACGGGCAACGCATGTCCTCCTCCCTCGCTCAGGCCGCTTCACCCGCGGAATAGATCGGGAACCGGGCGCACAGCGCCTCGACTTCCTGGCGCACCGTCGCCTCGATCGCACCGCCGCCGGGCTGCTGCGCCAAGGCGCGCAGCACCTCGACAATCCACAGACCGACCTGACGGAACTCCGCCTGGCCGAAACCGCGCGTCGTCGCCGCCGGCGAGCCGAGGCGGATGCCTGAGGTGACGGTCGGCCGTTGCGGATCGAACGGGATGCCGTTCTTGTTGCAGGTGATGCCGGCACGCTCAAGCGCCTGTTCGGCGTCGCGGCCGGTCAAGCCCAGCGGACGCAGATCGACCAGCAGCAGATGCGTGTCGGTGCCGCCCGAGACGATTGCCAGGCCATTTTCGGCCAGCGTCGCCGCCAGGGTTTGCGCATTGGCGACGACCGCGCGTGCGTAATCTGCAAAGTCCGGTCGCAGGGCTTCGCCGAGCGCCACCGCCTTCGCGGCGATGATGTGCATCAAGGGGCCGCCCTGCAGGCCGGGAAAGACAGCCGCATCGATGCGCTTGGCGATCTCCGGGTCGTTGCACAGGATCATGCCGCCGCGCGGGCCGCGCAGCGTCTTGTGCGTCGTCGTCGTCACGACATCGGCGTGCGGCAGCGGGTTCGGATGGACGCCGCCGGCAACCAGGCCGGCGAAATGCGCCATGTCGACCATCAGATAGGCGCCGACCCGGTCGGCGATCGCGCGGAACCGGGCAAAATCGATGATGCGCGGGTAGGCGCTGCCGCCGGCGATGATCAGCCGCGGACGATGCGTTTCGGCGAGGCGCTCCACGTCGTCGAAATCGATGCGTCCATCCGCGCCGCGGACGCCGTAGCCGGCGGCACGGAACCATTTGCCCGATAGGTTCGGCGGCGCCCCATGGGTCAGATGGCCGCCCGCCGCCAGCGACATGCCGAGGATCGCGTCGCCGGGCTTCAATAAGGCGAGCAGCACCGCCTGATTGGCCGGTGCGCCGGCGTGCGGCTGCACGTTGGCAAAGCTGCAGTCGAAGAGACGTTTCGCCCGCTCGATTGCCAGCCGCTCGGCGACATCGACGAACGCGCAGCCGCCGTAGTAACGCCGGCCCGGATATCCCTCGGCGTATTTGTTTGTCAGCAGCGATCCCTGGGCGTCCAGCACCGCCCGCGAGACGATGTTTTCGCTGGCGATCAACTCGATCTGCGACTGCTCGCGCCGGCGCTCGCCGGCGATGGCAGCGGCCAGTTCGGGATCGGCGTCGGCCAGATTGCGCGAAAAGAACGCGGCGGCAGGCATGGTGCCGGACGACATAGCGGGAGAAAGCGGCAGGGTACACCTCGGCGATGACGGGAAACCAGCGGATGCGGCCGTGCCCACGCTATACCATATCGTGGGCGGCCCTGTCAGCTACATACCAGCAATCGCGTATCCGGTCGCGGCCCGGCCGATTTCGCCGCGATCCCGGTCGAACCGCGGCAAATCATTGCATGAAAATGCATAACCATTGACCAGACACCGCGTCGCCGAACCGATCTCCCTGCCATCACATGCCGGCGTGGCACTTCTTAAGCGTGGCGCAAGTCGTGGTAGAGCCTCATGTTCATCATTACTGTCTTGGTCCCGGCATTTTGGTTTGACATCCTCCACTCGCTCTGCAACTATCAGGTTTCGTCGAATCGGTTAAATGAGCGGGGGAGAACATGGCGGAATCGGTGGCGCCCAGGGCAGCAGAGGACGAATTGCTGAGAATGACGGCCGAGGTTGTGTCGGCGTATGTCAGCAACAATACCCTGCCGACGACACAACTGGCGGACATCATCCAGGCTGTCTACAATTCGCTGCGCGGGCTTGAAGGACCAGCCGTGGAGCCGCCCGCCGAACCCTTGAAGCCGGCGGTGCCGATCCGCAAATCCGTGACCCCGGAATACCTGATCTGCTTGGAAGACGGCAAGAAACTGAAGATGTTGAAGCGCCACCTGCGCTCGACCTATAACCTGACGCCGGATGAATATCGCGCAAAATGGGGGCTGCCGCCGGACTACCCGATGGTCGCCCCGAAATACGCCGAGCAGCGTTCGGAATTCGCCAAGAAAATCGGCCTTGGCCGCGGCACCGGCCGCAATTCGGCGCGCGCCGTCAAGAAATAACCGCAACAGGCCGCTGTACGCGAGACGGGTACGCCGCGAGGCGCCGATCGTCGTAAGTTTGGTCAATGACGGCTGAGCGGTCCCCGGCATCGCGATCGGACGTCGTCGATCGCCGCATGATGCAAGCGGCGCTGCGGCTGGCGCGGCGCGGCCTCGGTGCGGTTTGGCCAAACCCGGCGGTCGGCTGCATCCTCGCAAAGGATGGCCGGGTTGTCGGCCGCGGCTGGACCCAGCCGGGTGGACGGCCGCACGCGGAAACGGAAGCGCTGAGGCGCGCCGGCGCCGCCGCCGCAGACGCGACCGCCTATGTGACGCTGGAACCCTGCAGCCACTGGGGATACACGCCGCCCTGCGCCGACGCGCTGGTCGCCGCCCGCATCGGACGGGCCGTCGTAGCGGTCGAAGACCCCGATCCGCGGGTGTCGGGACGCGGCATCGCACGGCTGCGCAAGGCCGGCGTCCTCGTCGATGCCGGGCCGTACGCCGACGAGGCGGCCGAGATCAATGCCGGCTTTTTTACCCGCGTGCGGCTCGGCCGGCCGCTGGTGACGCTGAAACTTGCCGCGTCACTCGACGGCCGCATCGCGACGGCGGGCGGCGAAAGCCGCTGGATCACGGGACCGGCGGCACTCGATTACGCGCACCTGCTGCGCGCGTCGCACGATGCGGTGCTGGTCGGGACCGGCACCGTGCTGGCGGACGATCCGCAATTGACCTGCCGGCTGCCGGGTCTCGGCCGGCGCGGGCCGATGCGTGTTGCGCTCGACCGGGCGCTGCGCATTCCGCCGGCAGCGCGGATCATGGCCGAAGCTCGCAATCTGCCGACCTGGATCGTGACGCTGGCCGATGCCGATCCCGCCCGGCAGCAACGGCTGCGCGACGCCGGCGTCGAAATCATCCTGGTCACCGCCGACGACGCCGGGCGGATCGACCTCGCCGCCACGCTGGCGGCGCTCGGGGCGCGCGGTCTGACCCGCCTGCTGGTCGAGGGCGGCGGCCGGCTCGCGGCGGCGCTGCTCCGCGCCGACCTCGTCGACCGCCTCGTCTGGCTGCACGCGCCACTTCTGCTCGGCGGCGAAGCTATTCCTGCCGTCGCCGCCCTCGGCCTCGATCGCCTGGACACCGCGCCGCGCTTCGAGCGCATCGAATGCGCGCCGCTCGGCGCCGACGTGCTGTCCTGCTTTCGCGTTCGCCGCGGCTGACGGGCGGCTACAGGTTGCCGCAGTGGCGCTCCAGCGTCGTGACGACCTCGACGCCGCCGATAATCTGGCTCGGCGCGAACGTCTCGCCCGGGCTGATATTCAGCGCCGTGCCATTGTTGTAGTCGAGCGTCGTCGGCGCCGTCGCCATCCAGCCGCCGGCGCCGTTCGGCTGGAACGCCTGGCAGGCGACCGCCGCATCGGGATCGGTGACGCTGGGCAGCGCCCAGGCCGGCGCGGCGCTGCCGGCTGCGAGCAGCAGGGCAGCGGCGGCGAGACCGAGGCGGGTAGCGGATTGTTTCATGATAAAACTCCATGCCTTGCACGATCCGCGAACGATCGCGCAGATCCGACCTGAATGGTTGAAACCGCATGTTCTTTCACGCAGTTAGAAACGCCGGACGACGGCGATTGTGCCGGCGGGCAACCGGTCATGCGTGAAAGGCGCTTTCCAAGCGCGGCCGCGCCCCCTAGCTTTAGCCGATGTTCACCGGGATCATCACCGATGTCGGCCGGGTGCGGCGGCGGCGCCGCGGCGAAGGGCCGGACGGCGGGCTCGCCGTGACGATCGCGACCGCCTATGACGCCGCGGCAATTCCGCTCGGAGCCTCGATCGCCTGCTCCGGCGTCTGCCTGACGGTCGTCGCCGTCGAGCCGGGGGCATTCGCCGCCGAGGCGTCGGCCGAAACCCTGGCGCGCTCTACCCTCGGCGACTGGGCGGAAGGGACTCCGGTCAATCTCGAACGCGCCCTCAAGGCCGGCGACGAACTCGGCGGGCACATCGTCTCGGGTCACGTCGACGGCGTCGCGCGGCTCATCGAGCGCCGGGCGGAGGGTGAATCGATGCGCCTCGTCATCGAGGCACCGGCCGCGTTGATGCCGTATGTCGCGAGCAAGGGTTCCGTTGCGCTCGACGGCGTAAGCCTGACTGTCAACGAGGTCAACGCAGCATCCTTCGGTGTCAATCTGATCCCCTACACGCTCGCGCATACCGGCTTCGGCGAGGCGCGGCCGGGCCAGCGCCTGAACCTGGAGATCGACCCGATCGCGCGCTACGTCGCGCGGCTGCTCGCGGCGCGATCCGAAACGGCGGAACGGCCCTGAACATGGCGCGAGCCCCTCACCTGCTCCTTGTCGAGGCGCCCTATTACGCGCACTTGGCCGCGTTGCTGCGCGAGGGGGCCGAGCGCGCCGCGGCCGCGGCCGGGGCGACCTGGGAAACCGCCGCGGTGCCCGGCGCCTTCGAGATTCCGCCCGCGATCGCGACGGCGGCGCGGCTCGCCGGTGGACGGTTCGACGGCTATGTCGCGCTCGGCTGCGTCATTCGCGGCGAGACGACCCATTACGAGCATATCTGTACCGAGACGGCCCGCTCGCTGCAGGATCTGGCGGTGCGCGACGGGCTGGCGATCGGCTACGGCATCCTGACCGTCGAGAACGAGGCGCAGGCGCTGGTCCGTGCCGCGCCCGCCGCAGCCGATGGCGGCGGACGCGACAAAGGCGGCGAAGCGGTGCGCGCCTGCCTCGCGCTGATCGTGCTGCAGCGCCGTTTCACCGGAAACGCGCTGTGACCGCCGCGCCACAGACCGCGGACCTGCCGCGCCTCGGCGGGGCCGCGCGGCGGCGCAGCAATGCGCGCCTCGCCGCCGTGCAGGCGCTGTATCAGCTCGAACTGAACCCCGGCCGCGGCGCCGATGCGGCGATCGGCGAGTTCGTCCATCACCGGCTCGGGCGCGAGATCGACGGCGAGCGCTATGGCGAGGCGGATACGGCTCTGTTCGCCGAGATTGTGCGCGGCGTCGCCGGCGACCGCAAGCGGCTCGACGAGTGCATCTCGGCGGCGCTCAACGAGGAGTGGCCGCTGCCCCGGCTGGAGACGCTGCTGCGGCTCATTCTGGAAGCCGGCTCTTTCGAGCTCGTGCATCGGCTCGACATCCCGCCGCGCGTCACGCTCAGCGAATATGTCGCGATCGCTTACGCCTTTTTCGACGGGCGCGAACCGGCGTTGGCGAACGGCGTGCTGCACCGGCTCGCCGATACGCTGCGCCGCGCGGACCTATAGCGCGATGCCTGCCACCGGCGGGCTCGGCGAATTCGGCCGCATCCGGGAGTTGTTTGCGCCGCTCGCCGGACCGGGCGGGCTCGGTCTCAAGGACGATGCGGCGCTCGTCGATTGTCCGCCCGGGCATCGTCTTGTCGTGACGG
>DATJSO010000200.1:0-3455 GCA_035504075.1 Allostellaceae bacterium | reverse complement strand
CGGGGCAGGCGCAACTATTGCGCGAGATGCGCCTTGATTGCGACGGCGACGCGCTGCTGCTGCTCGTCGATCAGGCGGGCGTTGCCTGCCACACCGGCCGGCGCAGCTGCTTTTTCCGCGCCTGGCGCAATGGCGGCTGGGCGACGATCGCCGAGCCGCTCATCGACCCGGCAACGCTTTACCCGGAGAGACAATGATCACCGCCCGCGCTCACGCGGAGACGACGGATCGAGAGGTCCTGGCGGCCTCAGAGGACCGCGCGGGCGATCTCCTCCCACTCCTGGTCGAGCGGCGCGGTCGACGGCGCCTTGCCGGCGCGCGTGTACCAGCCGCCGGCGTTCATCTGGTCACCCTCGACGCGGTGCAGATAGGCATGCGCCCAGGCGCCGTTCTCGTCGGCCGAATCCTGGCAGCAGCGATGCGCGCGGTGCCAGTCGCCCTTGGCCTGCCACCACAGCGCCTGCGCCGGCAAGTTGGCTTCGGCCGGTGGCGCCGCGCCGCCCAGCGACGCCTTGAATGCCTCGAACTGCATTTGCCTCAACCTCCTCCTACCTGATCGTGCGGTCATGCCCGGCCTCGAGCCGGGAACCCGCGAGACGCCGCAGCTATTATCGGCATCGCAAATGGCGGAGCCAAGCCCGGCCATGACGAAAACATGGACTACGCGAGCAGGCGGTCGACGCGGTCGCGCAGCCGGTACCAACCGCCGACGACCGGCAGGAACCACGGGTTGCCGGTATACAGCGGGTGATCGGGGAAATCGGGGCTGTCGAAGGCGCACGGGCGGTTGGCGACGCGGGCGATCTTGCGCGCGGTTTGCGTTCCGAGATAGGTCATCATCGCGATCCCGCTGCCATTGCAGCCGAGCGCGTAATGCAGCCCGCCGGCCTCGCCCATGTGCGGCAGCGCGTCGAGCGTAAAGGCGGTGTTGCCGGTCCAGCTGCGGGTGACGCGAACGCCGCGCAATTGCGGAAAGCGCGCCGTCATGCAGCCGTGGAGCACGCGGGCGCAAAGTTCCGGATCGGCCGGCGTGAAGCGGGCGCGGCCGCCAAATACCATCCGCGTGCCATCGGGCGACATCCGGTAGTAGCACAAGACGCGCTTGGTATCGGACAGCGTGCGGCCGGTCGGGATCAACGACGCCGCGAGATCGGCAGGCAGTTCCTCCGTCGCGATGATGTGGCTGGCGATCGGCACGACGCGGCGGCGCAAGGCCGGCGTCAGCCCGCCGGTATAGCCGTTGGTCGCGACCACGACATCGCCGACGTCGAGGCTGCCGCGGCTTGTCGCGACGCGCCAGCCGGCGCCGCTCGCGGCGATATTGTCGACAGCGGCCTCGGCGCAAACGGCGATGCCACGGCGGCGGCACGCGTCGAGCAACCCCTTGTAATAGAGCGCCGGGTGCAGGCTGGCCGAACGCTCGACGACCATGCCGCCGTGGTAATAATCGCTGGCGATCTCGGCGCGCTGCGCCTCGCGCGACACCATGTAGGCACCCGACTGCGCCGCGTCGTTAAGCGCCCGCAGCCGCTGTTCTTGATCAGCGAAATGCGCCGGCGTCCAGGCGCCGACAAAGCGGCCGCGCTTTTGCCAGAAGCAATCGATCGCCTCGCTCTCGATCAGTTGCTCGATCAGCGAAAACGCGTCCGCGCCGTCGGCGAGCAGCAGCCGCGTCCGTTCCGGATCGACCGCTGCGGCGCGGCCGGAAAAGCTCTTGCCGATATTGACGCCGCCCGAGACATGGCCGCCGTTGCGCGTGCTGGCGCCGACGCCAAGCGCGCCGCGCTCCAGCACCACGGCTTCGACGCCATGCCGAGCCAGTTCGAGGGCGGCGGCCAGCCCGGCATAGCCGCCACCGACGATCGCCACCCGCGCGGTTCGCGGCACGTCGACCAAGTCGCCCGACGCTGGCCGGTAGGCCTGCCACCAATAGGGTTCCGGCAGGTAATCGGGATGAAAGATTTCGCCGCGCGCCACGCCGCCCCGCCGTCAGATCGCCACCTGGCGGCCGATTTCGACAACCTTGTCGGCCGGCAGTCTGAAATAATCGGTCAAGTGCGCCGAATTGCGCTGCATCAGCGCGAACAGCGCCTCGATCCAGCGCGGCAGCGCCTTGCGGTCATCGGCCGGTAATACAGTCTCGTGGCCGACGTAGTACGTGACGTCGGACAGCAGGTCGATATGGCAGCCGCGCTCGTGCGCCTGCCGCAGCAGCAGCGGAATATCCGGCCGCTCGATAAACCCGTAGCGGGCTTCGGCGCGCCAGAAGCGCGGCGCGACCTCGGTAACGGTGAGGCGATGCTCGCTGGCGATCCGCGGCACCGGCTCGGTAATCGCGGTCAGGACGAACAGCGTCTGGTGCAAGGCGCGGTTGTGCTTGACGTGCCACAACATTACCGGCGGCACGTCGTGGTCGGTGCGGGTCAGGAACACGGCGGCGCCGGGCACGCGCGGGATGCCCCGCTCGACGATCATCGCCATGAATTCGTTGATCGGGGTGACCGCGTCGCGGAACCGCGCACCGACCGCGTTCGCGCCGACGTGCCAGACCACCATGACGCCGTAGACCGCGGCCGCCAGGGCCAGCGGCACATATCCGCCGTCGAGCACTTTGGCGAAGTTGGCGACAAAAAAACCGGAGTCGACGACTATGAAAACCGCCGCCACCACCGCCGCGACCGCGAGACTCCAGTTCAGCACCTCGCGCATCGCGATGAACAGCAGCACCGAGGTCATCAGCATCGTTGCCGAAACCGCGATGCCGTAGGCCGAGGCGAGGTTGTCCGATTTGCGAAAGCCGATCGTCAGCCCCAGCGTCACGATCATCAACAGCCAGTTCACCGTGCCGACATAGATCTGGCCGTAACCCTCGGCCGAGGTCTGGACGATGCGCAGGCGCGGCAGCCAGCCGAGCTGGATCGCCTGCCGGGTCATCGAAAAGGCGCCGGTGATGATCGATTGGCTGGCGATGATCGTCGCACCGGTCGCCAGCACGATGAACGGCGGCAGCAGCACCTCCGGGCACAGGCGATAAAAGATGTTTTCCGAGACCGACGTTCCGTTCAATACGAGCGCCGCCTGCCCGGCGTAATTCAGGACGAGGCTCGGGAAGACCAGCGCCAACCAGGCGACGCGGATCGGCCGGGCGCCGAAATGCCCCATGTCGGCATAAAGCGCCTCCGCGCCGGTGACGCAGAAAAAGACCCCGCCGAGGACGAGAAAGCCGCCGACCCCGCCGGACAGCAGGTAGCGCAGGCCGAAGCGCGGGTCGATCGCGATCAGCACGGCCGGGTTGCGGCCGACGCCCCAGACGCCGAGCAATGCGATCGCGGCAAACCACAGCGTCATGACCGACCCGAACACGCGGCCGATCCTCGCCGTCCCCTGCGGCTGCACCAAAAACAGCAAGATCAGGATCGCAACCGACGCCGGCAGCACGTATGGCGCCGCCGCCG
>DATJSO010000199.1:0-7203 GCA_035504075.1 Allostellaceae bacterium | reverse complement strand
ATCAGCAGCCCGAGAACGATGACGAGAGCGGTCAACGCGCGTGCCGGCACTGCCTCACCTCCGCCCGGGCCGCGGCACGATGGCTGAGGCGACGCCCGCGAACGCGGCCGGCCGTGCCCCCGGCGGGCGCCGCGTCGCGGTAACGGTCGCGCCCGCCGATGCCGGTGCGCGGCTCGACCGTGCCGTGCAGCGCCGGCTCCCGGAGTTGTCGCGCAGCCGCATCAAGCAGCTGATCCTGGAGGGGCGCGTCGCCGACGCCGCCGGCCGAGTATTGCGCGATCCGGCGCAGCGCGCGGTGGCCGGAGCCGGTCTCGTCGTCATGCTGCCGCCGCCGGTCGAGGCGGCACCGGCGGCGCAGCCGCTGGCGCTCGAGGTGCGCTTCGAGGATGCGCACCTGATCGTCATCGACAAACCGGCCGGCCTTGTTGTGCATCCCGCGCCGGGCAATCCTGACGGGACGCTGGTCAACGCGCTGCTCGCGCATTGCGGCCCGAGCCTTGCCGGCATCGGCGGCGTGCGGCGCCCGGGCATCGTGCATCGCCTCGACAAAGACACCAGCGGCCTCCTCGTCGCCGCAAAAACCGAAGCGGCCCACCACGCGCTGTCGCAGGATTTCGCCGAGCATCGCATCGAGCGCGCCTACCTGGCCGTGGTCCGGGGCGTGCCCGCGCCGCCCGCCGGCGAGATCGCCGGCAATATCGGCCGCAGCCCCGTCAACCGCAAGAAAATGGCGGTGGTTTCGGCCGGCCGCGGCAAGCCGGCGGCGACGCGCTACCGGGTTCTGCGCCGGCTCGGACGGGACGGGGAGGGTGCGGCGCTGGTCGAATGCCGGCTGCTGACCGGCCGCACCCATCAGGTGCGCGTGCATCTGGCGCATATCGGCCATCCGCTGATCGGCGACACCGTCTATGGCGGGCGGGCCGCGCGGCGGCCGGCGCGAGCCGCCGGCGACGCCGGCGAAATTGCCGCTTTTCCAAGGCAGGCCTTGCACGCCGCGCGTCTCGGATTTACCCACCCGACGACCGGGGAACGGCTGGCCTTTGACAGCGGATTGCCGCCGGACATGCTCGGGCTGCTCGCTAGTTTAGAGCCACTTTAAACTGGACAAAGCCCGACTATATAAGTAAGGCTTCTCGGGGAGCGGTCTGGCCGCGGGATCGCGCTCCCTGTCTCGGGCGTTTCGCCAGTACGCGGCATCCATCGGAGCAACATTAAGAGAATGGCCACGCTTTCGGTCCCGTCCATCTCAGGCGAAGGGAATTTGACGCGGTATCTGCAGGAGATCCGCAAATTCCCGATGCTGGAGCCGGATGAGGAATACATGCTCGCCAAGCGTTGGAAGGAGCAGGAGGACGCTGAGGCGGCGCATCGGCTGGTGACGAGCCACCTGCGGCTTGTCGCCAAGATCGCGATGGGTTATCGCGGCTATGGGCTGCCGCTGTCCGAACTGATCTCGGAAGGCAACGTCGGCATGATGCAGGCGGTGAAGCGTTTCGACCCAGACCGCGGTTTCCGCCTGGCGACCTATGCGATGTGGTGGATCCGCGCCGCGATCCAGGAATACATTCTGCACTCGTGGTCGCTCGTCAAAATGGGCACCACCGCGGCGCAGAAGAAGCTGTTTTTCAACCTGCGCAAACTGAAGGGGCAGTTGCAGGCGGTCGAAGAGGGCGACCTGTCGCCGGAGAACCTGAAGAAGATCGCCACCGAACTCGATGTTCCGGAGGCCGATGTCGTCAGCATGAACCGCCGCCTCGCCAGCCCCGATCATTCGCTGAACGCGCCGCTCAGAAGCGACAGCGAGGGCGAGTGGCAGGATTGGCTCGTCGATGAGACCGAGAGCCAGGAGACGATGCTCGGCGAGCGCCAGGAACTCGGCCTGCGCCGCGACCTTCTGGACAAGGCGATGACGCATCTGAACGATCGCGAGCGGCATATTCTGACCGAGCGGCGCCTCAGGGAAAACCCGACGACGCTCGAAGACCTGTCGCAGCAATACGGCATCTCGCGCGAGCGGGTGCGCCAGATCGAGGTGCGGGCCTTCGAGAAACTGCAGAAGGCGATCAAGGCCGCCGCGATCGAACGCCGCCTGATCACGCACTGACAGGCAGGTCCGCGGCCGGGCTGCCCCGCCAGCGCGGTGCTGCCTGAAAATGTCATTCGAGGGGGAGCGATGGCGCTCGACTTCACCGGAAAGATCGTGCTGGTGACGGGTGGCGGCAACGGCATCGGAGCCGCCTGCTGCCGCGCGTTCGCGGCGGCAGGGGCGCGGGTGCACGCGCTCGACCGCGACGGCGGCGCAGCGCAGCGCGTCGCGGTGGAAATCGGCGCCGCCGCCGCGGGTCATGCGCTCGACGTTGCCGACGGCGCCGCCTTCGCGCGGCTTGCGGCCGAGATAGCTGCGGCGGAGGGCGGCATCGACGTGCTGGTCAATTCGGCCGGCACGATCACCCGCCAGACGATCGTCGCGATGCCGGCCGCGGACTGGGACCGCATCATGGCGGTCAACCTGCGCGGTCCGTTCAATGGCACTCAGGCGGTGATCCCGCACATGAAGCGGCGCGGCGGCGGCGCCATCGTCAACGTCGCCTCGGTCGCTGGCCGCCGCATTTCGTTCGGCGGCGGCGCCAATTACAGCGCCTCAAAGGCTGGACTGCTCGGCTTTACGCGCCACGCGGCCTACGAACTGGCGCCCGACAACATCCGCGTCAACGCCGTCTGCCCCGGCCCGACGGCGACCGGGTTCGGCGGCGGCCAGATCCCCTCGGCCGAACAAAAGGCGGCGCGCGCCCGGAAAATCCCGTTGGGGCGCATGGTTGAGCCGGAGGACATCGCCGACGCTGTGCTGTTTCTTGCCAGCGGCATGGCGCGCATGTGCACGGGCGTCGCGCTTGATGTCGATGGCGGCGTGCTGATCAGCAACGACGTGCCGTACGAGGAGTATTTCGCCCGCGCCCGCTAAGCCTCTTTGCCCGAAAAGGCGTCGAGCAGGTGACGGGCGGCGGCCGCCGGCGTGCGCCGGCCGTCGCAAACGTCGCGTTCGGCGGCATCGAGTTGCGCTGACACGGCCGGCGCGGCGCGGAAGCGCTCGATCAGCGCGGCGCCGATCTCGGCCCACAGCGCCTGCCGCGCCTGCCCGATGCGCTGCCGTTGCCAGGCGCCGCTTCTCTCGAGCGCGGCGCGGAACCGTGCGACGTCCTCCCAGACGCCGCCGATACCGTCCCCGGTCAGCGCCGAGACGGCACGCACCGGCGACGGCCATTCGGGGCGCGCCGCGCGGATCAGGTGCAACGCATTGGCGTATTCAGCGGCGGCTCGGCGCGCATGCTCGATGAGGGCGCCATCGGCCTTGTTGACGAGGATCAGATCGGCCAGTTCGATAATGCCCCGCTTCAATCCCTGCAATTCGTCGCCGGCGGCCGGCGGCAGGATCAGCACGAACATGTCGACCATTTCGGCGACCGTCGTTTCCGACTGGCCGGCACCGACCGTCTCGACGATGACGATGTCGAACCCGGCCGCCTCGCAGAGGAGGATCGCCTCGCGGGTGCGGCGGGCGACGCCGCCCAATTCGGCGCCGGCCGAAGACGGCCGGATGAACGCCGCGGCCGCGCGGCTCAGTTCGCCCATCCGTGTCTTGTCGCCGAGAATGGCACCGCCGCCGCGCTTTGATCCAGGATCGACCGCGAGCACCGCTATCCTGCGGCCCTGTGCGATGCCCCTGAGGCCGAAGCGCTCGATGAACGTCGATTTGCCGGCGCCCGGCGGCCCGGTGATGCCAATTCGAGTAGCCCCGCCGGTTGCCGGCAGAAGCCGCTCGATCAACGCTTCGGCGGCGCGGCGATGGTCGGCTCGCGTCGACTCGACGAACGTCACGGCGCGCGCCAGCGCCCGCCGATCGCCGGTAAGGATGCGCGCTGCAATCTCGTCCGGCATATCCGTCGCCGGCGGCGCGCGGGGCACCGGCGGCGAGGCGGCGCCTGCCTGCTTCACGGGTGCGGCGAGAGCGGCTCCCGCGACGGCAAATTCTGGCCCTCGAGACACGCCTGCAGTTGCGCATCGCGCTTGGTGTCTGCCTCGGCCGTGAAGTCGGGAAAGGCGGCCTGGGCCTTTTTGGCGCATTGGTCCATCGCCGACCATTTCTTCATCACCTGCAGTCCTTGTTGAGTCTGCGCCGCGACGGCGGGTACGACAAGCGCTAGCAGCAGCAGGAAGGCGATGCTAATCATAGGCTCTCTCCGGCTATCCGGCGGCGGCGCCTCCGATCATAGCGCATCGCTGCCGCGCGGTTGCGCCGCCCGGCAATCTGAGGCTCCATTACCTCACCGAGCGGCAGGAGGGCGATCATGCTGAAGATCTGGGGACGGGCAAGCTCGTCGAATGTACAGAAGGTTCTGTGGTGCTGCGCCGAGTTGGACTTGCCATTCGAGCGGATCGATCTCGGTGGGCGGTTTGGCGGCAATCGCGACCGCGAATATCTCCGTTTGAACCCGAACGGGCTGGTGCCGACCGTTCTGGATGGCGGTCTGGTCATGTGGGAGTCGAATACGATCTGCCGCTATCTCGCCGCAACCCACGGCGGCGAGGGCCTCTATCCGCGCGACCCCGCCGCCCGCACGCATGTCGAGCGCTGGATGGATTGGCAACTCGCCGTTGTCGGGCCGCCGATGGGGCAGCTGTTGTTCGGGCTTGTGCGCACCGCGCCCGAGGCGCGCGACGCGGCGGCGATCGAGGCGGCGCGCCGGCGCGCGCTCGCCGCGTGGACCATCCTCGACGACGAACTGCAAAATCGGCCGTATCTGGCCGGGCCGTCGCTGAGCCTTGCAGAGATCACGTTGGGCACGCTGATTTATCGCTGGTTCGCCTTTGCGATCGAGCGCCCGAACCTGGCGAACCTGCGCGCGTGGTACGACCGGCTGCGCCAGCGCCCCGGCTTCAAGACCCATATCGAGACGCCGATCACCTGAACGCCTGTCACCGGAACACGGCGAACGCGATCATTGCATCGCCGCCGGCGTTTGCTAGGCTCGCATGGGCCGGCTTTGGCCGCGGGGAGGGAGAATATGAAAGCATCGAGGCTGATGGCTGTCGTTGGCCTTGCGGGTGCCGTGATCGGATCCGGCGGTGCTGTCGCCCATGCCCAAGGGTCTGCTGCCGTGCTGCAGCAGCGCGCGGCGCTGATGAAACAGCAGGCCGCCGATCTCGGCGTCATCCACGCCTATTTGACGGGCAAGGCACCGCAGGCGAAAGCGGTCGTCGCGGCCGCCGGTCTGACGAACACGACCCGCAAGATTCCCGACCTGTTTCCAAAAGGCTCGGGCGGCACGAGCCCCGACGGCAAGTTCGCGGCAAAGCCGCTGATCTGGAGCGATTGGCAGGGTTTCCTCGCGGCGCAGGGCAACGCGGTGCAAAAGGCCTTTGCGCTCTCAGCGGCGGTGAAGACCGGCGACAAGAAAAAGATCGGAGCGGCCTTCGCGGACCTCGGCAAGAATGGTTGCGGCGGTTGCCACAGCAAGTTCCGCGAGCAGAAATAGCCGCAGCCCTCGCTGCGTTTCTCTTGTTGTTCTCGGCTGCGCCGGCGGCCTTCGCCGCCGATCGGGCCGTTGTTGCGCGCGGCGCCTATCTGACGAACGCCGCCGATTGCGTCACTTGTCATACCGATGTTGCGCATCGCGGCAAGCCGTATGCCGGCGGACGGGCGATCGCCACCCCGTTCGGCACGTTCTACAGCCCCAACATCACCCCCGACCCCAAGACCGGCATCGGCCGATGGACCGAGGCGCAATTTCTGCACGCGCTGCACGACGGCATCCGGGCAGACGGCGCCAACCTGTTCCCGGCCATGCCCTATCCGAGCTTCACCAAGATCACCGACGGCGACGCCCGGGCGATCTGGGCCTACATGCAGACGTTGCCGGCGGTGCGGCAGCCGAACCGTCCGCCCGAACTGCCGTTCCCGCTTTCGTGGCGGCCGTTGCAAACGATCTGGAAATGGCTGTTCTTCGCGCCGGGGCGGTTTCGTTCGACGCCCGGTCGCAGCGCCGCGTGGAACCGCGGCGCCTATCTCGTCCTCGCGCTGGCGCATTGCGGCGAATGCCACACACCGCGCAATTTTCTCGGCGCGATGCAACAGAGCCGTTTTCTCGCCGGAACGCGGCACGGGCCGAACGGCGACAAGGTCCCGAACATCACGTCCGACCCGAAGAGCGGCATCGGCAGCTGGAACGTGTCCGACATCGTCGCGCTGCTGACCGATGGGCAGACGCCGGGTTTCGACTTTATCGGCGGCACGATGGCGGAGGTGGTCAACAGCACGTCGCGGCTGACCGAAGCCGATCGGCGCGCCATCGCGGTCTATCTCAAAACGGTGCCGCCGCTCGCGACCGCGGAGCGGAAATAAGGCCGGGCGCGTTTCGACACTGGACGCCCATTGGCGAGCTTTTATGATGATCCCCGGTGGGCGGCATTCTGGCGAGGAGCGGAGGGTGACGCGCGGACGGTCCGACAAGAGCTTGGCCCGCTTTGAGCGGATCGCGCTGATCCTGCCCGGCGGCGGCGCGCTAGGCGCCTACCAGGCAGGCGCCTATGCGGCGCTGGAAAGCAGCGGCGCGCGACCCAACTGGCTGGCCGGCACGGCAATGGGCGCGATCAACGCGGCGATCATCGCCGGCAACCTGCCGCACGAACGCACCTTTCGACTGCGCCAGTTCTGGCACGAGTTGGCGCGGCGCATCGGCCGCCGTCAGGGCGGCGTGGTGCCGCACCTGCTGCGGCAGTGGCTCGGCCGCTGCCGGCCGGCCGAGCGCGCGCCGCTGTCGGCGGCCCCCGTTGCGCCCGACACGCCGTTGCTGCCGGCCGCGGAATTGCAGGCGCTGCTGCACGGTGCGGTCGATTTCGGCCGCATCAATTCCGGTACGGTGCGGTTGGTGCTGGGTGCGGTCAATCTCGTGACCGGAGCGGAAACCTATTTCGACAACGATCACCATGTGCTCGGCCCGGAGCACGTGCTGGCCAGCACGGCGCTGCCGGGCATGCTGCCGGTGACGATCGACGGCCAGGTTTACGGCGGCGGCGCCGTGTCGGTGGCGGCGCTTGACGACGCACGGCCCGCCGACACGCTGTGTTTTGTCATCGACGGCTATGACCCGGTGCCCGGCGGCATCGGCGGGGTCAGCCGCTCGGCCCGCGAGATCGCGGCGCTGC